>JAHHSV010000001.1 GCA_020025015.1 Anaeroplasmataceae bacterium
TTTTCAGGCTAATGTTTGATTATTTTTGGGAAATTTTCAAAAGATATTGACAGCCCTAATGCTAGGGCTAACTCTTTTGATAATATTAAATTGTTGATTTTTTAAAATAAAGATAGAACAATTAACGAGAAACCACACCTTTTAGAATACCAGCTAGACCAGCAACACCGGCTAAGCCACAGGTAATATAAGCATTAGTTATTGCCTTAAAACCAACGAAAATTTCATCACGGCCAAGTATTGACCCTGCTGATTTAAAGGTATCAATAGCCTTAGCTAAATCCTCAGTATAAACTACAAAGTTACCAACAAAGATAAATAATACTGCAGCTACTACCATTGCTAAGCCACCAACGATACTAAGAACCTTGCTCTTTGGTAAAACTAAAACCGCACCAACAGCTAATAAAATAAGTGGCAATAAATTCATAAAGCTAAACTTTAGCATTTCTGCCTTAAATGTAAAGCCACTAAACTTTAATTCGCCAGTATAACCAAATGTA
This sequence comes from Anaeroplasmataceae bacterium, assembly GCA_020025015.1. Lineage (GTDB taxonomy): Bacteria > Bacillota_I > Bacilli_A > Acholeplasmatales > Anaeroplasmataceae > CALUXS01. Next base: position 504 of record JAHHSV010000001.1, read on the forward strand.
GCCTCTAAGCCCGTAACAACACTGTTTTCATTAGTCTTATCTTCAATATAGAAGCTCGCAACATCCGTAGTAAGGAATACAATAATTCCTGTAACCGCTAAAGCTATAGCCGCTAAAGCTAAAACCAGCCCAATTAATCTACCTTTTTTTCTTGTATTTTTTCTTTTTGCCATAATAATTCTCCATTCGCTTTCAAGATGCTTCTATTATATACTAACTAAAAGATAGGATACAATTATATTTTTAATGAAAATAAAAATAGGATACATTATTACGAAAAAAAGAGTATTATCTTTATAAAACACCAGTTGATAACAAAATTATCAAAAGAATACCTAAAACGATTCGATAATAACCAAAAGGCTTAAAGTCATGCTTCTTAATAAATGACATTAAAAGCTTAATAACCAAAACACTAACAATAAAGGCAACAACCATACCAATACCCAAAAATAAGCCTTGATCAAGAGTAATAGAATTATTCATAAAGAATTTAACACCCTTAAGTAAAGACGCTCCAACCATTACAGGAATTGATAAAAAGAAGCTGAATTCTGCCGATACCGTACGATCACAGCCAATTAGCATCGCACCTAAAATAGTAACACCACTTCTTGAGGTACCAGGAATAATTGCTAAAAGCTGAATCATACCAATAATAAGAGCAGTTCTATAGGTCATAGACTTTACATCACAAATCTTAAAGGTTCTTCTTTTATTCCAAATTTCTAAAGCAATAAACAAAATACCATAAATAATTAAGGTTATGCTAACCGTCCAAGCATTATTTAAATGAGCTTCAATCCAATCATCAAATAATAAGCCAACAACAGCAGCAGGAAGACAAGCTAATAAGACCTTAAACCACATATGCCAGGTTAACTTCTTTTCTTCAACCGTCTTACTCTTACCAAAGGGCCATAGCTTATTAAAAAACATAATAATTACTGCAATAATTGCGCCTAGCTGAATAGCTACTAAAAAGAATTGCCAAAATTCATCATTATAGGTTCCACTAACATTAAGTAGCTTTTCTAAAATTATCATATGCCCAGTACTACTAACCGGTAGCCACTCAGTAATTCCCTCAATAATACCAAATAGTATCGCCTTTAAGGCTTCAATAAAATCCATAATTTAATCTCCTCATAACATTGGTGCAAATATCTTGACTAGGAAAGTAAAAATTTTTGAGAAAACATTACGCTTTTGCCAATCAGCAAGGGTAATTAGCTTACTTTCCTTAACTGCACTTAAAAAATCATCTTCCATATCCTTTACAACATCCTTTGAGCTAAAAACAGCTCCACACTCAAAGTGCAAAAACAAAGAACGATAATCCATATTAATTGTACCACAAAAAGCATACTTACCATCAACAATAATGTTTTTAGCATGGTTAAAGCCCTTGGTGTATTCATAAATTTCACAGCCACATTCAAGTATCTCCCGATAATGTGCTCTTGTCATCATAAATACCATTTTTTTATCTGGGATACCTGGAACTAATATTTTAACATCAACCCCAGATTTTTTAGCCCTAACAATAGTAGAAATCATTTCATCATCAATAATAAAATATGGTGTTGAAATATATAAGGTCTTGTTTGCCCTTTGAATCATATACTGGAAGGTATGATATGCAACATCCGTTTCTGTATTAGGCCCATCCGCAAAAGGAATGACAAATTCATCAGGATTACTAACCTCATAATCACTAGTATATTTAGCAATATCAATGTATTCCTTACTAGAAGCGTACCACATAAGGCTAAACATCAAAATAAAGCTAAAAACCGCACTACCCTCTAATAAAATAGCATTGTCACGCCAATAGCCAAAGCGATCCTTTTTATGAATATATTCATCCGCTAGGTTATCCCCACCACAATAAGCATACTTACCATCAATTATAGTCATCTTACGGTGATCACGATAATTAACAGAAGGATTTAAATTAAAACCCATCGGCGCATAAACACAAATTTTTAAATTAGGAATCGCTAAAAAGCGATCAATAGTCTTACTAGAAAGTGTAGCCTTGCTACCAAGATCATCATATAAAAGCTTGATCTCAACACCCTCTTCACCTTTTTTTGCTAAAATAGGAATTAATTCATCTAAAAGGCTACCATCAGAAACAATAAAATATTCCATAAAAATATATTTTTCCGCCGCCTTAATTTTTTTAAGCATATCCTGATGCTTTAAAGCCGCATCATTAAAAAATTTAACCTTTGTATTATTATACATTAGATAATTAGACTCTTCATAAATTAAATTAGCCAAACGATTAATATTATGATCATCCTCACTTAAAGCACTATATCTATCTAATTCCTTACTTTTTATATAATCATCTAGCTTCTTCTTTTTACGCTTAGGTAAACGTCTAGCACTAAAATTCAAAATATATAAATAAGAAAAGAATAAAGGAAGGATAGAAATTAATGCTATCCAGGTAATCTTATAGCTAGCAGGAGCATGGCTATTAATAATATAAAAAATAATGCCAATACTTAAAATCAAACCAATAAAATATAAAATTTTAGCATAAGGAAAGCTACCAGCAATTGCTAAAGCAAATAATGCTATTTGGATTGTAAGCATAAGGATCGATAGAGTAATCATTATAATCTTTTTATATAGTGGCGTACTTTTTCTTTCACTTTGTAGCATTTAATCTTCTCCTTTCCAAAACAAAAAAGAGGGGGAGCCCCCTCTAAATTACTTTTCTACTTTTTCAAAATTTCCATTAGAGTCAAGCATTAAATCAACTTTTTCAAAGCCTTCAAAGCTATTTGTTTCAGGCTTGCCATCTACTAGATAACCTAATTCATAATAAACTGGAACTAAAGCATATGTTTCAACCTTAGGTTGAGCATCAGCGTTTTCCTTAGCTAAATAGAACATAACTCTAATAGGCATATATAAAATAGATAAGCCTCTTTCCTTACCTTCAACAAATTCTAAAGCATTGTCTCCCTTAATATTTACACTAGTAATCCAACCCTTAGTATAATTTTCAGGGGTAATATTAGTACCAGCATAAGCATCCTTAATCTTACTCTCATATATTGTAGAAACTTGGTTGCAAACCTCCATTGAAGCATTACCTAAAGTAAATAAAGACCAATAAGCAAAGCTTACTTGCTTATTATTATCATTATAAGCAGCTTCAATTGATTGAGTTACATATTTGCTTGAAGCCTTAATATCCTCTGGTAAGAAAATTTCATAACGAGTAGCCTTAGGACCATAATTATCGCCCTCCATAGCTATCTTTTCACTAGAGAATTTTACATCCTTAAGCCATGATTCATAAATTTTAGTTCCCTTTGAGCTTTCATCAAGGGTATAGTCAATTTCATTCTTACCGCAAGATGCTAAGCCAAACACTCCAAATATAGTCATTAAAAAAATAAATAATTTTTTCATAAAATCTTCCTTTCAAAAAGCGTTGTAATTATAACATAAAAATAATTGCATTTAAAGTATAAAAATATTTAACTCTTTTTTTTGAGATTTGCAGCCCTAGGAAAAGCATTTTGATACTGCTTTTTCATAGTTTCATAGCTTACATGCGTATATATTTGCGTTGTTGATAAATTCTCATGTCCTAATAATTCCTGAACACTTCTTAAATCAGCACCATTGTTTAATAAGGCTGTCGCAAAGCTATGCCTTAGCATATGCGGAGTAATATGGAAGGTTTCCCCACATTTTTCAATTACTCCATCAAGTATTACTCTAACTCCTCTAGTAGTTAGGGATCCTCCCTTATTATTTAAAAAAACATACTTATTATTAGAGTCACGAGATTTAACCAAAAGACTAATTCTCTCATTAGCAAGATAGTGCTTTAAATTAGCTGAAATCTCAGGTATTAGGATTAAATATCTATCCTTGCTACCCTTACCATGAATTAAAACCTCTTCCCTACTAAAGTCAATATCATTAATCTTTAAATTGCAAAGCTCACTAACACGTAAGCCTAAGCCATAAAGCATCAAAATTATTAAATGATTACGATAGCCAAGTGGTTTGTTTAAATCACAGGCATCTAGCATCATTTCAATTTCCCGATCCTTAATTATTTTAGGCAAGCGTTTAGGCACCTTTAAGCTCTTAATATCTAAAAAATAATTTTCCTTAATTACCCCATTACTAACTAAATATTCATAAAAGCCCTTAAGACAAGAAAGCTTACGATTAATTGAGGTTTCTGCCTCACCCTTTAAATTTAAGGAGGCAATAAAGCTTTTACAAACCCTATCATTACGAATCGTAATTAAATTTTTCGCAAAACGCTCACTTACTACAAAATCATTAAATTCTAAAATATCATTTTTATAAGAAATAATTGTATTTTTAGAATAATTCTTAACTGCCTCTAAATAAACTAAATAAGCCTCAACCTCTTTAATTTCTAGCATAGAGAATTCTTAACCTCTGCCATTTTCTCTAAGGCTCTTTTACCATAAAGCATCTTACGATCCTTCTTATGATGCTTAAAATCAAGCTCAGGTAAAATACCAAAATTAGCATTCATTGGTTGGAAATCACTAGGATTAGCATTAGTAATATAATAGGCAAGTGAGCCTAATACAGTTTCTCTTGGGAAGGTGATTAAATCCTTACCATTAACTAACCTATCCATATTAATACCACAGGCTAAGCCAGAGGCAGCACTTTCGACATAGCCCTCAACACCACTAATTTGCCCAGCAAAGAAAATATTAGGATATTTCTTAGTTTGGAAGGTAGGTAATAAAATCTTTGGCGAATTAATATAATTATTACGATGAATTCTACCATATTTAGCAAACCTCGCATTTTCTAAGCCTGGAATCATTTGGAAAACGCGCTTTTGCTCAGAAAACTTTAAATGAGTTTGAAAGCCCACCATATTATACATAGTTTTAGCCGCATCATCCTGACGTAGCTGTAAAACTGCATAAGGGCTAGTACCATCGGGCTTACGTAAGCCAACCGGCTTCATTGGTCCAAAGGTTAAGGTTTGTGCTCCACGCTTTGCCATAACCTCAACAGGCATACAGCCTTCAAAAACCTTCAATTCAAAATCCTTAGTCTCAACCTCTTCGGCATTAATTAAGGCCTCGTAAAATCTATCAAATTCCTCTTTAGTTAAAGGACAGTTTAAATAAGAAGCCTCACCCTTATCATAACGGCTCTTTAAATAAACCTTATCATAATCTAAGCTATCAGCATAAATGATTGGTGCCTGAGCATCATAAAAATAAAACTCATCTAAGCCAAATAAATCCTTAATCTTAAAGCCTAAAGCATCACTAGTTAAAGGCCCTGTAGCAATTATCGTATAAGCACTAGGATCAATTTCTATAACCTCGCCATAAATAATTTCAATATTAGGATTATCCTTAATAGCCTTAGTAACCGCCTCACTATAGCCCTCACGATCAACCGCTAGGGCTCCACCAGCAGGTACACTATGGCTTTTGGCACATTTTAAAATTATAGAGTCAAACATTTCCATTTCGGCCTTTAAAATACCACAAGCATTTTCTAAAGAATCGCTCTTTAAACTATTAGAACACACTAATTCACCAAATTTTTCCGTTTGATGAGCAGGTGTCATCTTTACCGGACGCATTTCATATAGCCTAACCTTGTGGCCCTTATTAGCCAAATAATAAGCAGCCTCACAGCCAGCTAAGCCAGCTCCAATTATATTAATCATTAAGATAATCCTCCTTAATCCATTTAATTTCCTTTAGATTATTCTTTCTTAAAAATTCATTAGCTTTGCTAAATGGTCGTGAGCCAAAAAAGCCCCGATAAGCGCTTAATGGTGATGGGTGGGCACTCGTTAAAATTAGATGCTTAGGGTTATTTAATAGCTCCTTTTTTCTAATTGAAGGATTACCCCATAAAATAAACACAATTGGCCTATCAATTTCATTTAGCATTTTAATTATATTATCAGTAAAAATATTCCAGCCATAGCCACTATGACTATTAGCCATACCCCTAGTTACAGTTAAGGTCGTATTTAAAAGTAAAACACCCTGCTTAGCTAAATACTCTAAATTCCCATTTTGGCTAAAGCTTCTATTTAAATCAGTAGCCATTTCTTTATAAATATTAACTAAAGAAGGTGGTAGCTTATCACATTCAACACTAAAGGCAAGGCCATGGGCCTGATTTGGCTCATGATAGGGATCCTGACCTAAAATAACAACCTTAACATCTTCAATTTTTGTTAAGCTTAAAGCATGAAAGATATTTTTAAAGGGTGGATAGCACTCATTAGCTTCATAAGCTTTCTCAACCTTTTTATGTAATTCAATGTAATAATCCTTCTTGCTCTCATTGGCAATAAATTCTTCCCAGGTCATAAAACCACCTCACTTAGGTAATTATAGCATAAAGAAAATAACTAATAAATTACTTCCTATAATGTTTTTTAAGATATTAAAAAAGGAGAAACACGTTCTCCTTCGCGTTCTCCTTCTCTTTATTAATAATCAATCAATTATTTTGCAAAATTTAAATCATTAACTACTCTAGTACCATCAGCCTTAACAACTGCTAATACACAACCAGAGTAATTAGGTCTACTATTCCAATCACATGGAGCAATATGGACAGTAATTGTTTGATTTTCAAATTGCTTTAACCAGTTATATTGCTTTGCACTTGATGAATATAAATTAATAGTTGCTTCACCACACATTAATTCAATTTGGCTGTAATGTTGTGTAGTTGTAATTTTAATTGTACAATTTTCAACCTCATAAACTGAAGCTGTTTGCTTTACATCATTAATGTCTAAAGCATTAATATCAGCTAAGGTTTTACCCTTGATGAATGAAGCTGTACTATAAGCAGTTTCACCAAATTCGTTAAGTACTACAGTAGCATCCTTTATACATAATTGATATGCTGGTTGATCTTTTTTGCCCCAAACTGCCATATTTCCCTTAACAACTATTTCGTTTCCTAGCTTTAAGGTTCCTAAGGTTTCAGTTGTAGCTTTAACAGCAATTACACCTGTTTCGTCAATTAAGTAGAAGCCATCCTGATTAACTAAAGATGCACCAACAATACCTCTAACTGTAACCTCAGTTGAGATTGCTGAATCAATAGCCTCTTTTACAGTTATACCTTCAACCTTAGGAGTAGCTAATACATTGATTCTTAGCTTTGCTTCTGCAGTAGCATTTCCACTAGTTGCTTTAATAGTAATTTCTGCACTACCAGCTTCAACGTTATTTGTATGCATAATTAGCTTACCAGCTTCTTCTTTAAAGTAAACATAATTTGTATTACTTGAAGTATATTCAAGCTTTACATTTTCGATGCCTAATTTTTCATCCTTTACACTTGTTGCTAATTCTAGTTTTGGATCTAATTGATAGTCATTACCAAATTGATCTAAGGCAACATACTTAATTGCATAATCAGCAGCTTGTGTTAAATCAAACTTATAATTATCATCACTTACTAGAATAGGTAAGAATCTATAAACAATACCAGATGCTGTTGATTTAGCATTCATTACAGATAGATAAACTGTGCAAATCTTACCATCGAATTCATCTAACCATGCAAAGTCAGTACCATTACATTGAGTATATACATATGAGCCTGTCTTACCATCAATGTCGTAAATATAATAATTTACAAAGCCTGGCTCTTGTCTCTTTTCAACCAAACCATTAACCTTAAAAATAGTTGTTGAAATATCAGCCTTTTCTTCATTAGCTATTATGTCTTTAATTGCTCTTTCTTGAATCCATGATTTATCAAAATCTTTAACTGACTTATCAAGACTAATTAAATGACAATTTGTAACCTGGTTACAGCCCTTATAACCAAATTTACTAGCTGATTCTACTTCATCTGCTTTAATCCAATAATCCTTTTCTGCTGCCACAGTAACTGTATTACCAACCTTAACCTGTGCTGCAATTTGATTATCATAAACATAAATTGAATTAGTATTATCAACTAAATAGAAGCCTGATGGCTTTTTGCCGTTTGCGTAGGTAATTTGTGCAACTACACCAGTAACCTTAACTAATTTGCCCTTTTCTTGGTTTCTAGCAGCTGCAATATTCATTGCTTCATACTTAGAATCATCAAATGGAGTATCATCATGCTTAAATTCAATAATCCAACCACTCTTGATTTCAACCTCATCCTTAAATAGATGAACGTTTGCATATAATAAAACCTCATCACCTGCAACTGGCTTATCCTCTAATTCAGGATATCTCTTTTCTCCATCAGCACTATATGTACCGTAAACACTCACTTCACCTGTTGAATCCTTAATAGTCATTTGACCATATTGAGGATTATCTATTGATTTTACTGTTGCTCTTACATAGTAACGATCCTTAGATACCTCTCCATCAGGTGTACAAAATTCTCTTAGCTCTGCAATAGTATATTCTTTTCTTTCTACTTCAGGCTGAGAACCCGCATCATCCTTACAACCAGCCAAACCTAGTACTAAGGCAAATACCATAACTAAGCTTGTTAAAAATTTCAAAATTCTAGCTTTCATTTTGTCCTCCTGTATATTGGCTTGCAAAAATATCTGGTTTATTTTTTACTTACTAATTGGGCAAAATATTAATAAGCGGGGACAGCATACTTTATACGCCACCTTTATTATATATAGAAAAAATTAAATTGAAAATACCCAAAATTAGTAATATTGCTTCTTTTTTTAAAATACCTCACTCTAACCTCATTATGAGGTGTAAAAGTTAAAAAATATATGTGAAGTAGCTACTTTAAGAGTAAAAAAAGAGCCACCCTTAGGGTGACTCGAATCCTAATTACATAGATTCATGAATTGTACGGCTAATAACGTCGTCTTGTTGTTCCTTTGTTAATTTAATGAAGTTTACTGCATAACCAGAAACACGAATTGTTAATTGAGGATATTTTTCAGGATGCTTTTGGGCATCTAATAATGTATCACGGTTGAATACATTAACATTTAAATGGTAACCACCATCAGCTACATATGTATCTAACATTTGAACTAGATTATCTACTCTTGACATATTTATTTCCTCCTATATTTTTATAAATTAGTCTTCATCTTTACCAAGTGATTGAGGTGTAATAGAGAATGTATTAGAAATACCATCCTTTGAATACTCATATGGTAATTTTGCAACTGATTCTAGAGATGCTAAAGCACCATTTGAATCACGACCATGCATTGGGTTTGCACCTGGTGCTAATGGTTCACCTGCTCTACGGCCATCTGGAGTATTACCAGTCTTCTTACCATATACAACGTTTGAAGTAATTGTAAGAATTGACATTGTAGGCTCTGAATCACGGTATGTATAATGCTTTCTGATTTTGTTCATGAAGGTCTTAACTAACCATACACCGATTTCATCAGCTCTATCATCATTATTACCATATTTAGGGAAATCACCTTCAGTAATGAAGTCAGTGATAATACCAAACTCATTACGAACTGGAGTAACCTTTGCATATTTAATAGCTGATAAAGAGTCAACTGCACAAGATAAACCTGCGACACCTGTTGCGATGAATCTATGAACCTTAGTGTCATGTAAAGCCATTTCTAATGCTTCATATGAATACTTATCATGCATATAATGGATTAGGTTTAATGTGTTAACATATAAGTCTGCTAACCAGTCCATCATTTGTTCATATTTGTCGATTACTTCATCATATTGTAAAGGCTCATTGCTTAAGATTGATTCGAATTTTGGAGAAACCTGTAGAGGCTTTCCAGTCTTCTTATCTAACATTAGTTCATCACGGCCACCGTTCATAGCGTATAATAAACACTTAGCTAAGTTTGCACGAGCACCGAAGAATTGCATATCCTTACCAACTCTCATTGAAGATACGCAGCAAGCAATACAGTAATCATCACCCATTTCTGGACGCATTAATTCATCAGACTCATATTGGATAGCTGATGTCTTAATTGACATGTTTGCGCAGTATTTCTTGAAGTTCATTGGTAAATTCTTGCTCCATAATACTGTTAAGTTTGGCTCTGGTGCAGGTCCTAGGTTATCTAAAGTATGTAGAACACGGAATGAGTTCTTTGTTACTAAAGTACGACCATCAGTACCCATACCACCAATTGACTCAGTTACCCAAGTAGGGTCACCAGAGAATAATTCATTGTATGATTGGATACGCATAAACTTAACGATACGTAGCTTCATAATGAAATGATCCATTAACTCTTGAGCTTCAGACTCAGTTAATAAACCCTTCTTTAAATCTCTTTCAATATATATATCTAAGAATGTACTATTACGACCAATTGACATTGCAGCACCATTTTGATCCTTAACAGCTGCTAAGTAACCAAAATATAATGCTTGAATAGCCTCTTGAGCGTTTGTAGCTGGTTCAGAAATATCGATACCATAGCTTAATGCCATTTCCTTTAAAGCCTTTAAAGCCTTAATTTGATCAGATAATTCCTCTCTATCTCTTACTACCTCTGGTCTCATTTCACCAGCAATTAATGACTTATCTAATTCCTTATGACGGATTAAATAATCAACACCGTATAATGCAATACGACGATAATCACCAACGATTCTACCACGACCATATGTATCAGGTAAGCCTGTTAAAATATGAGCTGAACGTGCAGTTCTCATCTCTGGAGTGTATGCATCATATACACCATCATTGTGAGTCTTACGATATTTAGTAAAAATTTCTTTAACTCTATCAGTTACTTGATAGCCATACATTTCACATGCTTGAGTAGCCATTTTAATACCACCAAACACTTGCAAACCACGCTTGAATGGTTCATCAGTTTGTAAACCAACAATCTTTTCTAAATCTTTATTTAAATATCCAGGTTTGTGACTAGTAATAGTTTGAATAATGTCTGTATCAGCCTTTAATACGCCACCAGCGGCACGCTCCTTTGCTGATAAATCCATTACAATCTTCCAAAGCTCTTTAGTAGCTTCAGTTGCAGGAGCTAAGAAACTTCCATCACCTTCATATGGTGTATAGTTTCTTTGGATGAAATCACGTACGTTAACTTCGTCGTTACTCCACTTTCCTAATTCGAAACCTTCCCAACCTTTATACATCTTAGGGTCCTCTCTCTCTTATTTTTTTATTAATTGCCCTTTTTATTAGAGCAATCGTATAATACCAAAACAAGGATAAATTTTCAAGTAAAAAGCCTTTTAATAGGTCCTTTAAAAAATGATAGCGTTTTACTTTTTTAAAACATTATTTTTTAACACCCTTATTAAATAATTTTTATAAATTGGAAAAGTACTACACTTTATTCATTTTTTGTTTTCTATATGTAAAAAAGCCCTAGGTAGCAAAACCTAAAGCTTTTATAAATTCAATTATTACTACTATTTTCCTAAGCAAAATTTAGTGAATAGAGCTGTGATTAATTCATCGGGATAAGCCTCACCTGTAATCTCACCTAAAGCATCAAAGGCATCCTTTAAATCTATTTCAATTAAGGCAACATCCATTTGATTTAAGCAGGATGTATAAGCATTATTTAAAGACTTCTTTGCTCTTTCCATTAAATTAATTTGTCTTAAATTATTTAAGGTTGGGTTATTTAAGCTAAAGGTATCAATTGCAGTAGCCTTATAAATAGCATCCTTAAGTTCAAGTAAGCCCTGCTTATTCTTAGCAGAAATATAAACAATATCTTCCTTTTGCCACATTGCAGCTAAATCACTCTTGTTAGCAACAAAGATATGAGGCTTATTACCAATAAGCTCAATTAAATCCTTATCCTCATCCGTTAATTCCTGCGATACATCTAAAACTAAAATGACTAAGTCTGCCTCATTAATGGTATCCTTTGATTTTTGAATACCAATACTTTCAATGGCATCATCGCTTTTTCTAATACCGGCTGTATCTAAAAGGTGTAAGGAAATTTCACCTAAATTAACATGGCCCTCAACAACATCACGAGTAGTACCAGCGATATTAGAAACAATAGCCTTATCCTCATCTAAAAGCATATTTAATAAGCTACTTTTTCCAACATTTGGTCTACCAACAATAGCTGTTTTAATACCCTGTAAAACAATTTTAGAAATTTTAGAATTATCTAAAACCACCTGCATTTTTTCAGTTAGCTCAATTAAATGTGGTAATAAATAATTATTAGTTACATCAACGGCATCATCATATTCTGGATAATCGATATTAACCTCAATTTTCGCTAACAAATCCAAAAGCTCAGCTCTAAAGCTTGAAACAAGCTTATGAACAGAGGAATTTAAAGCATTCATTGAGCTCTTTAAGGCAAGCTTATTTTCCGCACTAACAATATCCATTATTGATTCGGCCTCTGTTAAATCCATCTTATGATTTAAAAAAGCTCGCTTGCTAAATTCTCCCGGCTCAGCCAAGCGAAAGCCATTTTCTAATAGCACCCTTAAAACCTCATGGGTTACAAAAACACCACCATGACAATTAATCTCACAGCTATTTTCACCATCAAATGATCTAGGAGCTCTAAATACTGAAACCATCACCTCATCTACAATCTCAGAGTTTTCAACTATATGACCATAGACAATAGTGTTTGCCTCAGTTTCTTCTAAATTCGGGCCCTTAAAAATATTATTTACTAACGAAATAGCATCAGGCCCACTAGTTCTAATAATAGAAATTGCGCCACTTCCATATGGAGTTGCTATCGCACAAATATTTTCCATTTAAGCCACCTCACTTTAGAAAAATTATAGTTTATTTTAAAGCTTATTGCAACTTACTAAGAGCTTTTCTATGTCTTATATAGAAAAATACGCCTACACTTATACCTACAAAGACTACTGCTACACTAGTTCCTACTATTAGCCATAGATTTGTTTTTTCAGAATCTTCTACTGGTGAATAAGCACTGCTTAGGTCAATTTTAAAACGATAATAATTTACACTATCATCCTTATTTGTAACCTTACATAAGGAGGTATAGATACCCTCAATATCTGTGTTAAAATATTCCGACTCAATTTCTGCACTCTTATAATCACTACTAATTTTATTAGAATCAACTAGCATTTTTATGATTTCAGCCTCATTAAGACGATTTGTAGTACTAATCTTTATCGTATCAATAACTGTAATAATTGGAGCTTCGTTATCTACTATTTTAACCTCTACCCGGCAAGAACCAAGGTTACCAGATTTATCACGATATGAAACTGTAAAAAATTGCGAGCCTAGCTTTTCGCTATTATAGCTTCCATCGACAACAAACTTATCCTTAGTAATTGTCTTTTCATAATTATCCTTACAGCTTAAGCCATTTAAAATGGTATCAACACTAAAGGCTTCGCCATAATTCAAAATATAGCTTAAGGTGCCACTAAAAACAGGGGCGGTCGTATCTACTACAATTATCTTGTTAGTTACGCTTGTTTTATTATTAGAGCTATCTACTACACTAGCAGTAATATAATACTCTCCAACCTTAACTAAGGCTAAATCGGTAGGATAATTAGTTTCAAACCTTATTTTATTAGTAATATCCTTATCATAGTTATCCGTTGCCTTATATCTTGCCTTGATGGTTGCTAGATCAATTAAATTGTCATAATTAATTTCGTGAACATCCTCACTATTAATTGTTGGAAGCTTTTCAATTTCTAGCTCATAAGCCTCAGAAACCGCTACATCATTTGCTGATGGAGCAAAGCTGTAAGCCCAACAATATAAAAAATAAAGGGTGAAATCATTTGTTTGCTCACTAAAATCATAATGGCAACCTCTAATTTTTGCTATAAGCTCATCAGGTAGCCTATAATTTAAATATTTTAGCTCTTCATCAAGGGTTTCCGCACATAGGATTGGACTTATCACACCCTCCTCTAGATCATAAAAGGTTTCTAAATCACCAGAAGAATAGAAAAACTTACTAATTAGGTAATACTTTCCCTTGGTAAGAGTTGTTTTATTAACTTCCCGATAGCTTTTAACATTATAGATTGGTTGACTACTAGCTGCTAGAGCTGGCACTCTTAAGGACAACAGCACTAATATAGTCATTAAAATTGGCAAAATAATCTTTTTCATAAATAATCCTCCTTTTTATCTTGCACTATATATATAGACAAAAAGCTTAAATTATTAGAAAAATAAAAAAGTGATATCTAGACTTATGCCAAACATCACCTATGATTATTTAATTAGCTTATCTATTTCATCCTCAGAATAAACAAGAATCCCATTTAATCTTAATAGCTTAGTAGTGACTCCACTATCTAAAATCTTTGCACCAGTAAAGGTACCATCATAGATAAACTTAGACCCGCAGGAAGGGCTTTTTTCCTTTAAGATTGCAATTTTGCAATTATGCTTCTTTGCTAATTCTAAAGCTAATAAGGCACCTCTATTATATTCCTCAGTTACATCCTTACCTTCCTTATTTATAACCCTGTCACCTTGAATTTCACTAGGAACTCTTGGCGTAGGAAGTCCACCCATAACCTCAGGACAAACAGGAATTATGGAAAATTTTTTCTTTAGCTCTACCACCTTGGCATTTAAATTATTCTTGCCATTATATTTGCAATTCTCTCCCAATAAACAAGCACTAACTAAAATGTTTTCCATCTTTATATCTTAAAAATATTCCTTCTGATTATAGTTGAGTTACGCTCAGCACCAATTGAAATAATGTCAACTGGAATACCAGTAACCTTTTCAATAGTCTCTACATAGTTTTTAGCATTAGCAGGTAATTCATCATAATTTGTTACATTAGTGATATCTTCCTTCCAGCTAGGTAAATCAATATAGATAGGCTCACATCTACTATAATCCCTTAGTGTCGCAGGAATTGTATTAATACGCTTACCATCAAGCTTATAGCCAACACAGATCTTTAATTCATCAATGCCAGTTAAAACATCTAAGAGCATTAAGGCTAAGGAATCAATACCACTAATACGCTTAGCATAATTAACTACTACTAAATCTAAATAGCCAACTCTTCGAGGACGCTTAGTAACTGTGCCATATTCATGGCCACGCTCACGAATTAAATCACCTAAATGATTCTTTAATTCCGTCGCAAATGGACCCTCACCAACACGAGTTGTATAAGCTTTGCAGATACCAACAACATGATCAATAGCTTGAGGTGGTACACCTGCATTAACGGGAACTGAAGCAGCAGTTGGGCTTGATGATGTAACATATGGATAGGTACCATGATCTAAGCATAGCATTGTACCCTGAGCACCCTCAAATAGAATGTTAGAATTCTTTTCAATTTCTTCCTGAAGCAATTCACTAGTATCACAAACGAATGGAGCAAATTTCTTACCAATTTCTACATACTCCTCATATAATTCTCTAAAATTATAAGGCTTCAAGCCTAATGACTCTAATTCCATATTTTTAATTGGTAGAGCATTTTCTAAAGCATCCCTTAAGGAAATAGGTTCAACTAAATCACCCATACGAATACCAATACGATTAGACTTATCACTATAGCATGGACCAATACCCTTTTTAGTAGTACCAATCTTGTTATCGCCCTTAAACTTCTCGTAAGCACCATCCATATCTAAGTGATATGGCATAATTACATGTGCACGATTAGAAATAAATAATTGATAATCAGTAATGCCACGCTTCTCTAGATTCTTTAATTCCTCTAAAGCTCGCTTAGGATTAATAACCATACCATTAGCTAATACATTTTTAATTTTAGGATTAAAGATACCAGAAGGAATAGTTTGAAGGGCAAACTTTTCCTCACCTATTATAATTGTATGGCCTGCATTATTTCCACCTTGGCTTCTAACAACAACATCAGCCTGCTGACCTAAAAAGTCAGTAACCTTACCCTTGCCTTCGTCACCCCATTGGCTTCCTATTAAAACAACCCTACTCATTTTTATTGCCTTCTAATCTCTTAACAATTTCTCTAGCTACCGCAACACCATTAGCCCCAGCCTGAGCTAAGCCTCTAGTAATACCAGCACCATCGCCACCAACGAATAAGCCATTAACCTTAGTTTCAAACTTATTATTAATTTCAGGTCTTGCAGAATAGAATTTAGCCTCAGCGCCATATAATAGGGTATGCTCATTAGCGATACCAGGAGTAACATGGTCTAAGGTTTCAATCATTTCAATAATTGACTTCATTGTATTATAAGGTAAAGCTAAACCTAAATCACCCGGTACAGCTTCAGTTAAGGAAGGCTTAACGAAGCCCTCAGCTAAACGCTTAGCTGTAGTTCTTCTACCCTTTTTAATATCACCATAGCGCTGAACAATTACACTACCACCAGATAAACGGTTTGCTAAGCGTGAAACCTCATGAGCATATTCATTTGGATCATCAAACGGTTCAGCAAATTTATGACTAACAAGTAACGCAAAGTTAGTATTTTCCGTACCAAGCTTAGGATCAGTATATGCATGACCATTAGCTAAAATAGTACCACTATGATTTTCAATTACAACGTGGCCACTTGGATTTGAGCAGAAGGTTCTAACCTCAGTACCAACGCTTGTACGATAAACAAATTTACCCTCATAAAGGTTTTTGTTAATTTCTTCCATAATCACATCATTAGTTTCGACACGAACACCAATATCCACTTGGTTATGTGTCATTCTAATCTTATGCTTTGTACACATTTCCTGTAGCCAAGTAGAGCCATCTCTACCAACAGCTACGAATAAATAAGGAGCCTCAATAACCTCATCGTCAATTTGAATGCCTGTAACCTTATTATCCTTAACAATAATATCAGTTACCTCTGTTTCATAACGCATATCAATTTTAGACTTTAAATCCTCATAGATTCTTTCTAAAATACGTAAATTATTTTCCGTACCTAAGTGACGAACACGAGCACGAAGTAATTTTAAACCAACAGCGTAGCCTCGTCTTTCAATCTCTCTAACCTTATCAGTTAAAGGATCTGTAATAACCTTAGTTGCACCATATTTTAGGTTGATATCATCAACGTATTTAATCAAATCCTCTACATCATCTTCAGGTAAATATTCAGTCATCCAGCCACCAAATTCAGAGGTTATATTGAATTTACCATCTGAGAAAGCACCTGCTCCACCAAAGCCATTAGTGATTGAGCAGCATGGGTAGCAGCCAGATACACCATTTTTATTAACTGGACATTTTTCTAGCTTATGCTCTAAAACAGGACAGTGTCTATGATAGATGTCATGCCCCTTATCCACTAATAAAACCTTTAAATTTGGTGCTTTGTTAATTAATTCATATGCACCATATACGCCGGCAGGACCAGCGCCTACAAAAATTACATCATACTTCATTTTATCACCTACTAATAAATTATACTAAAATACCACTTATTTTTCTAGTTATTTTCTAAATCATTAAGATAATAAACTATATCCTTAATAAGTCCAAAAACATCCTTATTATTCTTTCCAAAAAGAATTACATTAGGATTAGAGTATCTAAGATTCAATCTTGGATACTTTCTTATCTTTAAAAACCACTTTTGACCATTAATATTAGCTGAATACTCAGGATCCATAATTAAAATATAATTATTAATAACATCCTTTTCAAGCTTAGTAAAGCCAAAACGCTTTATCATAGCCTTAAATAGCTTTTCCCACATATACTCTAAGGTTTCATCATCAACCATACCAAAACGATCCGTTAATTCTTCTAATAGCTTTTCTAAATCCTGCAAGGTCTTAAGCTTATCAATCTTCTTATGAATTTCAAGTCTAACAGACTCATTATTAATATACCTTTCATTAACCGTCATACTTAAAATTGGTGCTTGAATACTTGGATCTAGCACTTTCTTAGCTGGAGCCTCCTCATGCTTTATTTCCTCATTTAAAATCTTCATATACATCTCTAAACCAACTGATTCAATAAAGCCTGATTGCTCAGCGCCTAATAAATCACCAGAGCCTCTAATTGATAAATCGCGCATCGCAATCTTAAAGCCACTACCTAATTCATTAAACTCCTTAATTGCTTCTAAACGCTTTTCCGCCTCATCAGTTAGCATCTTATGCGGCGTATACATTAAATAAGCATAAGCAATTTTAGAAGATCTACCAACCCGACCACGAATCTGATAAAGCTGTGCTAAGCCAAGCCTATCAGCATCATTAATTAATAAGGTATTAGTCTCTGGAATATCAATACCAGTTTCAATAATAGTTGTACAAACTAAAACATTATATTTATGAATTGAAAAATCATAAACCCTTTTTTCTAGCTCCTGCGCACTAAGCTTTCCATGAGCAACAACAATCTTCGCACTAGGAACTAAATCTTGAATTTCTAAAGCACATTCTTCAATACCATCAACTCGATTATATAGATAGAAAACCTGACCTCCACGAGCTAGCTCTCTTTCTATTGCATCACGAATAACGGCCTTACTACGCGCTAATACATATGTTTGAATAGGATATCTATTCTTTGGTGGAGTTTCAATCATTGATAAATCCTTAATGCCAAGCATTGACATTTGTAGGGTTCTAGGAATAGGAGTAGCCGATAAGGTAATACAATCGACATTAACCTTCATTTCCTTAATTCTTTCCTTATGAGCAACCCCAAAGCGCTGCTCCTCATCAACAATTAAAAGACCTAAATCCTTAAAGACAATATCCTTAGATAACAATTTATGCGTACCAATTACAATATCAACTGAACCAGCTTTAATACCCTCAATAATAGCTCTTTGTTCCTTCAAAGGCACAAATCTATTAAGCAATTCTACTCTAATACCATATTTATCCATTCGGTTTTTAAAGGTATTATAATGCTGCTTCGTTAGAATTGTTGTTGGCGCTAGCATCGCTACCTGCTTACCACCATAAACTGCCTTAAAGGCTGCTCTTAGGGCAACCTCCGTTTTACCATAGCCAACATCACCACAAACTAAACGATCCATTGGATGACTAGATTCCATATCCCGTTTAATTGCCTCTACCGCTTCCTTTTGATCCTTCGTTAATTCATAATCAAACTCCGCTTCAAAAATAGCTTGATCTGGATCATCAGGTGGAAAGGCAAAGCCTTCGGCCTGATTACGGCTAGCATATAGCTTAACTAGCTTATCAGAAATATCTCTAATCTTCTTTCTTACACTAGCCTTAGTGCGAGCCCAAGCTGTACCACCAATTTCATTAAGCTTAACGCCCGGTACATCCTTAGAGGCATATTTCATAATGGAGCTAATGCTTTCAACAGGCACATATAAGCTACTATTGTTAGCGTACATTACATATAGATAATCTCTACTAACCCCATTATTCTTCATAGTTTTAATACCTAAATATTTACCAATACCATAATCATAATGAACAATATAGTCACCAATATTTAATTCATCATACTTTGATATTTTAATCGCATTTTTGTAAATTGACTTATATTTAGGCGCTCTTTTCTTGATTTCTACATCCATTAATGAATGCTCATTAATAATATAAAGATTGACATTTTTAAGCATTACGCTTGGTAAAGGAATATCTGTAAAAAAGATTTTTGATTCATCCCTTGGGTCATAAATTGCCCCTTCATTATAGAATAAGCCATTTTGGAAAAAGTAATATTTAAGCTTTTCTAAAAGCTCATTATTCGTAACCGAAATTAAAACATTTCTAATATCCTGAACCCTTTTTAAATCAGCTAAAATCATTTTACCAGAAGCCTTATAATCAGGAACCTCGATAGCATCTAAGCTATAATCTAGCTTACCAATTGAACGCAAGCCCTCAATTGTAACATCTGGTTGAATAGTTTTAATGTCAATATATGGCTCTAGCTTTAATAAAGCATATCCACCTAAACGCATAGCATATTCATTTAAATCTAATAAAATATTTTGATTAACCTCATTGATTTTACCACCATCAATAAAGTAGACCTTTTTATTAATTGCATAGTCTAAAAGGCCTGTCTTTTTTTCATAGAAAAAGGTTAAATAGCGCATTAGCTTTTCTAGCTCAGTTCTTGTGTTTAAATTAACAATATCCTTATTAATTAATTCCTTTTCTAATTCCGTTAGATCCTCATTTTCTAAAAACAAATGAATCTCATTAATTGCTCGCTTTAAAGCATCGTCTGAATAAATAAACTCTCTCACTGGCTTAATTGTAATAGATGTTATTTCCTCAGTAGATATTTGCGTTTCTGGATCAAAGTATTTAATGCTTTCAATCTCATCATCAAAGAAATCTAATCTAACTGGCTTTTCTTCGCCAAAAAGATAAATATCTATAATCTCACCACGTCTACTAAATTCACCAGTTTTAATCGTTGTATAAACATTAGAATAGCCTAAAATATTTAATTTTTTAGTAAGCATATCACGAGAAAATTCATCACCCTTATTTAAGGTTATAATGCTATCCTTAAAAATATCTAATGGTACCTCACGCTTCATAATACCATTTAGATTAGTAACAACTACCTTCTTCTTACCTGTAGTTAAGGTAATTAGGGTTTCTAATCTTTCAAGCAAAAAGTCATTTGATGCCACGAGCATCTCGGCTGTAATTAATTCATCCGCAGGGAAAAATAAAACATCATCCTGATTTAAATATTTTTGTAAATCATCATAATATTTTGAGGCCTCTGAGATAGTTGGGAGAACGACAAAAATAGTTTTATCATGCTCTAGAAAATCTAGGACTAATAAAAGCTCATTTAAATTATCATTTGTTTTTCCTATCTTAATTTTAGAGTCATTTAAGACATCTCTAATTAGATCTAAATTAGCCAAATATGTATATTCTCTCATATTTCCCTCCAACGCTCAAAAAGTGAGTAAAGACTCACTTCTTACTGTATTTAGATGCAATTTTTACAAAAGGCACATCGTTTACAAATTCTAAAATCGCATCAGCCGCTTGGCAGATTGCCTCATTTGTAACCTCTAAATCCTCTTTTTTAACCTGACCTAAAACATAATCCGGAACGGCTATATTTTTATCCCTACCGATACCAAGCTTAATTCTTTTAAACTTTTCAGTACCAATATTTTGAATAATACTTTTTAGGCCATTGTGTCCTCCACTAGAGCCATCTGCTCTAAGCCTTACTCTACCTGGATTAGAATCTAGATCATCACAAACTACTAAAATATCCTCAACTGGTATTTTATAATAGTTTATTAAAAGAATAACCGAATCACCACTTAAATTCATATAGGTAAGTGGTTTAGCAAATAAGACCTTTTCCCCTTTATAATTTTTTTGAGCTAAAAGACATTTAAACTTCTTTTCTTCACTAAAGCTTAAGCCTTCTCTTTCTGCCAAAAGCTCTAAGGCTTTAAAGCCCATATTGTGCCTTGTATTAACATATAAAGACCCAGGATTACCTAGGCCTATAATTAACTTCATATAATCACTACTCGCTTTTTTTATCGTCAAATGAATAAGTAAATAGTCCAGATAATGGTTCATCACTTAAAATCTTTAAGATACCATCACCTAATAATGGACCAACTGATAAGACCTTAATCTTATCGCATTTCTTTTCCTCAGGTAATTTAATAGTGTTTGTAATAACAACTTCCTCTAAGCAAGAATTTTTAATTCTTTCAGTTGCAGGGCTTGATAATACACCATGAGTTGCAGCGGCATAAACCTTCTTAGCACCGGCCTTCATTAAAGCCTCAGCACCAGCAGTTAATGTACCAGCTGTATCAATCATATCATCAACAATAATACAAATCTTATCCTTAATATTACCTAATATATTCATAACCTCTGCTTTATTAGGCTCAGGTCTACGCTTATCAATAATTGCGATTGGACATTCTAAAACCTTTGAGAACTCTCTTGCTCTTACAACACCACCATGATCTGGTGATACAACAACAATATCATTCTTATCAAAATGCTTATCAATAAAGTAATCAACTAAAATAGGCATTCCGAAGAAATTATCAATTGGAATATTGAAGAATCCTTGGATTTGGGCAGCGTGTAAATCCATAGCAATTACACGGCTAGCACCAGTGGTTTGTAATAGGTCAGCTACTAATTTAGCTGAAATTGGTTGACGAGACTTTGCTTTACGATCTTGTCTAGAATATCCATAGTATGGAATGATTAAGTTAATAGATCTAGCAGATGCACGCTTTAAAGCATCACACATAATCAATAACTCCATTAAATGCTCATTAACTGGAGCACTAGTAGGTTGAACTACGAATACCTCGTGACCTCTAACTGTTTCGTTAATGTTAACATTAATTTCACCATCGGCAAAATGTAAAACATCACAGCTTGATAATTCTACACCTAGCTCTTTAGCTATATCCTCAGCTAACTCCCTATTTGCTGACAACGAAAAAACCTTTATTTTTTTCCCCAATAAGACAGACATTATTATTTCCTCCTAGTTTCGTTTATATTATATCAAAATAAAATCTCATTTTAAACTAATTGTTTATGGTTTTCTGCATAATCTAATGCTTCACGTAAAAGCTTTGGTAGCTTTTTACAATTTTCTAAGCTAATTGAAGCTAAAGTTATTCTTAGAGTCCCTCCTAAAGGTACTACATAAACACCCTTATTAGCCAAATATTCATAAGCCTTATCATCCTGCTCACATATAACCGAAACAAAAAATCCACATTTAAACGGTAAGGTTTTAATATTATATTTATTAGCCTCATCAATAAAGGCATTACTACGTTTAACCAACATATCTCTAACTGCCTTAAGCTCTTCAACAAACATCTTACGATATTTTTCTTCAGTGAAAATTTTAGCAATTAAATTCATACCATAGGTTGTTGACATACTGTATTTAGTTCTTGCTGAATATTCCATAGAATTTATAAAGTCATCAATTGCTTCTTTGTTCTTTGTTATACCTATCATCGCACCAATTCTTAAGCCATATAAGCCTAAGGTCTTAGAACCACTAAAGCATAAAATAGACATTACATTTTCATTTAAGGTTTCAATTAAACGAATATTATCACGTGATGCCTTCATACCATTCTTATCATAATCAATATAAGCCATATCATAAACAAAAATGAAAGGTGTTCCATCAGCTGACATTTCATTAATTAATTTGATTAAGGCTATCCACTCCTCATGAGTCATTGAATAACCTGTAGGGTTATGACATGGATCATTTAAAACCATCATTAGCCTATGCTGTTTTTTCTTGTATTCTAGGCATTTTTCACGAAGGCTTTGAATATTAAAGGTACCTTCGTTTGTAAACAATTCATACTCATCATGCTCTAGGTAATTTTCATACGCAACCTGCATATAATTACCCCACATGTGACTAGGTAATAAAATTGTTTCATGCGCATTTAAATAATTTGAAAAGGCATTAGATAAAGCACCAGAACCACCTGGAGTAGCAACAGTTCTTACCTCCATTAGTTCCTTCATTTCCTTTTCATAATCCTGTAAAACCCATGACTCAACACCAGCTAAATAAGGCTTTAAGCCAATTGTGCTACCATAAGCATAACGCTCAGCACCATTTAATTCCTTCTCGGCTTCCTTGACGCAATTGAATGTATAAAATGATTCATTTTCATCAAATAGCATACCGATTGTTGCGTTTATAACGCTGGGATCTTTTTTCTTAGCTTCCTTAGCTATTGCGGCTTTTTGTAATATAGTAGAGCTATCCTTTTTAATTTCAGAATGTCTTGCTAAAAGTCTCATATCATCACCACTTTCGTTTAAATTATAGACTAGATATTAAACTAATACAACAAATAATTATATGATAACGATACCAACAAAATTTATAAGCGCTTTTTTAGCAAAATTGCCGATTATTTTTCTTAAAAATAAACCCAAAAAGCCAAGTTTTACCTAGACATTACTAAATTATTAAAACAATTTGTAATATAGTAGGAATTTTAACGAATATTCATTTCATTTTTATAGTTTTATATGGTATAATATTAAGGCTTTGAAAGGAGTTTTTTGTTATGAATAATAATTTAACTGAACAAGAAAAAATTAGACGCGAGAAGCTTGAATTTTTAAAGGAAAAAGGCATTAAACCTTTTGGCTCTCGTTATGATAGAACAGATAATGCTAAGACTCTAGTTGAGAAATTTGGCGAATTATCTAAAGAAGAATTAGAGGAGCAACAACACGTAGTTAGAATTGCTGGTCGTATGGTTGCTAAACGTCGTCAAGGTAAGATTGGATTTATTAACATTCAAGATAAATTTGGTAATACCCAATGCTATATCGCTAAAGATATGCTAGGCGAAGAAAATTATGATGTATTCATTAAATCTGATATCGGTGATATTCTAGGTATCGAAGGCTATGTAATGCGTACTAATACTAATGCCTTAACTGTTAAATGTCAAAAATTTACTCATTTAAGTAAGGCTTTAAGACCATTACCTGAAAAGTTCCATGGCTTACAGGATGTTGAGGAAGCACGTAGACGTCGTTATGTTGATTTAATCGTTAACGATGAATCTCGTCGTGTTGCTTTTATGCGTCCTAGAATTATTAGAGCTATTCAACACTTCTTCGATGGCAACGGCTTCGTAGAGGTTGAAACTCCAGTATTACAACCAATCTTAGGTGGTGCAGCAGCTCGTCCTTTCGTTACTCATCATAATGCTTTAGATATGGAATTCTATTTACGTATCGCAACTGAATTACCATTAAAGAGATTAATCGTTGGTGGTATGGAAGCTGTATATGAAATCGGTCGTCTATTCCGTAATGAGGGTGTTGATGCTCGTCACAACCCTGAATTTACAACTGTTGAAGCTTACCTAGCTTATTCAGATATGGAAGGTATGATGGATTTAGTTGAGAATTTTTTCAAGAGTGTAACTCAAGAGGTTTTAGGTACTTCTACTGTTGAATTTAATGGTCGTACCTATGATTTATCAAAGTTCAAGCGTGTTCATATGGTTGATGCAATTAAGGAAAAGACTGGTGTTGATTTCTGGCAACAAATGACATTTGAAGAAGCTTGTGCTATCGCTAAGGAGCATAACGTTGAGGTTCCTCATCATTTCACTGGTGTAGGCCACATCATCAATGCTTTCTTCGAGCAATTCTGTGAGGATGATTTAATTGAGCCAACTATGCTTTATGGTCACCCAGTTGAAATTTCTCCACTTGCAAAACGTAATGAAAAGGATCCACGCTTTACTGATCGTTTCGAATTATATATTGGTACTACTGAATATGCTAATGCCTTCAGTGAATTAAATGACCCAATTGATCAATTAGGAAGATTTGAAAAGCAATTAGAGGAACGCGACCTTGGTAATGATGAAGCTTGTGAAATTGATACAGACTTCGTTGAAGCCTTAGAGTACGGTATGCCTCCTACTGGTGGTATCGGTATAGGTGTTGACCGTTTAATTATGTTATTAACAGGCAAAACAAATATTCGTGACGTTATCCTATTCCCTCATAATAAGCAAAGAGGCTAATATGGATATCTACGAGGATTACGCACATTGGAAGGTCGAGCATATCGACCTTCTTAATACTTTAATAAACAATGATAGTGATATCATTAAAAGAATTATTAATGTTTACAATGTTTTAGAGCATCTATACAACGACTTAGTTGCTCGTGATATTGATTTATCTGAGGACGAGGAATATATTTTTGAAAGTGGTTTCAATTATCTACACGATCATATAATGACTATTGAAACCCTTTTAGATACTACATTTAATAAAAATATTTTAGCCATGGAAAAATGTGCTAAAACCGTTAACCTACTTCTATATGTTAACGACTTTGAGGATGAATTGTTAAATGCAACCGATGATTTTTCCAAGGATATGAAAGAGCTTGAGGATTTTGAGGGAAAAATTTTAAGAGCTCTTGAGGAGCATAAAAATATTGATGATTCTGCCTTTGTAATGTTTGATGAAATTACAATTCCAATGTTTAAGCGTCATAACCTAGAAATTAATCCAGTTGAATCAATTTTCTATGAAATAGCTGAGGCATATAATTTAGTTGAGGAAAAGGAAGACGTATTCACAGACTTCATTCAAGAAAAGATTGAAGAAACTGAAGAAAGCACGCATGAGCATGATCACGATTGCCACTGCCACCACTAATGATATTAATGCTATTTTAAAAATAGTTGAGGATGCAAGAACATTAATTACTAAGCAAGGCTTTAAGCAATGGACTAAGGAAAGTAATTATCCTAATTATGATACATTTATGGCTGATATTAATAATAACTCCTTATATGTAGCTAAGGAGAATGATGAGGTAGTTGGCTTTATGGCCCTATGCTTTGGTGAAGATCCAAGCTATGCCAAAATAGAAGGCAAGTGGCTTAATAAAGAAGCAAGCTATTCTACTATCCATCGTCTAGCTATTAAGGCTAACTACTATAATAAGGGAATTGCCAAGGCTCTAATAAATTATGCCTTTACGCTTAGTAAAAAGCATTGTCAGTATATTAGAATTGATACCCATAAGAATAATCTTATAATGAATAGCTTAGCTCAAAAAATGGGCTTTCACTATTGTGGAAAAATCTATATTTTAGATGATAAGATAGATCCCGAAAGAAATGCCTACGAAAGGATGATTTAAAATGAAGGTTTTAATTTATTCACAAAATCAAAAACAAATGCAAAAATCAGGAATTGGTAATGCCCTACGCCATCAAAAGGAAGCCTTAGAGGCTAATGGTGTTACTGTTACCTTTGATCCAAAGGATGACTTCGATATTTGCCATATTAATACCTTGTTTTATCGTTCCTATCGCTTTATGCGTAAGCTTCAAAAGAAGCAAATACCAGTAGTTGCCCATGGTCACTCAACAAAAGAGGATTTCTTAAATTCCTTTAAGGCCTCTAATCTAATAGCACCTTGGTTTAATCATAATCTTTTAAGAATGTATCGCCATGCAGATTACATTATTACCCCAACTGAGTATTCAAAGGGTTTAATTGAAAATTATAGTAAAATCCATGCTAAAATATTTCCTTTAAGTAATGGTATAAACTTAGAAAAATATTTAAGGGATACTAAATTTAGTCTTGAGGATGAAAAAGCCTTTTATGATTTTATTGGTATTAAGCCTACAGATAAATTTATAATTGGTATGGGATTTTACTTTGTGAGAAAGGGACTTCATGACTTTATTGAGGTTGCCAAAAAGTTCCCCGATATTAAATTTATTTGGTTTGGTTATCGCTATAAGCTTATAACCTCAAGACCAATTATGAAGGCTTTAAAAAATAAACCAGATAATGTAATATTACCTGGCTATATTGATATGAAGTATAAAAAGGTAGCCTTTGGTAAGGCATCCCTATTCTTCTTCCCATCCTATGAAGAAACTGAAGGAATTGTTACTCTTGAGGCTTTAGCATCTAAGCTACCTTTATTAGTAAGAGATATTCCTGTTTATAAGGGTTGGCTAGAAAAAGATGTAAATTGCCATATGGCTTCTGATAATGAAGGCTTTGTAAGAGAAATCAATAATATTCTTAGAGCTGATCAAGCACCAATTGTAAATGAAGGCTATAGGGTTGTAGAAAAGCGAGATATTAAGCTTATCGGTAAAGAATTAAAAGCAATTTATACAGAAATAATTAATAATCAATATAAATAAAAATCAGTTCAAATGAACTGATTTTTTTATACTCCCAATAGCATAAATACTAATATAAGCTCACCTAAAATTGAAAATATTATAAGTAAGCTATCTAAAATAAAGCTTGTTTTCTCTTCTCTTTTTGTTAGCTTAAAGTTTAAGATAATAGATACAAAGGCTAAAATTAAATTAAGACCATAAAAAGCACAGCCCAAATAAATAATTGTTAAAATAAGCATTACCCTATCAACAGAATCCGTAACCCCTAAATTCAGTGTTGTTATAGAAAAATATAGCGAATAGATAAAAAACGAAAAGAAAATCGTATAGCCAATCGCTAATAATATTCGTCTTGCTGTTTTCATTAAATCACTTCCTGAATTAATTTTACACCAAAACAAAAGAAGATGCTAGATTCTAGCATCTTCTTTGCTTGTTTTAATTAGAAAGCTTTACCAACTGAACCGAAGATTTCCATCTTTTCTAATACAGTTTGCTTAATTGCTTCAGTACCTGGAGCTAATAATTTACGAGGGTCGAAGCCTTTCTTAACTTGATCCTTACCAGCTTCAATATACTCACGAGTAGCTTTAGCGAAAGCTAATTGGCATTCAGTATTAACGTTAACCTTGCATACACCTAATTTAATAGCCTTTTGAACCATTTCAGCTGGGATACCAGTACCGCCGTGTAATACTAATGGCATTCCAGGAACAGCTTCCTTAATCTTCTCTAATACATCGAATCTTAAGCCTGGCCAGTTTTCTGGATAAACACCATGAATGTTACCAATACCAGCTGCTAGCATATCGATACCTAATGCAGCAATCTTTGCACATTCATTTGGATCAGCACATTCGCCCATACCAACAACACCGTCTTCTTCACCACCGATTGAACCTACTTCAGCCTCAACAGTAGCACCCTTTTCTTTTGCAAGAGCAACAACCTCTTTAGTCTTTTCTACGTTTTCAGCGAAATCATAGTGAGAACCATCAAACATTACTGAAGAATAACCTGCTTCTAAGCAAGCCTTAGCTCCTTCATATGTACCATGGTCTAAGTGTAGAGCTACTGGTACAGTAATGTTTAAAGCTTCGATCATAGCCTTAACCATAGCTACAACTGTAGTATAACCAGTCATATATTTGTTAGCGCCCTCAGATACACCTAGCATAACTGGTGATTTTGCTTCCTCAGCAGCTAATAGAATAGCTTTTGTCCATTCTAAATTGTTAATATTAAAAGCACCAACAGCATAATGGCCTTCTTTTGCTTTTAACATCATTTCTTTTGCATTTACTAATGGCATAATTAAAATTTCCTCCGTTTTTTATAGTTATCTGACAACATTATTATATAATAGCGTGTATAACAATTCAATGTGAAAGCCTTTTTATATCGCAAAAATTAAAGGAGAACCAAACGGTCCTCCTTAAAATTATCTATTCTTATATTTTAATGCTTGATCAATTAAACCAATAAATAAAGCATGAGCTCTATTTGGTCTTGATAAGAATTCAGGATGGAATTGCGAGCATACATAATATGGGTGATTCTTAAGCTCAATAATTTCAACCATATCTGTTTCAGGGTTTGTTCCAGAAACAACTAAATCCTTTTCAAACATATTTCTGAAGCTATTGTTAAACTCATAACGATGACGATGACGTTCTTCAATAACCTCTTTCTTATAATAGTTATAAGCAACACTATCCTTCTTAACTGCAACCTTGTGTAGGCCTAAACGCAAGCTTGAAGCTGGCTTATCGCCATCAAGAATTATATCAATTACTGGATGAGTAGTATTAGGATCAATTTCAGTTGAATTTGCATCACCCCAGCCCATAACATTTCTTGCATATTCAATACATGCTAATTGCATACCATAGCAAATACCTAGCATAGGAATATTGCTTTCACGGCAATATTTTAAAGCGGCAAATTTACCTTCAATTCCGCCTGGACCAAAGCCACCTGGAACTAAGACACCATCAAACGGTGCTAAAACATCCTTAATATTTTCCTCGCTAACCTCATGTGAATCAATTAAGGTAATATTGGTTTTCTTATGGAAGTGGTAGCCTGCATGCTTTAATGATTCAATAATAGAAATATAAGCATCCTTTAAGCTTGCATATTTACCAACAATGGCAATATTAACCTCACCATCTAAATGCTTAATATTATAAATCATTTGATTCCATTCAGTCATATCAGCCTTTGGTACATTTAAACCAAAATGCTTACATACTACATCATCAATGTGTTGTTTATGAAGCTTTGATGGCACCTCATAAACAATTTTAGCATCTCTTGCCTCAAAGATATTTTCAGTAGGAATATCACAGAATAAAGCAATCTTTTCCTTAACATCCGTTGAGATTTTAACCTCACTACGAAGAATAATAATATCTGGTTGGATACCTAAGCTACGAAGCTCCTTAACGCTATGTTGAGTTGGCTTAGTTTTAATTTCACCTGCAGCCTTTAAATATGGAACTAAGGTATTGTGAACATACAATGTGTTTTGGTAACCAAAGTCGCGTCTTGCTTGGCGGATTGCCTCTAAGAATGGTAATGATTCGATATCACCAACGGTACCACCAATTTCTGTAATAACAACATCAGCATCACTTGTTCTAGCAGCCTTTAAAAGCTTATCCTTAATTGCGTTAGTTATATGAGGAATAACCTGAACAGTTCTACCATCATAACCGCCCTTACGTTCCTTTGCAATTACACTAGAATAAATCTTACCTGTTGTAATATTAGATTCCTTGCTTAAATTTTCATCTATAAATCTCTCATAATGTCCTAAATCTAGGTCAGTTTCTGCACCATCATCAGTTACAAAAACCTCGCCATGCTGATAGGGAGACATCATTCCTGGATCCACGTTAATATATGGATCGAATTTTTGCATGAACACCTTTAGACCACGATTTTTTAAAAGTCTACCAATACTTGCTGCTGAAACACCCTTTCCCAATGATGAAACAACACCGCCTGTAATAAAAATAAATTTAGTTTCCTTAGCCATATTTTATCCAACTCCTTTATAAAAAAATAAAAGTTCTCCCATTGGAAGAACTTAGTGTGCCCTTTTCGATTATATAGCAACAATTTAATAATTGCAACAATTACTTTCGAAAAAATTTATGCATTATTTTATTTAATTCAAGAACATCCTCTAGCTTTGTCGCAAAGCTGGTTACAAAACGAATAACCCTTGTATCCTTAAAAGAGATAAAGTCATCACAGATAACCTCATTATGAATTGCTAAAGCTAATGCATTAGAAACCTCAATAAAAATTTGATTAGTTACACTTGGCATGTATTCCTTAATACCAAGAGACTTTAGGTTATCTCTAATTAGATTAGCCATTTCATTGGCGTGCTTTCCCATTTCAAAAAATAAATCATCCTTTAAGGCCTCATAAAACTGAACCCCTAATAATCTACCCTTAGCTAATAAGCCACCATGCTGCTTTACTAAAAACTTAAAATCGGGCTGCATTTCTTCATTACGAATAACTAAAGCCTCACCAAATAATAAGCCATTCTTAGTTCCACCAAGATAAAATGCATCACAAAGCTTATTAATAGTAGCTAAATCTAAATCATTTCCCTTACTGGTTAAAGCACTGGCAATACGTGCTCCATCCATATATAGATATAAGCCATATTGGTCACATACCTCTCTAAGCTTAATTAACTCAGCCTTAGTATAAATTGTTCCATATTCTGTCGAATTAGAAATATAAACCATCTTGGGCTTAACCATATGATAATCCGTATGATTAAACATTACCTCAGAAATCAATTCAGGTGTTAGCTTTGCCAATTCATTTTTAACCGCAATAACCTTATGACCAGTTGCTTCAATAGCTCCAGTTTCGTGCACATTTATATGACCGGTATCACAAGAAATTACCGCTTCATAAGGCCTTAATCCTGATATTACAGTTAGGTTGGTAATGGTTCCACCAACCATTAAATGCACAAAAACATTTTGATCATTAACTAGCTCTTTAATTCTATTAATAGCCTTGTTAGTGTATTCATCCTCGCCATAGCCAACTGTGCTTTCAAGGTTAGTTTTCGTTAAGGCTTCAAGTATTTTTGGATTACAGCCTTCACTATAATCATTATTAAAACTAATCATCAAATCCTACTTTCTGTTAGCCATATATTCTTCAATATCGCTAACCTCCTTAATAATTCCAGCACTTAAATTAATGCAACCATTTTCAGTTATATATAAATCATCTTCAATACGAACGCCTATTTTCCATTCTGGGATATATAAGCCTGGTTCATTAGAAATTATCGCACCTGGTTTTAATTCATCATAAATACAGAAATCATGACATACCATACCTAAATGATGGCTTACACCATGGAAGTAATATTTTCTAACCTCACTTCTATCCTTAATTAAGCCAAGCTTTTTTAATTCCTTAGCAAAGAAATCAATAACCATTTCATTTAAATCACGCGTTGTATAACCAGGTCTAGCCTTTGATTCAATCATCTTTTGACAATTTAATACAATCTCATAAACAAGCTTTTGTCTCTCGCTAAACTTACCATTAACAGGGAAGGTACGGCTGACATCTGCACAATATGTATTTAAGGATGCACCTAAATCAAATAAGATTAAATCGCCATCCTGAAGAGTGTCTTTATTTTCAGTATAGTGTAGGCAGGTGCTATTAATTCCACTTGCGGCAATAGTTGGGAAGGAAAAACCTGTCGCTCCATTAAACTTAATAGCCTCATCAAATTTAGCTTCAATTTGATATTCCTTTAAGCCCGGCTTTAGATTATCTAGGATATTCTTAACACCATCCCAGGTAATAAGATTAGCCTTACGAATCATATCAGCCTCTTCTTGCTCCTTAACACTACGTAATCTCTTTAAAATATTATTGCCATTAACAATAGTTACCTTCTTAGTATCTAAAACAGTTCTAATGAAATAATCCTCATAGGAATACTTTTGGGTATCATCCTCTTTAAATAGGCAATAAAGCTTTGAAGACTCATCTAATAAATTCATTAAGTCATTCATAAAGTTATTGATAATACCAACATGCTCAACCTTACTAATTTCCTTAGCCTCAGCCTCTCTAATAGTAGGTCCAGTCCAGCGCTCCTGCATTGGATCTATTTCATGGATATATAATCTTTCAACCTTCTTACCATTATGCTTACCTAATAATAGAATGTCATCAAATTCAAATAAGCCTGTTAAATACAAAAAGTTTCTTTCAACCGCATACTTGCTGGCGTCCTCATCTGGTCTTTTATTGAAAAAGACAAAAAAGCTATTATCTCCTAAGGCATCAATTACGCCTTTTCTTCTTTCCTTATAATTCATAATTTCATCCTCCTATAATAATTTAATATTCTTATCCTTACATTCCTTAATTACTTCTTCACTCCATAATGAGGCTTGAACCTCACCAATATGAACCTTATTTAATAGTAATAAGCAAATTCTAGATTGACCAATTCCGCCACCAATTGTATAAGGTAATTCTTCATTTAAAATCATCTTATGATAAGGATAATTTAATCTCTCTAAAACATTCTTATATTTTACCTGCTTTAATAGGCTATCACTATCAACACGAATACCCATTGAGCTTACCTCAACTGCCTCATCTAAAAGTGGGTGATAAATTAATAAATCACCATTTAAATTCCAATCATCATAATCTGGAGATCGAGAATCATGGCTCTCTCCTCCTGATAACGGCCAGCCTATTCCAATAATAAAGGTAATTGGATGCTCCTTACATATTGCATGCTCACGTTCCTTACCGCTTAAATTAGGATACATTTTATAAAGCTCTTCCGTTGTAATAAAGAAGACATCATCAGTAATATATCTATCTAAGCACGGGAAGCTTTTTAAAATATCCTCCTGCGCTAAATATAGGGCATGAACAATACTTCTTACTGTTGCCTTTAAATACTCAAGATTACGATCTTCCTTTCTAATTAGCTTTTCCCAATCCCATTGGTCAACATAAATAGAATGAAGATGATCTACTATCTCATCCTTACGGATAGCATTCATATCAGTATATAATCCTTCACCATGATGAAAGCCATAATGGCTTAGAGCCATTCTTTTCCATTTAGCCAAGGAATGAACTATTTCTATTTCATCACTGCTTATATTATTAGCCACAAAAGAAACCGGCTTTTCACTACCACTTAAATTATCATTTAAGCCTGACTTAGAATAAACAAATAATGGAGCTGAAACACGCATTAATTGAAGACATCTAGCTAAGATATTTTCAAAATTATCCTTAACCATTTTAATAGCTATTTCACTTTCCTTTAAATTTAATTTGGTCTTGTACATAAAAACACCTCATTTAGTTGCTATTATACTACTACTAGGGCTTTTTTTCACTAAAAACAACCCTAATTAAAAAAATCAAAAAAATTTAATTTTGTTCTTGCTTTTCATTTCTCAAGCGTGTATAATAATAAACGCACGCCGCAGTAGTACAATGGCTAGTACATCTGATTGCCATTCAGATGATGTGGGTTCGATTCCCATCTGTGGCTCCAAAATAAATGATTAGACTTGTTAAAGTCTTTTTTTTTACATTTTTATATAAATAAAATACACTACTTCCAAGCTTGACACTTGGTGTTTATAAAAACTAATTTAAACAAAAAACGGCTTATCAAAAAAGCCGCTTTTTTTATTTAATATCAAAAATTAAGTCTAGGTAAATCTAAATAATAGTAATAGCTTGGCTTTCTTTTGATAGAAGCCCTGCTAGTTAAATTATTTTTATTAGTTAGGGAAGAACTTAATTTTCTTTGATTTAATTTAGAATAAATAGATACCATTAGATTAATTCCTCCATATAAATTACATAGTCTAAGGTCATTAGAGCTTCAATTATATCCTTATGCTTTTTATAAATTAAAACATTTTTATTATTAAGCTCAATTGACATTGTATAAACAGCTAAGTCTGTATTGACATAAGCTCTATTAGCCTCAATTTCTGATATAGTCATGCCAAGCTTTCTAATTGTCTTAGTAAAATCAGGTAAAGCATCACGATTTTTTAACTCTAAATGAATTAGCATATGACTAGATTTTTCCTTTAAATGACCCTCAATAGGTCCTAAAATTGTAAAGGCTATAACTAGAGCTATAATACCAATAATAGTCATAGTATAACCACCAACACCTACTGAAATAGAAAGGCTAGCGATAGCTAATTGCCCCATAGTTGAGGTTAAGCCCTTAATTCTATTTTTAGATGTCATAGTAATAGATGATGTTCCTATTAAAGCTACGGCTAAAATTGTAATACCAGATAAAATATATAACTCACTATAGGCTGTGTCTAATAAAGCCGTTGTAACACCAGCTAAGGCTATTAAAATATAGGTTCTAAGACCAGCAACCTGACCAGTAACTGCTCTTTCATAGCCCATAAATGACCCCATTATTAAGGCGATTAATACCCTAAATATTATAGAATAAACTGTTATTTCATAGCTCCAAGAGCCCATAAGCTCAGCTAAAGGATCAATAAAATTAATCATGCTTCATTCCTCCGTTTTCTTCTAAGGTTAGAGCCTTATCCTGAATTCTAATAGCCTCATCAAAAGCCTCTTCGTCTGGATCTATGGCTTCTTTATCTTTTTGAATTTCTTCCTGAATCAAATTAATTCTTTCAATTAATAAATCTAAATTACTCTTTTCTGGAGTAATATCTACACTTACCTTTTCCTCTAAGGTATTAGCATAGGACTTTGATAGATATAAGCCAAGCTTTGCACAAGCAGGGCCGATCATCTCATATAACACACTTGAGGCCAGGATAATGGTTTGTAAATCACTACCAATTTCTCCACCCAAGGTTCTAGCCCCTAAGGCAGCTAAGCCTATCGCAACACCAGCCTGAGGTATCAAAGCTAAACCTAAGAAATTTCTAGTCCTAATTGGCTTCTTCGTTATTAAGCACCCAACAAAAGCGCCTAAGTATTTACCAACAATTCTTACAAAGAAATAAATAACCCCAATCCAAATTAAAGGAATTGAGCCCAAGCTATTATCAGTACTTACTAAAGCATTTAAATCAAAGTTCATACCGCTATAAACAAAGAATAATAGTAAAATAGGTGGACTAAAATAATTTAATTGCTTAAATAGCTTTTCATCATCAGTAATATTAATATAGGTTGCTCCCATAATCATACAGCCTAAAAGTGGTGAAGCATCTAAGGCAGTTGATATACCGCAAAAGGCAAGTAATAAAGCAATTGAAATAATCAATCTATTATCAGTATTACGCTTCTTTAAAAATAGCTTTAATAAGAAACCAAAGCCAAAGCCAATTAAAATACTTAATAGATTCTTTAAAATTGGAAAAATAACAGTCCCTGCTGTGAGCTTGGTTTCATTATTAGGATTAACAGCTAGAGCTAAGGCTATTGCAACACTATAAGCAATTAAGCTTACAACATCATCTAGAGCTACAACCTGTAATAAGGTATCAACATAATCCCCCTTAGCCTTAGTTTGTCTTATTGTCATAATTGTTGATGCCGGAGCTGTTGCTGAAGCCAAAGCAGCTAGAACTAAAGAAAAGCCTAAATCCAAACCACAAGCAAAATACATAATAATAAAAATTAAGAGTGAAGCAACTAATGCTTCAAATAAAGTTATGACAATAACCTTACTACCATTTTTTCTTAAGGTACTTAATTTAAAAAATTCTCCGACTGAAAAAGCAATAAAGGCTAAAGCAATATCTGTTATAAATCCCATTGCACTTTTAACATCACCATCTATTAAATTTAAAGCAAATGGCCCAATTATAATACCTACTATTATATAAGCTGTAACATTGGGTAATTTTAACTTCTTAGTAATTCTTGTCATAAGAAAACCACAAAGCAGCATGATAGCTAAGCTAATAATTACAACCCCTGCTTCACTATGGCTTCTTATAGTATCATAAAACTCGTTCATAAGCACACCTCACAAGATGAATTATAAGCTTTGACAAGCATAAATAAAAATAATATAATATTATATAATTATAAATTTTCATTATAGGAGGCTTAGTATGATAGATCAAAAGCTATTAACTCTTATTGAAGTAAGCAAATATCAAAACTTTAGTAAGGCAGCGGAAAAGCTTAATTTAACCCAGCCTGCCGTTTCAACACACATTAAGCTTTTGGAACAAGAATTCAATATTACAATTTTTAATAAAACGGATAAAAAGCTAATATTTACCCCAGAAGGCGAGATTTTGCTACGTTTTGCTAAAAGAATGGTATCCTTATATTTATTAGTTAATGAACAAATAGAAAATGAAAAGCATGACATAAAGAGCTTAACTATCGGTATGACTCATACGGCAGAAAATAGTCAAATCACCAGAGCCTTAGCTGCTTATACCTATCAAAACAAGGAAGAAAACAATAAGAAAAATATAAAAATTATTTCTGATAGTATAAAAAAGATTTATAACAAATTGAAGACCTATGAGATTGACTTAGCAATTGTTGAAGGAAAATTTCCTGATAAAGACTTTAATTCTATCCTTTTAGATACCGATAGCTTAGTTTTAATTGCAAGCAACAAGAATCCTTTGGCCAAGAAAAACGTCATTACCGTATCAGAATTAATGCAAGAAAATCTAATTCTACGCTTACCTAATTCTGATAGCCGGAAAAGATTCGAAGCCGGAATTAATAGTCTAAATTTAAGCATTAGAGACTTTCATATTTCCTTAGAATTAGATTCTATTAGTGCTATAAAAAATTTAGTTGAGGATAACTATGGTGTGGCAATCATTTCTAAATCAACCTGCCTAGAGGAATTAAAGGCTGGAAAAATCAAAGCTTTAAACATTGAAAACCTAACCTTTGTGCGAGAACTAAATGTTATTTATCATCAAAATTTTGATCACCCAGAATTTATTAATGATTTAATTACAATTTATCAAAAGCTAAATAATAATTAAAATAAAGGAGTATAAGATGGAAATTAAAAAAATAAAAAACAAATTAAAATATTTTCGTATCAGCTTTTTGATCTTGTTTGCCATTAGTATTACCACAACAGCTATTGGCTTTATTGTTTTAAAGCTTCTTAACAATGATGCTTGCTATACAGTTTTAGGTATGGGTGGTTCAATCACTACCTTTATCCTTATATTCGTTTTAGTATCTTTTGCCTGTACCTTTAGTTCATTTCGTATTGGCGAGGCTAATCGAGTTGATGTTTATGCCACCTTTATTACTAGACTTATTTTTGTAAATAACAAATTATACAGTGAGCACAAAAAAGGCTTTTTTGAAAAAAGCAAACCGGCAACCTTTCTACTAGGTAAAAAGAAGGTTGAGGTTTTAATAAGCCAATCTAACGAGGTTAGTGTTAGAGTAGACGGCCAATTTATTCCCAAAATTAAAGAAGTAAAGACCATAGGAAAATAAATCCCTATGGCCTTTTTTATCCGACTAACTTTTCTTGAACTTCCTTTATAAACTGTGTTTTATATAAATCGTAATAATACCCCTTTTTACTTAAAAGATCCTCATGCTTACCACTTTCAATAATCCTACCATCCTTCATTACCAAAATTAAATCAGCATTAACGACAGTTGATAAGCGGTGGGCAATCATAAAGCTTGTTCTACCCTTTAAAACATTGTTGATTGCATCCTGAATTAAATATTCCGTCTTAGTATCAATAGATGAGGTTGCCTCATCTAAGACTAAAATTTTAGGATCAGCTATTAGAGCTCTAGCAAAGCTAATTAATTGCTTTTCCCCTAAGGATAAGCGATTACCAGATTCACCAATATTATAATCATATTTCTCATCAAGCTTATCAATAAATTCATCCGCATGAACAATATGCGCAACGCGTTTAACATCCTCAAGACTCGCATCTAAATTACCATATCTAATATTTTCTAATATGGTCCCACTAAACAATTGTGGGCTTTGTAAAACATAGCCTAAATTCTCATGTAGCCAGCCAATTGATCTATCCTTGTAGCTTTTACCATCAATTAAAATCTCACCCTTAGTCGGCTCATAAAAACGGCAGATTAAATTTACTATTGTTGATTTTCCACTACCAGTATGACCTACTAACGCAACATTAGTTCCGGCAGGAATTTTAAGATTAAAGTTCTTTAAAACCTCTTCACCCTCGTCATATTTAAAGGTTACACTTTTAAATTCAATATCACCTATTAATGGTTCAAAGCTTTCTCTTTTAGGTTCAAAGATTGTACCATATTTTTGAATAACTAAAGGCGTATCCTTAATTTCAGGCTCATGGTTAATTAAGGATACTATACGTTCAGCTGAAGCCTGGGCTTGCTGCAAATCTCCTAATACCATACTAATATTTATAATTGGCTCAAAGAATAAAATTGTATAATCAATAAATAAATATAGCTCACTGACTAATAAAACCTTATCTAAAACTAAGATTCCACCCTCATATAGGGTTGCACCTACCCCGACATAGCCTAAGATGAAAACAATTGGACCAAACAAAGCACTAAAGACAGAAGCACGAATGGCTGCTGACTTATATTTTCTAGCCTTACCTTCAAAATTATCCCGACTACTATTTTCAATAACTAAGCTCTTAATTGTATTATTACCTAAAAAGCTTTCATTATATAAGCCAGTAATTTCTGAATTAATTGCTCTTACCTTACGATAATTTTTCAAAATTACCCTTCTTAGGAAAATAGAAATAACTAATAGTACTGGTAAAATAGTTAAGATAATTAGGGATAACAAAATATTCTTTACCATTAAAACAATTAGAATTCCTAGCATAGTTAATAAGCCCCAAGCCATATCAATAAAGCCCCATGATAAAATCTCAGCAAGCTTTCTTGAATCACTTGTAACACGGGCCATAATCCACCCCTGTGGAGTCTTATCGAAATAACTAAATGGAAGCTCCTGTAGCTTATAAAATGCTTGCTTACGCAATTCATAGCTAATATTATTTTGCATCTCTATCGCAAAGTGTAGGAAGAAATAAACCACAATACCATATAAAATAACATAGCCAACATAAATACTTATATAGATTGGTAAGCCACCATATTCCTGGTTTTCAAAATACATATTAATTGCGTATTGATTCAAAATTGGAAAGGCCAAATCTAATAGGGCTAAAACTAAGACCGCAATTGCCATTAAGATTGCTGTTTTCTTATAAATAAGTACTACCTCAAAGATTTTCTTCCAAGGCTTTGAGGCTTTCTTGCTGATATCTATTTCATCATTAATCATTAATAGAAGCCTCCTTTAAGCTTGTGTTAAATTCTGTTTCAAGCTTACCCTGAATTTCCCAAAGCTCACTATAGAAGCCAGGTTGCTTTATTAGGTGCTCATGCGTATCAAATGCCTCAATAGAGCCATTATTTAGAACCATTATCCCATCTGCTTCCTTGGCAGTAGTTGTTCGATGGGTAATAATTATCATTGTTTTAGATAGCTTTTTCTTTTTCAATTCCTTACGAATTAAATAATCAGTTTTTGTATCTAAGGCACTAAGAGAATCATCAAAAATTATAATTGGGGATTTTTCAACTAGCATTCTAGCTATCGCAATTCTTTGCTTTTGGCCACCACTTAAGGTCGTTCCTTTTTCACCAACTAAGGTGCCATAGCCATCGATAAAATTATCAATATCTAAATCAATATGAGCTGTTCTAGCTGCTTCCTTAGCAGCGTTATTATCAGACTTGTCAGTAGCAATTGTAATGTTATCATAAACGGATTTGGAAAATAAAAATGGATCCTGCATAACCATTTTAATATTCTTTCTTAAGTAGTGCTTTTCAATATCCTTAATATTCGTATCACCAATAAAAATATCACCGCTTGTGGTTTCTAAAAACCTTGTAATAAGATTACAAATAGTTGATTTACCACTACCAGTTTTACCAACTATCGCAATAGTTTCACCTGAATTAATTTTAAAATTAACATTATTTAATAAGTTATGAGTTGTATCATCGAAATGAAAGCTTACGTCCTTAAATTCGATATCACCATTAATTTCAGGAGTTAAATTACCATTAACCTCATATTCAGAAGGTGTGTCTAATATTTCATTAATTCTTTTAACCGCAACACTTGTTTTACCAAAGCTTGAAACAATACGACCTAAATTACGCATTGGATAAATAATCATTCCAAGCATCAATAAGCAAGCAATAATATCTGCGCTACCAACAATACCCTTACGGCTTAAATAAACACCTAAAATAACTGTAACTGCGTATTGTAGGGTTACAATCGAATCACTAAAGCCCCAATAAAAAGCCTCTTTTTTTCCTAGCTTTTTATTCTTATCGCGAAAGCTTCTATTAATTTTATCCATCTTATCAAGCTCATACCTTTCATTGGCAAAGGCTCTAACAACTCTTGCTCCATTAACGTTTTCTTGAATTGTTGTAGTAAGTGTACTTTCTGTATTTTCAATATCCGTATAGGCCTTATTAACATACTTAAACCAAATGATTGATGATATACCTATAATTGGTGTAACAATTAAAGAAACTAGCATTAATAGCATATTAATTCTTCCCATTTGGTAGCAAGCAATAAACATTGTTAAAAATACATTTAAAAAACTTTGTAATTGGGTACCAACAAACATTGAAAGAGTATCAACATCAGATGTTGCTCTTTGAATTAAATCACCAACATCAGCTTGATTATTATAGCTATAATTTAAATCACCGATATGGTTATAAAGCTTAGTTCTAACATCAAAATTAATTGATTCCTTAATTCTACTATTTAAAACGTTATTTAAAAAGCGCATAGAAAATCTAATAATTTGGACAAGCACTAAAGCTCCCGCTACCGCTAAAATTTTTTGTAATGGTTCACTAAAGCCTTCAAAAAAAATCAAAATGAAGCTAGGTAAATTAATATTATTTGAAGGCTTACCTAAAATATTAAAAGCATACTGTATAAAAATAGTAATGTATGTGTATAAATATTGGATTAAAAACAAAAGTACTAGACCTATTACAATAAGCCAAATATACTTTTTGGCATACTGCCAAATATTTTTAAAATTATTGTTCATCATAAGCTCCCTAATTATAAAATAACTGCCTCATAAAGAGGCAGTCCATTAATCGATTGGAATTATTGTTGTATCCTTAGCAACGCTAACAATAACTGATGTTGATACATTTCTAACAAATGGCAAAGCCAATAAAGAATTCAAAACAAATTCCTTGTAATACTCTAAGTCCTTCGCAATAATTTTTACTAAAAATGAACCTTCACCAGTTGTTAAATAGCACTCTAAAACCTGAGGAAATGAGGTTATTTCTTTAACAAATTCATCAATCGACGATTTAGTTAAAGCCTTTAATTCAACCTGTAGGAAAGCCATAACATTATAACCTAAGGCCTTTTCATCGACTACTGTAACTACCTTTTTTATAAATTTATGCTCACGTAGATTCTTTACTCTTAATAAGCAAGATGATGGAGCTAAGCCTACCTTTTTGGAAAGCTCTAGATTTGAAATATCTCCTGACTCCTGTAATATTCTTAAAATCTTCTTATCAACCTCATCTAAGCTAATTCTTTCTAATTCATTCATTTTCCCCAGTCTCCTTCACTAAATAATAGTCACCATAAATGCCTGCATCATTACCTAATGCAGCTAATATTATTCTTGTATCCTTAATAACATCTAGGGCGTATTTTTTAAAAGCAACACAAACCTTATCTAGAAGATAATTTCCTGCATTACTAATTCCCCCACCTAAAATAATAACACCTGGATCTACTAAAATACATGCATTCGCTAAAGCCTTACCTAAATAATTAACAAAAATATCAACACAGGCTGTAGCTAAAGGATCAAGCTCCTTAGCTAAATCAAAAATATCCTTAACACTAAAGCCTTCCTGAAGCTTTGTTTCATATTTTCCTTTTAAGCTTTTAGCTATATTAATCATACCTAAAGCTGAAGATAAAGTTTCAACACAGCCCTTATGACCACAGCCACAGGTAAAATTATAAACATCATCATTATGTAAATGGCCTATTTCCATAAATGCTCCATGAGCACCCTCAAGAACCTTGCCATTAACAACTAAGCCACCACCAACTCCTGTACCAAGAGTTATAAATAGACAATTACTCAAACCGCAATATTTAGCCTCTCCTAAGGCTGCAGCATTAGCGTCATTTAAAATACCTACCCTTGTATCAATTCGCTTTTGAATTTCTTCAACTAAATTCACATTGACTAAGCAAGGAATATTAGGAGAAGATTCAACCCTACCATTTTTAATAAAGCCTGGACAGCCTACACCAATACCATCTACTACCTGGCTTTTTTTCTTAATTGAATTTGTAATTAAATCAAGCATGGCATCTAAATTATTATAATCAACCTCAATTGCCCATTTTTCTAAAAGCTTACCATCAGAAAATGCCCCAATTTTTACAGTTGTACCACCAATATCTACTCCAAAATACATAAAACCCTCCTACTGGCTATAGGCCCTTAAATATATTTTTTACTGCTTCAACCTGTTTAGATTCCTTTTTCCCATATAGGCAATCATAAACAAAATGCTCACAGTTGTTAGTAATTAGATCATAGCCACCAATACCAACCATACTAAACGCATAATTTACAATTTCTGCAGGCGTTCTAGTAGGCCTTATATCATTTGTATACTCTAAGGTTTCACAGTCTCCGCCCTTTAAAAATCTCTTTAGATCAGTGACAATAACCTTAACTGCTTCATAATTTAAGATACCATCATCATTTAGAGCACTAAAATGAATTACTGTATCATCACTACAATAAATACCATAATGATAATATAATGTTCTTTTAACCCTTATTGCACTACCAAATACTGGTTTATTCCTGGTCCACATTTAAAGCAACTCCTAGGTCTTCCTTTAAATTATTTACGACCTCTACAAACTCTGGACTAATCTCAATTATATTAGTCTCAATTAGCGTATTATCTCTACTATCTAAATAAAATCCTTCATAATAAATGTTTTTGCCTTGAAAGCTATAATCTTGAATACGCTCAAGAATCTTTTCATTGTAATCTATAAATATTTCAAAGCCTAGAAGCTTTGTACATTTATCTAAGCCCTTAATATTACCTTGAGCTTTTTCTGACTCAGAAGCTAAATATTTTTCGACATCATTTATGAAAGTTACCTTATAAGCTGTCTTATCTAAAATCTTCATATAAACA
The DNA here is from genome assembly GCA_020025015.1 of Anaeroplasmataceae bacterium. Lineage (GTDB taxonomy): Bacteria > Bacillota_I > Bacilli_A > Acholeplasmatales > Anaeroplasmataceae > CALUXS01. Next base: position 44,435 of record JAHHSV010000001.1, read on the forward strand.
TAACCATAGCTAATATCTCTTTTGCTATAATTTTTCTTTTTTAAATTACCCTCTAACTCTTCTAAGCTTAAGCTGAAGCTAGCTGTATTGTATTTTTTAGGCTTAGGTTTAAATTTAAAGGTTTGAGCTAAAGCCATTTGAAGGCTAAAGGTTAAGATTACAAAATCAATAACCAATAAAATTGTTATAAGTGTTCTTTCATTGGCATATAAATTCCACCAAATTAAACCTACTGCGACTAATAATGAACAACCAACTATCGTCCATAGCTGCCATTTTTTTAATTTCATATGTACCTCTTTTTTTACTAAAAAGTTTATTTTTCATTATCAACTAATTTTAATACATTTTTACAAATAATTAAATACTTAAAATACAATATTTTTGCAAAAAAATGTTTTTTATTTAGAACTTTTTAATATTTACCTAATTATTTACTATTGTTCTAAGAATATGTTATAATTTAGTCAATATTTTAAAGGAGATTTTTTTATGAATAAGCCTAATTATCTTACTAAAAATATAAGCATAAACCTTATCGCTCCAAGCTTTGGCTGCACAACAGAGCCCTATAAAACTAGATTAGCTGAGGCAATAAATAAATTTAAAAAGCTAGGCTTTAAAATAAAGGAAGGAGCAAATATCTATAAGGCCTTAGGTGTTTGTAGCTCTAATACCCCAGAGCTAAGAGCTAAGGAATTTATGGATGCCTATAAGGATCCAGAAACTAATTTGATTTTATCAGTTGGTGGTGGTGAGTTAATGAATGAAATACTACCCTATATTGATTTTGAAGAAATAAAAAAATTACCACCGAAATGGTTTATGGGCTTTAGTGATAATACAAATCTAACCTTTACCCTTACTACCCTTGCTGATGTCGTAACCATCTATGGGCCAAATGCCCCAAGCTTTTATCCAAAAAGATTACAGTATGAAGCCTTAAATTCTTTAAGAATGCTAGCAGGAAAAAAGAGCTTTAAGGGCTACAAAAGATTCGAGCTAGAATCAACTAAGGATGAAAATAATCCCTTGGCTAAATTAAAGCTTAATAAGAAAAAAATTATAACACCTATAAACTATAAAGAGCCATTTGAGGGTATCCTACTAGGTGGCTGCTTAGACTGCCTAATTAATCTTTGTGGAACAAAATACGATAAGGTCAAAGACTACGTTAAGGATAAGGAAATAGTTTGGTTTTTAGAAGCCTGTGATTTAAATCCCCTAGGTATAAGAAGAGCCCTATTTGAATTAAAGGAAGCTGGCTGGTTTGAAACTGCAAAGGGCTTTATAATTGGTAGAGCCTATAACTATAAGGATAATGTTTTTGGGGTGAATAGAATCAATGCCGTAACCGATATTTTAAAGGAATTAGAACTACCAATTCTAATTGATGCCGACCTTGGCCACCTACCTCCAACAATACCAATGATGACTGGGGCCAAGGCTAAAATTTCTTTTAGTGAAGAAAACATTTTCGTTGATTACAAATAAAAAAGAAGTGTTTGAAACACTTCTTTTTTTACAAATAATCGCTTAACTAAAGGAAAATTTAAGCTTTTAATTCTTCAATTTTAGCATCTAACCATATTTCTAAAATTTCTTCTGGTTGATAACCTCTACAAGAAGATTTAACCTCTAAATCTTGCATTACTAAAATTGTAGGAACACGGTCAACACCAAATTTAGCAACTAAATCCATGGTATCCTCAGCTACCTCTAAATGATGTAGCTGACAGTCACTTCTACCACCAACTAAACGAGCTAAAATTGGCATTAGGGTAATACAATTTGCACAGCCCTCACCACTTACCTCAACAACACTAATTCCTTTTAAAACGTCCTTATAATTTTCATTACTTAGCTTCATCCTTAATCACTCCTAATAACTTTTTTGCCCAAATAACCTCATCCTTAGTTGGGGCCTTAACGCCCTCTAAAGGATATGGTATATTTAATTCCTTATACTTTACAACCCCCATTGTATGATATGGTAAAACCTCAATTTTCTCAACTGTTTCTAAGGTATCAATAAATGCCTTTAGCTTAACCAATTCATCTTCAACCAAGGTGATTCCTGGTACAATTACATGGCGAATCCACATTTTCTTACCATGATCACTTAACCATTTAGCAAAGGCTAAGGTATTATCATTATAAACACCGGTTAATTCCTTATGGCCATTTCTATCAATATGCTTTATATCTAATAAAAATAAATCAACATATTTAATTAGCTCTTCATGCTTTTTAACGCTTTCAGGATCATTAGGATTAAACATAAAGCCTGAGGTATCACAGGCTGTATGAATCCCCTTTTCATGAAATTTTTTGAATAGCTCTAACGCAAAATCAAATTGTAATAGTGGCTCACCACCGGTAATAGTAATACCACCCTTATCACCAAAATAGCCTTTATATTTTAAAGCTTGCTTAACAATATCATCAGATTCATAAACCTTAGAATTAGCAAATGTCCATGTATCAGGATTATGACAGAACTTACATCTTAAAGGACAACCCTTTAAAAAAATTACAAATCTAATTCCTGGACCATCTACAGTTCCAAAGCTTTCAAAGGAATGAACATTTCCCTTCATAATATCACACACCAATCTTAATGTTTCAATAAAATTTAATTTGCACACCTAGTGCTTTCTTATAATAGCATAAAACTACTAAAATTTCTAACCATTTTGCTTTTAAAGGGTTTTCATAAATGAGGATAAAAAAATAAGCTCTCCTAAGAGAGCCTATTTTTATGTAAAATTATAAGTTTGTCATCCATAAGCCATGTAAATTACAATAAGCGTAAACGTTTAAAACCTTTTCGTTTTCTTGTAATTTGAAGCTTGCCTTTGGCTCATCTGCTGGAGTTAAATCCTTACGGTAAACACCCATATTAGTTTCAACAGCTATAAAGTTGATTAAATGAGCTTCAGTTTGTGGATGTAAAACACTACCAACTACTACTTCTACTAAGTCCCCACTTAAAGTAACAACTGGTACATGCTTTTCCTTAGCTGCATCCACAGTATTTGGAATAAGTTCAACCATTGGCTTACCGCAGCAAGCTGGTTTAACCTTATGGTCAACTACCATTTCTACTACATTTTTACAAATATCGCACACATAAAATTTCATTTTAATATCCTCCTAACTGATTCCATTATAACATACAATAACCAGTTTTATCAAAATTTTGCTTAAAGTAATAAAACTTAAACTAATTTGAAATTTTAGTTTTTTTATTTTATAATAATTAAAAAGAGGAGATGATTTTTTTGAGCTGTGTATTTTGTTTAATTAAAAATGGAGAAATTTCATCTAGAAAGGTTTATGAGGATGATAAGGTTTTTGCTATTCTAGATATCAGCCAAGCAACTAAGGGACATACCCTAGTGATGCCAAAGGAGCATTATGAATCTATATTTGATATACCTACTGATTTATATTTACATCTACAATCAGTAGCACAAATGTTAGCGAAAAAGATTGTAAAAAATTTAGGGGCCTTAGGCTGCAATATTTTAAATAATAATGGTGATGCTGCGGGTCAAGTAGTAAAGCACTTCCATTTACATATTATTCCAAGATATGAAAATGATGATATAACAATTGAATCTGTTGATCATAGTAAGGATTACGATAAGGATGAAATTTTTAAGGAAGTCCTAAAGTAAGAAAAACGGCTACTAATTGTAGTCGTTTTTCTTTTACTCAGCTTTCGTATTCCAAAAATTAGCGATAACCTCATAAATATCATCTTCAGTTTCTAGGTAGCTTAGATTTTTCCAGTGGCTTGGGAAAAGCTCCTGATATTTTTTATAACGATACCTATAATCTAATAGTAATAGGAAGCCCTTATCAGTTTCCGTTCTGATTACCCTACCAGCTGCCTGAATTACCTTATTAAAGCCTGGATAAACGTATGCGTATTCTAAGCCCTTATCATATTTAGCATTATAAAAATTCTTTAATATTTCATTTTCAATATTAACCTGTAAAAAGCCTACCCCAACAATTATTACTCCATGTAATAAATCACCAATTAAATCAATACCCTCAGAAAAAATACCGCCTAAAACAAATAAGCCTAAAACATTTCCTGGTTCCTTAAATCTATCAATTAATTCCTGTTGCTCAAATTCAGTAAGGCCTTGCTTTTGCGTAATGATTTCATAATCATCTAGTTCTAAATATTTAGCACACATATTTAAATATTCATAGGAAGGAAAGAAGACAATATATTTTCCCTTCTTAGGACTAATTGCTGCTTTTATCTTAGCATTTAGAAGGCCTAGGCTTTTTAATCTATCACTATATTTAGTATTTAAGGATGAAACAATGACCTTAAATTTATTACTATCAAATGGGGAATCTAAGGCAATGTAACTACCCTTTCCCATTGTTAATAAATCCTTATAATAATTAATAGGATATAGGGTTGCACTAAAGAATAAAGCACCCTTAGAATGATTTTCGATTATATCAGTTAAATAAGATGATGCATCTAAGCACTTTAAGGATATTGTTAAATTATTATCAATTAGCTTTATTAAAAAAATATGGTTATCGTTTGAAAGCCTTGAAATTCTTAAATAATCCTTAAGTAAAAAATAGATTTCTAAAATATTATCCTTAAAATCAACCTTGTCATTATTATCTAAAACAAATTGAATTTTTTCGCAAATAGAAAATAAATAATTTTCAATTTCTAGATCCTTAGAATAATCATAATAATAGCTATTAGAAATTAAGCTATCATATTTTTTATGAATATAATTAATTAAATATAGTAAATCCTTACCTGGCTTATTCGGAAAATCCTCAGTTAGCATTTTAAGCTTTAATAGGTCAAAAATTGAAAAGGAAGCAGAATACATATCAAGGCTTCGAGCTAATAGATTATGTGCCTCATCAACTAAAAGATATGGTCTATATGGGCCTTCCTCAAAGAATCTTATAAGCTTAGCCTTAGGATCAAAAACATAGTTATAATCACAAATTATAACATCAACATTTGTTGAAATATTTAAGGAATATTCAAAGCTACAAATCTCATATTTAAAGCTATAATCTAATAAAATATCTTCCGTAATTACATCATTATTTTTTAGAATATCCCGGGTTGCTTCCTTAATTTTATTAAAGAAATTTTTAGCAAATGGGCATTCATCTGGATTACAGGTTTTACTCTTTAAAAGACATATTTTTTTCTTAGCTGTAAGTATAATTGCCTTTGCCTTTAAGCCCTTTTTAATTAATAGCTTCATCGCCTTAATTGCTGATGCCTTACCACTATTTTTAGCAGTTAAATAGAAGAGCTTATCATCAATTTCTGTCATTGCTTTTAAGCCTGAAAAAAGGCTAGACATTGTCTTACCAATACCAGTTGGAGCAAGCGCATAAATGATATCATTGTTGTTGAATGTCTCCCTTGCCGCCTTCATCATTAAAGCCTGGCCATCTCTAATTTTATCATATGGGAAATCGATGGATTTTGTTGTAACAAGGCGATTTATTGCACGTTCTAGATATTCATTAAAATAGGATAAATAAATATCTAGAGTCCTATAAAAGAAGACTTCTAATTCCTTTTTTGTTAGTTCGTATTTATAGTTTCTTCGCGTTAATGTTGATCTTTCAATATATAAAAGATTAAGCTCAATTGTATCAATTGATTTATCTAAAAGCATTAGGTAGCCATAGATTTTTAGCTGAGCTAAATGTGACTCTAAGGGTTCAAATTTTTGATTGTAAATTTCCTTAGAGGTCGTCTTAATTTCTTCTAAAATAATCTTAGTATCGTTCCTTAAAACACCATCAATAAAGCCTATAAAATTGTAGTCTTCGTCTTGATATTTTATTGTCTTATTTAAGTAGTATTCCTTAACCGCACCATCAGTATATTCTGACTGCCTTAGGCTATGAATATTCTTCCCTTCAATATGGCTATTATTGAAGCTTAATTCATTTGTTAAATTTCCACTTTCATAGACAAAATACGCAAGCTCTCTAATAGCTATACTTCTCATAATTCTCCTTAGAAAAATAGAAGATTGCCAAGCAATCTTCTATAGTTTTTTTACTCTAAATTATTTTCCTCTAAAGTTTCTTCAACTGAATCATCATCCTTATCAACTAAGGCAATTGTTGAAATCATTTGATCATCCTTTAGCTTAATTAATCTTACACCCTGACTAGCTCGACCTATTAGGCTTATATCAGCGATATGCATTCTAATAATCATACCCTTATCAGTTGTAATAATTAAATCCTTATCCTCGTTTACGGCCTTTAGGGTTACAAGCTTACCATTTTTCTCAGTAACATTCAAAGCCTTAACACCCATACCACCACGGGTTTGTAGACGATATTCAGAAACATCACTACGTTTACCATAGCCATGCTCTGTTACTACTAATATTTCATGAACGTTTTCATCAACTAAGGCCATACCAACAATTGAATCATCATCGCTTAAGGTCATACCCTTTACACCTGAGGCATTTCTACCCATTGATCTAACATCAGTTTCTTTAAAGCGAATAGACTTGCCATTAGATGCACCTAGGATTATCTCCTTAGTATCATCTGTTAAGGATACCTGGAATAATTCATCATCCTCACGTAGGCTTATTGCAATCTTACCATTAGATCTGATTGACATAAATTCAGAAACTGGAGTACGCTTTACAATACCCTTCTTAGTTGTAAAGAATAAATAATGTTTCTCATCTAAATCAGAAGGAATTCTTGTTACAGCTGTTAAAACCTCATTTTCTTCAAATTGAATTAGATTTACTAAAGGTAAGCCCTTTGCAGTTCTTGAAGATTCAGGAATTTGATAACCCTTAATTGCATATACCTTTCCTAAATTAGTGAAGAAATATAGGTAATCATGAGTAGATGTAGCTACTGTATGACAAACTATATCATTTTCCTTAGTCTTAATACCAGTAATACCTACACCACCACGGTTTTGAACACGATAAACGTCCTGCTTCATACGCTTAGCATAGCCATGCTCAGTAATTGTAATAATTACATCCTCACGTGGAATTAAGTCCTCGTTTTCAATATTTAAATCTGTATGTAATGAAATTTCTGATTTTCTTTCATCACCATACTTATTTTTGATTTCAAGCATTTCTTGCTCGATGATTTCAAGCTTCATTTCCTCACTTGCTAAAATGTTACGATAAATTTCAACCTGTTTAGTTAAATCATCACGCTCTTGAATAATCTTTTCTCTATTTAAACCAGATAAACGCTTAATTTGCATATCTAGAATAGCTTGAGCTTGAATATCAGTTAAGTTAAATCTTTCAATTAGCTTTTCTTTTTCGCTACCATCATTTGTTGAACGAATAATTTGAATTATTTCATCAATATTATCTTGGGCAATAATGTAGCCCTCTAAAATATGTAATCTAGCTAAGGCCTTTTCTAAATCAAATTGAGTACGACGAGTAACAATTTCTACCTGGAACTTTAAGTATTCCTCTAGAATTTGCTTTAGGGTTACTGTCTTTGGTTCATTATTAACTAAACAAATCATATTAATACCGTAGCTTGTTTGCAACTGAGTATATTTATATAAGTTATTTAGCATTACCTCAGGATTTACATCCTTACGTAATTCAATAACAATTCTAATACCCTTACGGTTTGATTCATCACGAATATCAGTAATACCCTCAACTATCTTATCCTTAGCAATTCCTGCAATACGCTCGATTAAACGAGTCTTATTAACCATATATGGAATTTCGGTTACGATGATTGAATTTTTACCATTTTTCTCATTAGTTTCAATATCCGCTTTAGCACGAATAACAATTGTACCATTACCGGTTGTATAACCATTTCTTAAACCAGTAAGGCCTAAAATTTGGCCTCCTGTAGGGAAATCTGGGCCTTTGATGTATTCCATTAATTCTTCAATTTCAATCTCAGGATTATGGATTAATGCAACTAAGCCATCAATTACCTCACCTAAATTATGAGGAGGAATATTAGTTGCCATACCTACGGCAATACCGGTTGCACCATTGACAAGTAAATTTGGAATATGGCAAGGAATTACAACTGGTTCCTTTTCTGTACCATCATAGTTATCGATGAAATCTACTGTGTTCTTATCGATATCTCTAACCATTTCCATGGCAATTTTACTCATACGAGCTTCAGTATAACGCATTGCGGCAGCACCATCACCGTCAATGTTACCGAAGTTACCATGACCATCTACTAAGGTATAACGATAGTTAAATGGCTGAGCCATTCTTACCATTGCTTCATAAATAGAAGAGTCACCATGTGGGTGATACTTACCCATAACGTCACCAACGATACGTGCTGATTTTTTATGAGCTACGTTTGAATATACACCCATTTCATTCATGCCATAAATAATACGACGTTGAACTGGCTTTAAACCATCTCTAATATCAGGAAGTGCACGGCTTACAATAACTGACATTGCATAATTTAAGAATGATCTTTCAAGCTTTTCATTTATGTTTAAGGTTTCTATACGGTCGTTTTCTGTAACCTCGGCTTCAAGAAACTCTTCATTATCATGTTTACTCATAAGCTACCTCCTATATATCAATATCACTTGCATATTGAGCATTCTCTTGAATGAATTTCTTACGAGGCTCTACCTCATCACCCATTAAAATCTCAAACATCTTATCTGCTAAAATAGCATCATCTAATTCTACTCTTGTTAATGTACGCTTTGCTGGATCCATTGTTGTTTCCCATAATTGCTCAGCATCCATCTCACCAAGACCTTTATATCTTTGAATAGCAAGCTTATGGCCTTGCTGCTCTTGCTTATAATTCTCTAATTCATCATCAGAATAGCAGTATTTTACTGTCTTACCATATTCTGCCTTATATAATGGAGGTTTAGCTACATAAATGTAACCTGCCTCAACTAATTTAGGCATATAACGATAGAAGAAGGTTAATAATAAAATTGCAATATGATCACCATCGACATCGGCATCGGTCATGATTACAACTTTATGATATCTAGCCTTAGAAATATCAAAATCATCACCAATACCAGCACCAATTGCTTGAATTAGTGATAATATTTCTTTATTGGCTAAAGCCTTATCTAAACGAGCCTTTTGAACATTTAAAACCTTACCACGTAATGGTAGGATTGCTTGATATTCAGACTCTCTACCATCCTTAGCACTACCACCGGCTGAATCACCCTCGACTATATATAATTCAGATTTAGCAGGGTCCTTACTACGACAGTCAGCTAATTTACTAGCAAAGCCTAAAGAATCTAACGGACTCTTACGACGAGTAGCTTCCTTAGCCTTACGAGCTGCTACACGGGCGTTAGCGGCTAAAACACACTTCTCAACGATCATCTTTGCTTCAGCTGGATTTTCATTTAAGAAATCCTCTAAAACCGAACCAAAGATTTGACTAACCATTGTCTTAACCTCAACGTTACCAAGCTTAGTCTTTGTTTGACCCTCAAACTGAGGATTAGGATGCTTAATTGAAATGATAGCTGTTAAACCCTCACGCATATCATCACCAGTTAATTGCTCATCCTTCTTTAATAAATCATGGCTCTTAGCATAATTACCGATAACACGAGTTAAAGCTAATTTAAAGCCATCCTCATGCATACCACCTTCAGTAGTCTTGATATTATTAGTAAATGAATAAATACTTGTTGTATAGCTTGTGTTATATTGCATTGCTAATTCAATAGTAATATTATTTTCTTCCTTATCACAATAAATGATAGAAGGATTTGTTAATTCTTTACCCTCATTTAAAAACTTAATATATTCAATTAAGCCACCCTCGTATTGATAAACATATTCAACCATTGGCTCAGCACGTTTATCTCTAATCGTTAAATGAAGCCCCTTGTTTAAAAAGGCAAGCTGCTGAACTCTATTTCTTAGAGTTTCAAAATTATAGGTTGTACCTTCTCTAAAAATTAAGCTATCAGCCTTAAAGGTTACCTGACTTCCTGTATGAGTAGAAACACCACATTCAGCAAGCTCACTAACTACCTTACCACGATTAAAGCTTTCCTCATAAATTTTACCATTACGAGAAACCCTTACCTTTAACCACTCTGATAGAGCGTTAACAACTGAAGCACCTACACCATGTAAACCACCTGAGGTTTTATAGGTATTATTATTAAACTTACCACCTGCATTTAAAACTGTAAAAATAGCTTCAACCGCTGGTCTACCTGTCTTTGGATGTAAATCTACTGGCATACCACGACCATCATCGGTTACACTTATTACATCATCTGGTAAAACCTCGATTTCAATATGAGTTGCAAAGCCAGCTAAGGCCTCATCAATTGAGTTATCGACAATTTCCCAGACTAAATGGTGTAAGCCTGTAGGTCCGGTTGAACCGATATACATACCTGGTCTAATTCTAACGTGCTCTAGACCCTCTAATAGCTCGATGCTTTTAGCATTATATTGTCCCATTTAATCAAATCCTTTCATCCTATATTGATTATTAATGCTTTTTCCAATAAATAATTGGGTATTTCTATTAAGGAGGTTGTCGTAATAAAGGTTTGATTTTTATGCAAATACTTAACCAAATTACTTTGTCTCCTACTATCTAATTCCGCAAATACATCATCTAATAGTAAAACTATCTCATCATTATATTTTTTCTTTAAAATTTCAACAATCGCTAGCTTTAAAGCGATCATTATTGTCCTTTGCTGGCCCTGGCTTGCAAAAATCCTAGCATCCTTGCCATCAATAAGGATTCTATAATTATCCTTATGAGGTCCAAAGCATGTCATTTTATATTTTAAATCAGTATCGAGCATTGCCTCATACTTTAAATCTAAATTATCCTCTAAAAAGCTATAGTCTAAGGCAATTTTTTCAACCTCTAAGCCCTGACTTATTTCTGTTAAGGCCTTATTTACCTTTTGACAAAATAAATTCCTATAGCTATTAATAGCCTTCACATAGTTTATAAACTCTGAGGTTATTACCTTTAAAAGCTTTAAATCAGGCTTTGATGCCTTCAATAATTCATTACGCTTGCGTAAAAGCTTTTTATAGGTAACTAGCCATTTTAAATATCTTTCATCAATTAAAGATAGATTAATATCTAAAAATTTTCTTCTTTCTGCATTAGCACCAACTATCGTTTTTAAATCTAAGCTTGAAAACATCACTGCTTTAATATTACCTAAAAATTCCATGTTTTTTCTATCACGATCATTGATAAAATAGCTTTTTTTATCCTTAGCTAAAATAACCTTTAAGGTTTTATTGGCTTTTAAGGTAATAGAAGCAGAGCTAGCTTCATTATTAATCATTTCCTTATAGTTATTGGTCCTATGACTTTTAGATGTACTTATAAGATATATAGCCTCTAATATTGAAGTTTTTCCTGAAGCATTTTGGCCCTTAAAAATAACTAGCTTATTATTTAAATTTAAGTCCTTATGCTTTAGGTTTCTAAAATTATTTAAGCATAAATTTTCTATCATACAAATTCATATTCTGAATCAATTATTTTTACAATTGTACCATTATATAACTTTTTGCCACGACGATTTTCTAATTCGCCATTAACCCAAATTTCATTTTCGTGTTCGGCTAAAAAAGCCTTGGCCTCCCCACCTGAAGAAACATAATCTTCAAGCTTTAAAAGTTGTCCTAGAGTCATATATTCTGTTCTTAATTCTATCTTTTTCATTTTATCACCACTTTATAATATTATATCATATTTTTTGGCATTTTTAAATGATTTAAGCAATAATTAATAAAAAAGTAATAATTTGGCAAAAAAAGAAAAAAGGGCTCTAAGGCCCTTTAAAATGATTAATTTTCTAAACGGAAAGGTAAGATAAGCTCAGTTAAATTTGGATTATCTACGCTTCTAATTGTAAACTGACGTAAGCTATTAATGAAAGATAATTCAACCTCATTTGAACGTAAAACTCTTAAGGCTTCAATTAAATATTTACTACTAAAGCCAATTACTAATGGTTCAGTTACAACGATATCAGTTGGAATCAAAATTTCCTTACCAGCACCTTGGTTATTAGCGCTGCTTAATTCAATCTCATGAGTTTGATCAATCTTTAAGGCTACAGCATTAAAGGTAATTTCTTTATCTCTTTCACGCTCACCTGGTGATAATAAAGAAACACGGTTAACAGCTGTTAATAATTCATCTTTATTGAATCGTACAACAATTGGAGTTTGCTTTGGAATTATATTTGAGCAATCAGGATAATTGCCATCTAATAATCTTGTTTGGAATAAGACATCATTAAACTTAACTAATAGCTTATTTTTAGCTAAATACATATTTAAATCTAATGATTCATCATAAGCCTCTAAGGCCTTTAATAATTCATCTAAGGACTTTGCTGGTACTGTAATTTCATAATCAGGATATTCAGCTACATCAATAATTTTTTGACTTAATCTGTAGCTATTAGTAGCAGTTGCGATTAGTTTATTATTAGTAAGCTTTAAATTAACACCAAGTAGCATAGGATTCTTTGTAACGTTAGAACAAGCAAAAACTGTTTCTAAAATAGTATCCTTTAAAACCTTACAATTAAGTGTAAAAGGATTTTCTAGGGTTACAAAATCGATTGTAGGGTAATCGTTAGGATCCATTACATTAATTAAGTATTCCTTACGATCAGCTTTAATCATTAACGAACGATCCTCAATTAAGAAAAGTGTAACTTTATTTGAATCGAAAGCTTTTATTAAATCAATAAATACCTTGCCTGGTACTATTGTCTTGCCGCCTTCTTGAATAGTTAATGAAGGATCCTTTACTAAAACCTCAATACTAATATCTGAATTAGTTGTAGTTAAAAACACATCGGTATCTGTAACTTCAATTTTAATACCCTCAAGGACCTTCATAGGTGTTTTAGATGGTAAGCCATGATTGACGATATTTAGCTTTTCAAGTAAAACATTTCTGTCGATTGTAAAATTCATAATTATGCCTCCAAAAACTTAATTTTTTTATTATAATCTTTATATATTATATTATTATTACTATTATGAATGTGAATAAGTGGATAAGTCCAAATTATGGCCTTATTACAATAATAATTGTACCACATTTAGTGTGAATAAGATAGTTGATAACCACATTTAATTCACTTTTTTTAGGATTGTATCAACTGCCATTTTCAATTCCTTATCGCTCTTTAATTCATTATCTATTTTAGTACAACCAGACATAATAGTTGTATGATCTCTACCACCTAAAATAGTACCTATTTTCTTATAAGGAAGGTCAAACTTTTCCTTTAAGATATACATAGCAATATGTCTAGGTAAAACATACTTTTGCTTTCTTTGCGTAGAAATTATATCATTAATACTAATATTATAGAAATGAGCTATAACGCTTAAAACATTCTCGTAATTACTATTATCATCATTTTGACTAGGCTTTTTAAACTTAGTTAAGGCGTCTAAGGCATCCATAGCGCGTTCTAAAGTTATGTCATCATAATTACATACAGAAGAATGCCACAAAACACGATTTAAAGCTCCCTCAAGCTCACGAATATTATCAGGAAAATTCTCAGATATGAAATATAAGACATCATCTGGTACTACCTTAGTCGATAATTCCTGAGCCTTTCTTCTTAAGATATTAACTCTTTGCTCTAAATTAGGTTTTTTGATATCAACAGTCATACCTTGACTAAATCTAGAGGTTAAACGCTCCATAATACCCTTAAGCTGATTAGCAGGGCAGTCACTAGTGATAACAATTTGCTTCTTACGATTAACTAAATCATTAAAAAGCTTAAAGAATTCCTGTTGACTTTTCTTGCCAATTTCAAGCATTTGAATATCATCAACTAATAAGCAATCTAAATTATCGTATTTTTTATTAAATTCAACCATAGTTCCCGATTGAGTAGCCTTGCTATAATCTACAATAAAATCATTAGCTTGAACGTAAAGAACCTTAGCATTAATATCTTTATCTAATATATAGTTACCAATCGCTTGCATTAAATGGGTCTTACCTAAACCAACACCACCAAAGATATATAGTGGGTTTGCAATAATACCAGGTTGATCCGCAACATTAATACTCATACGATAACCAAACATATTAGATTCACCAACGACAAATGATTCAAAGTTAAAGTTTTCATTTAAATTATTAAGATAAAGCCGATTATCGTTTTTCATCGCTTGTGGAGCTTCCTTAGTAACTTCACTATCAAGTACAAACTTAAATTTTAATTTCTCGTCAGTATATTTTTTTAAAACATCATTTATTTTTTCAATATAGATGCTATTTATTTTTGTTTTTATATAAATATTAGGTACTAAAACAAAAATCGTACCATTTTGAAATTTGATGACCTCTTTAACGTCCTCAAAAGTCTCCTTGAAGGTATCTTCTCTATAGCAAGACGCTAAATTTTCTTTAGTTTTCTCCCATAAATTCTGATAAATATCCTCCACAGCAATCACCTCATTTTACTAGTTGTATTATAATATAATCATTGGGGATATCAACATAAAGTTTTCCACCAAAAAATGTGGATAACTCATTTATCAACTGTCAAAAAATGCCTAAAAATGTGGATAAGTATTAAAAAAAAGGGGAAAACTAGCCCAAAAATCGCCTTTTTCCACTTTTCCACATGTGTATAGAGATGTTGAAAACTTATCCACATTTTGGATAAAAAAAACTAAAAAAAATGTTGATAAATTATGTTGATAAAAACATTTTTTTAAAAAAAACATTACAATCTAAAATAAAATAAAAAGCTAAGAGAATTTTTCATGTTGTTTTCATGAATTTTGTACCTTAAAATATATTGACATCTAATTTTATATTTGATAAAATAGTCAACGCATGGTTTCGCGAAGAAAGGCAGGTTATATTGATGAAAAGAACATATCAACCTAACAAACGTAAAAGAAAAGTAACTCATGGATTCCGTGTTCGTATGGCATCTAAGAGTGGACGTAAAGTTTTAGCACGTAGACGTCAAAAGGGTAGAAAAAACCTTACTGTTTAATATAATTTTATAAAATAACAAGACTAGGACAACCAGAAAATCAAAAAAATTTTTTAGGTGTCCTTTTTTGTTTATTTAGGAGAAAAAATGAAAAAAGAATTTCGCATAAAGAAAGCTCTTGAAATTGAAGAGATAATGAAAGAACAAATTAGCGCTAATGCTTTAGAGCTAAGAATGTTTATCAAATACAATAACGAAGAAACCAGCCATTTTCGATATGCGATAAGTGTAGGTAAAAAAATAGGTAATGCCGTTAATAGAAATTATCAAAAAAGAAGGCTAAGAGCCATCTTTAAGGATAACCAGAATAATATACCAGATAATATTGATATTTTCGTTGTTGCAAAGCCTAGTATTAAAGACTTAGACTATTCTTCTTTAAATAAATTATTCAACAATTTATTAAAAAAATGTTTAAGTAGAAAAAGGAGAAAACAGTGAAATTATTTTTACATAAAAACAGCTATAAGTTTTTAGCTATTTTCTTAGTAGGTTTTTTCTTAATTGGATTAACAAGTTGTCGTCCTGATGCTAACTATTGGTATAATCACGTTTATACTGATTGGGGAGCTGAATTCCAGTTCCAAAATTTCTGGGATGGTTTTTGGGGTTGGTCAGTTTCAATTCTATCTTATCCATTTGCATGGTTATGTAGTTCTATAGGTAAGGGTCTTGGAAATTCTTATTTTTGGGGTATAGTCTTTACTACAATCATTATTAGAACAATTGCATGGCCAATTTATTCTAAGCAAAATGGTATGTCTATTAAAATGCAGGTTATGCAGCCTGAATTAGATAAGCTTCAAAAGAAATATCAATTTAGACAGGATGAAAAAAGTCAAGCTCGTATGAAGCAAGAAATGATGATGATCTATAAAAAATACAAGTTCAACCCAATGGGCTGTGTATTCACATCATTTATTCAATTCCCAATTTTCATTGCAATGTATGAAGTTGTTAAGAGAATTAACTTAACTACAACAACAATTACACCAAATGGTGTCTTAATTGAAAATTACGGAAAATTTGCTCTTCATAACACAAAGCTATTTGGTTATTTTGAATTAAATAATACTTCTTTTAGTAATGGTGAATTAAAGGATAAGTTATTCTGCTTAGCAATTGCTATTCTATATACAGTTGTTACAGTTATTAATCAAAAAATCGCCCAAAAGAAGCCAGCTTATATGAAAAAGACTAATTATAATGCCCAAGCCGGCGGAGCTAACCAAATGAAGGTTATGAATATCGTGATGGTAGTCATGATGTTCTTCGTTGCAATGTCTTCTACAGCCTTAGGTATTTATTGGTTAATTGGTGGTATTTATCAAATGGCCCAATCAGCAATCGGTAGAAAGCTAAATGAACGAGCATATTACAAGATGACTGAAGGAAAGTGAGTTTAAATATGTTAAGAAAAATTGAAATAGTAGCAGCAAATGAAGAAGAAGCAATGCTAAAAGCTGTTGAAGAATTACATGTACCAGCAAATAAGATTTTTATTAATGTATTAGGTGAATTACCAGAAGGCTTAAATTGTGAGGCTTTAGTAGATATTAATCTTTCTTTAGAGGGTAAGAGATATATCGAAAATATTTTAAAGACTCTACACATCGGCTATCAAATTGAAACTCGTACAGTTGGTGGCGAAAAGGAAATTCATTATTTAATTGAAAGTAGCGAAAATCCATTATTAATTGGTCACAATGGTAAAACATTAGATGCTTTACAAACTTTAGTTCGTAATTTAATTTCTAATTATTCAAAGGAAAAATTAATTACCACTTTAGATGTTGGTTCTTATCGTACTAGACGTGATAGACAATTAGAAATAATTGCTACTAAGACAGCTAAAGAAGTTGCTAAAACTAAGATTCCTGCAAAATTAGAGCCTATGAATGCATATGAACGCCATATAATACACGAAAAACTAGCAGATTGGCGTGATGTATACACTGAATCAGAAGGCGAAGGCAAGGATCGTGCAATCGTTATAAAACCAAAAAATATTTAATTTTTTAAATAATCTCATCATTGATGAGGTTATTTTTTTTGCTTTAAAACTAAAACATAATATTATATAATATTATGGAAAGGTTTGGACAATGAAGAAATTATTAGGATTATATTTAACAGCAACACTTGTCTTTATTCTTTGGGCTTTCATTTCATCAGCAATTGAAAATATTGTAATAGATATTGAAATAATGGATTTTCAAAACCGAGGAGTATTAATTAGTGAAAAATCAACAAGCACAAATAAATATTATATAGTTAAATCAGATAAAAAGCTTGATTCACCCTGCTATACAAGCTATGCTGGAAAAATTTATCCAGGTGGTCCAGGCGATATAATTGTTTCTAAGGATGCAGCGATTACTATTCCAGTTATTCATGAGCTATTATCCTTTTTTACAGGCGGTCATGCCGCAATTAGTGCTTTCCCTTATAGTGATTATAAGATAAGAACCTATGAACATGAGGCAATTGAGGTAACAGGCTTTGGTAGTAACATTACTGTAAGAAAGCAAAGTAAGAATGAATGGGATATGCTTTATAAGGAATATATGGCCTATCGAGTTAATACTAGCCTTCTCAATCGCAAGCGGGCCTTTAATAGAGCTATAAGCTTTACAGGTGAAGAGTATAATTATAGCTTTATGTTTGAGCTTGAAAGTAAAAAATATTGTAGTGATTTAATTTCTCGTAGCTATGATTATGTAGGAATTGATTTAAATAAGGATAATGTTGCTACAACGGTTATAGATATAATGGCATCTCCAGACACATATTTATGCTATTATAGTAGAGTAGATAAGGCTGGAGTAAGACATAATTATATTTTAGATGATAGCTTAGATAATCTATAAAAAAATCATAAAATATGGTATAATTATTATAATGTGCGAAAGGGGAGAAAAGTATGGCATATGTTGCACTATATCGTTCATATAGACCAAAAACTTTTAGTGAAGTGGTCGATCAAAAAGCAATAGTTACGACCTTAAAAAATGCAATTAGTCATGATAAGGTTGCACATGCCTATTTATTTTGTGGCCCTCGAGGTACAGGTAAAACTACAATGGCAAAGATTTTCGCCAAGGCGTTAAATTGTGAGTCAGGTCCAACGGTAGAACCATGCTTAGATTGTGAAATTTGTAAGGGTATCCAAAAGGGTACTATTCCAGATGTAATTGAAATCGATGCGGCTTCTAATAACGGAGCTGATGATATTAGACAATTAAGAGATAGTGTTAAATTCTTACCTAGCGTTTGTCGCTATAAGGTTTATATTATTGATGAGGTTCACATGCTTAGTAATGCAGCCTTTAATGCCTTACTAAAAACCTTAGAGGAACCACCAAAATATGTTGTCTTTATTTTAGCAACAACTGAGCCTTATAAGCTTCCTAATACGATTTTATCTCGTTGTCAAAGATTTGATTTCCAGGCGATAAGTACTCCTGGTTTAATTGAAAGAATTAAATATGTTGCCTCATCAGAAAATTTAAAAATAACTGATGAAGCAGTTAATCAAATAGCCCTATCAGCTGAGGGTGGTATGCGTGATGCCTTAAGCCTATTAGATCAGGTTATTTCCTATTCTACTGATGAAACTATAACAATTGATGATGTTTTAGCAGTTTCAGGAAATGTTTCCTTAAATGACCTATTAGAGCTTGTTAAATTTTGTGCAGCCAATGAATCAGTCAAGGCAATTGATAAGCTAAATAGCTTAGTTGCAAAGGGTAAGGAAGTACCAAAGATTGCTTCAGATTTAACCTTATTCTTACGAGATATTTTAATGTTTAAATCTAAGATAAATGTTAATTCTAAGCCATTATTTAGCATTGAAGAGAATAAGAGCTTCTTAATAGGCTTACCAAATTCAATAATTTATAAGTGGCTTGAAATAATTAATCAGGCTGTTAATCAAATGAAGTTTTCTAATCAAAAAAGAACCTACTTTGATTTAGCCTTATTAAAGATGAGTGATGCTAAGGAAAATGCTGATAATGCCTTAATGGATAAGATTAATTATTTAGAGTATCAGCTTAATGAATTAGAGGTAAAATTAAAGGAAAATGCTAATAAGCCATTAATTAAACCAGCTTTAACTACAGCTAAGGATTTATTAAAAATTCATGAGGAATTAATTAATGAGGATACAAGCTATGAGGATGCTCCTTTAGCTAATCCGGTAGTTGAAGCTAAGCCTACAATTACAGAAGCTAAGGAAGTAGTAATTTCTCATGATGAAAGCTTTATAAGTATTAAGGATATCAATAGAATATTAAATGATGGTACTAAGGATATAAAGGAAAGATTTATTAAGGAATGGCCGATTCTAAAGATTAAATATCCTGATTTAGTAGCTATGAATATGCTATTAAATGGTAATATAGTAGCAGCCTCTAATGAGGGCTTAATTGTTGAATTACGTGATACAGGTTTTTGCGATCGTGTAATGAGCTATGCTAATCACCTAAAAATCTTAGAAATTTTAAAATCAATATTACCAACTATTCAAGAATTTTATGCAATTCCTCATAATGTTTGGTTATCAATTAGAAATGATTTTAAAGCTAAATTCACTAGTGGCGAGTCACAGCCTATTTTAGATGATATAGTTATTCCAGTTAAAATGCCTGTGAAGCCATTAGAGGTAAAAGAAGATAATACTGATAGTAAAATTGCCAAGCTAAAAAGAATTTTTGGCGATAAATTAGAAATAAAGGAGATATAATTATGAATCAACAAATGATGATGCGTTTAAGAAAAATGCAAAAGCAATTACAGGAAGCTCAGGAAAAACTACAAAATAGTGAGTTCACTGGTACAGCTGGTGGTATGGTAAGTGCTACTATTAAGGGTACTCATGAGGTAGTAAGTATTAAGATTGACCCTGAAGCCTTTGAATCTAAGGAAGATATCGAAATGATTGAGGATTCAATTGTTAGTGCTTTAAATGATGCTAATCGTAAGCTAGAGGCTGAAACTGAAAAGGTATTAGGACCTTACGCAGGTGCAGCTGGTGGCATGGGTGGTTTATTCTAATGTATAATTATCCGAAGACGCTTGAGGATTTAATTAACTCCTTTAGTCTTCTTCCAGGCGTTGGAAAAAAAACCGCAGAACGCTATGCCTTTAGTGTTATAAATAACTTTAGGGAAGAGGAAATTGAAGAGCTTATCAGCAATCTTGAAAATTTAAAAAATTTACATAGCTGTCCTTCCTGTGGTTCTTTAACCGATAGTGATTTATGTAGTGTTTGTAGTGATGATACAAGAAATCATCGTTTAGTTATGGTAGTAGAGGATGTTAAGGACTTATTCGCTATGGAAAAGCTAAAGGATTATAATGGTATCTATCATGTTTTACATGGAGCCATTAGCTTTTCTAAGGGAGTATCAGTTGATGATTTAAATATTGATTCCTTAATGACAAAGGCTGCTAATGATCAGGTTGATGAGGTTATTCTAGCAACTAATGCTACTTTAGAGGGTGAAACTACAGCGAGGTATTTAAAGGAATTGCTTAATGATTATCCTAATATTAAGGTATCAAGAATTGCTTATGGCCTACCAGTTGGTAGTGCCTTAGTTTATGCGGATGAGATGACTCTTTTAAAGGCTCTTGAGGGTAGAAGAGAATACAAATGAAGCTTTTATTTAGAACAATTGTTGATGATGAAAAAATCGAATACACTACAGATTTAGAAGCCCTAGAAAATGGTTTTTCCTTTGTTGATAAGACCTTGAATAATCTAATATATATATATAAGGAACAGGATTGGATTTATTTAAGAAGGCTTGGTAGTGTTACTCAGGAAATGCGCTTTAAGGAAGGCGTTAAAAGCCTCACAAAGTATGAAAATAATGAGGGCTTAGCTTTGGATTTAGAAATAAAAACAATTAAGGCAAAGCTTACAGAAACTGGCTTTTTCTTGCATTATAATTTATTAATGGACAAAAAAGTTATATCTGATCATAAAATTTTAGGGAAAGTTGTTAAATAACTTGCATTATTATAGTCAATAGATTAAAATATATGAGATTTTAATGGAGGAATTAATATGAATGATTATTCTCAAATGTCAATGCTAGAGGTAGCAGTTGAAATTTTAAAACAAAATGAAGGCAAAATGAAGATGACTGATTTATTAGCTGCCACATTAAAAGCTAAAGAGCTAGAAGACACTAATAATGAGTTAGCTACACGTTTATATTTAGATATAACTACAAGCGCCCTATTTGTTTATATGGGTGATGAGGAATGGGACTTAAAGGCTAATCGTCCAATCAAGGAATATGATAGAGATGGTAGCGAGTTCAATAGTAAAGAAGATTTACTTGATGAAGAGGAAGAATCTACATCTCAAGCTTCTCAAACTCTTGATGATTTAGAAGAGGACGAAGATGAAGACGACGATGATGATGATTTCGATGGTCGTAGCGATGATGATGAGGATGAAGATGAAGAGGACGTCTTTGATGATGACGATGATTCAAGTCTTTCATATCATAGTGATGATGACGAATACGAGGATGAGGATGGTAACATTCTAAAGCGTTATAGTGAAGATGATGACTTCGATGAAGATAAGTATAATGATTATATGGATGACTTCGAAGACATGTATGATGATCGTTAAAAATTAGACCTATTTAGGTCTTTTTTTATAGATTGAAATTAAGAAAATAGTAGTTTTTTATATTAATATACAAGCGAAAAATAAACGGATACTATTATTTTTAAAAAATTTTTTTAATAACATAATTTCACATAATTACTACATAATTAAAAGAGAATTATTTAATATACTATATGTGTCTTCTAAGGAAGACTAACTATCATTCTCCCTTTAAATGATAGATACTTTTTCATAAGCAAACTATAACTCTCCCATGTAAAGGCCAACCCAAACGGTTGGCCTTTATACTTGTTATAAGAGATAATATTCTATCATTTGCTTTAAAATTAGTGTATAATTTAAAATAAGAAAGAAGTGATACGATGTTTAAGATAGCTTTAGTTGAAGATGAACAGGATTTGGCTAATCTTGTTATGATTTATTTAAAGAAGGAAGGCTACGAAGTAACGCACTATACTACAGGTGAGGAAGCCTTAAAGGATATTAAAAAGGGCTATAATCTTTGGATTTTAGATATAATGCTTCCTGGTATGATATCAGGCTATGATTTAATCAAAGAAATTCGTGAGGAAAATTCAGTAGTACCTGTAATATTTACTAGTGCTCGTGATCAGGACATTGATAAAATAATGGGCTTAGAATTAGGATCAGATGATTATTTAGCTAAGCCATATTCCTTAAGAGAATTAATGCTAAGAGTTAAGGCTATTCTTAGTCGCTGCTATAAGGATGAGGATAAGGCTAATATTATTAAATATGAAAACTATAGCATTGACTTAGATAAGCGTAGTGTTGATGCGGATGGGGAAACTTTATTTTTAACATCTAAGGAATATGATTTATTATGCTATTTATTGGATAATAAAAATAAGGCTCTTTCACGTGAGCAAATTATTAATCACGTTTGGGGCGACGAATATTATGGTAGCGATCGTGTTGTTGATGATTTACTTCGTCGATTAAGAAGCAAAATGCCTAATATTAATGTTGAAACAATTTATGGATACGGATATAGATTACTATGGTAAATGCAAAAAGAGGCCTAACCTCTAAAATATTTTTCCTTTTCTTTACAGTAATTATTTTGGCTTTTGGCTTTGTTACAGTTGTTGTTATTTATTCTGTACAAAACATTAGTCAGCAGGAAATATATTTTAGATTAAATACATATTGTAATATAACCTATGCTGGTTGGAGTGAGGGTGTACCAATTAATCCATCTAATGATACCGATTATAAGTATGGAATTATTCAGGGCGATTTAACTGAGGATGGAGCAATAGTAGAGGATAGCCTAACTACAAGTAATATTGCCATCTATTTTGATGAACAAGAATTTGCTAATTTTATTGATAGTGTAAAACAAGGGGCTGCAATGTATACTACAAATTCTAAGGGAAATCTATTTTATGTTTATAAGGTAGATGAAGCTAGGGATAATTTTATAATTATGCTTGTAGATGATATTTATTCTACAATGTTTAGTAAAAAGATAATTATTCCGATTGTAGTTATTTTTATATTTAGTATGGTTTTAATTAGCTTTATTGTTTTCCTATGGGTTTCTAAGCACGTGAAGCGTTTAAAGCAAATTCAAACCCATGTTCGTCAAATGAATAAGGAAAATTATGAAGTTCCTTATATTGATAATGGTGATGATGAGATTGCTGATCTTTCAAGAAGTATTGAAGAGATGCGTCTAGAAATTAAGGAAAGCGAAACAACTAAGCGAGAAATGCTTCAAAATATTAGCCATGACTTTAAAACTCCAATTGCTGTAATTAAAAATTATGGTGAATCAATTGAGGATGGTGTTTTAGTTGAAGAGGGTGCCAAGGTTATTATTAAGCAAGCAGATATTTTAAAATCTAAGGTAAATCAACTATTGCAATATAATAGATTAGAGTACCTATCTAATGATGAGGAATTTATTGAGGTTAATTTAAAGGATATTTGTAATGAGTTTGCTAATAACTATAAGATGAGCTCGAATATTAAGTTTGAGCTAAATTTAGAGGATTGCTATTTTAAAGGCTATCGCGAAAACTTCACAACCGTTATTGGTAATATTATTGATAATGCCTTGAGATATGCTAAAACTAAGATTGTTATAACAACGAAGAAGAATAAGCTTACAATTTATAATGATGGTGAGCCGATTGATGAGAAATTCTTAAATGCTAACTTTAAACCATATGAAAAGGGCTCAAATGGTCAATTTGGTTTAGGTATGAGCATTGTTAAGAAGACCTTAGATTTCTTTGATCTAAAGCTTCAGGTTTACAATGAATCCTATGGCGGTGTATCATTTGTTATAAGTAAAGAGGATTAAAAAATGACTCAGTCACTTGGCTGAGTCATTTTCATTTTTATATAAATATGAAATTACTTAACTAATTCACCGTAAACAACGCCACTTAAGCAACCAGCATTTGCTTCATCAGTATCAATATGCATAGCTAAAGCGTATTTTTCAGAAACACGAACAACTGTATCATCGAATACTAATCTTCTACCTGTTTCATTAACAACTTTAACGGCAACGATTTGACCATTTTCAACACCAAATTCCTCTGCATCAGCAGGAGTCATATGGATATGACGCTTAGCAACGATAACACCTTCAGATAATTCTAATTCGCCGCATGGACCAACTAGCTTGCATGGAGCACTACCCTTAATGTCACCTGATTCTCTAACCGGTGGAACTAAACCTAATGTTCTAGCATCAGTGAAAGAAACCTCAACTTGGTTTGCACTTCTTTCAGGTCCTAAAATTGAGCAGCTTAATTCCCCCTTAGGCCCAACAACCTTAACTTTAGTAGTAGATGCAAATTGTCCTGGTTGAGAAAGCATTTTTTTCGCTTCAAGAGTCGCACCCTTACCACATAAAATTTCTAAAGCTTCTTTAGTTACATGTACGTGTCTAGCACTTGTTTCAATTAAAATTTGTTTCATAATATCTACCTTTCCTTTTCTCTAGTTATTATAGCACTTTTTTGTTTTATATCAAGATTATAACGCTTACTATAAATTATATATTATAGAAAGCTTTTTAAAAATTTGTTATAATTGTTTTGTATTGAGGTGAATAACTAATGTTTAAAAAGCTAGAAAGACAAAAGGTATTTAGAGATCCCTTATATGGATATATAGAAGTTAATTATGAGCTTATTAGTAAGCTAATTGATGCTAGAGAGGTTCAAAGATTAAGAAGAATTCGTCAGCTTAGTGGAGTTAGTATGGTTTTCCAAACCGCTGAGCATTCGCGTTTTACGCATTCCTTAGGCTCTTATCAAATGGCTAATTTGGTTTTAGAAAAGGTTAGTGGAGCTAAGGAAAATTTAAGTGAATATGAGCAAATTTTACTTTTAGTTAGTGCTTTGCTTCACGATATTGGTCATGGACCTTATAGCCATGCCTTTGAGGAAATTTTAGATACTCCACATGAGGAAATGACAGCGAGAATCATTGAAGCTAGCACAACCGATGTTAATCGTATTTTAAAGGAATATGGGGTAAACCCAAGTGATGTAGCAAGCATTATTAGACATAATTCTAAATATAAGGTTGTTGAAAAATTAGTATCTAGTCAGCTTGATGTTGATAGAATGGATTATTTAGCTCGTGATGCCTATTTTACAGGTGCAACCTATGGTACTATTGATAGAAATAGATTATTAAGAAGTATGATAGTTTTAAAGGATGATGTTTTAGTAAGAGCCTCTGGTGTACATTCGGTTGAGTCTTATTTGATGAGTAGATACCATATGTATTTCCAGGTTTATTATCATCCGGTTACTAGGGCCTATGAGCTTTTACTTGAGGGTATTTATAAGCGTATTAAGGATTTAACCGAGGCAAATATTAAGGTTGATGCCAATGTTACAAATTTCGTAAGGGTTATTAAGGATAATTCCTTAATTGAAGAATATGTTTCCTTAGATGATGCATATGTAAATGGCTTTGTTACGCAATTAACTTCCTCAAGTGATGAGATTTTAAGCACCTTAGCTAAGGCTTTTTTAAATCGTAAATTATTTAAATATTTAGATGTTAATGAGGATATAGACATTAGTCAATTTAAGAAAAACAAATATTATTTTAATGAATCTAGTGTTAGTGCGGTTGCTTATTTAGCCAATAAGGGCGCGGTGGATTCGATAAAGCTTTTAACTGAAACGGGTGAGGTAGTAAAGCTTGAGGATTATTCACCAATTATTAAATCCTTAGCTGAATCATCTTATAAAAAGGTTAAGCGAATTTATTATTTTGAGGCGTAGAATGGAACAAATTATTGTAGTAGAAGGAATTCATGATTTAAATAAAATTAAGGAGGTTTATCCTGAGGCCAATGTTTTAATTACTAATGGTAGAGAAATAAGTGAGGAAACAATTAGTATAATTAAGGCCCATAAGGATGAATTTGAATTTATTCTTTTCTTAGACCCTGATGCTCCAGGGGAAAGAATTAGAAATGAAATATTAAAAATAGTACCTAATGCTAAGAATGCTTTTTTACCAAAGAAAAAGGGCATCAGCAAAAACCATAAAAAGGTTGGTATTGAGCATGCTAAAAATGAGGATATAATTGAGGCTTTAAATAATCTATATGAGTATAAGCCTAATTTAAAAAGGATTGAAATGAAGGATTTATATAATCTTGGTTTGATTGGCTTAGAGCAGTCTAAAAAAATTAGAGATGCTATTAGCCTAGAGCTAAATATAGGGGCTCCTAATGCTAAAACCTTTTTAAATAGATTGAATCAATTTGGTATTAGTCTAGAAAAGCTAGAGGAGTTGGTTTTAAAGTATGAAAGAAGTTAGAGCAAAAAAGAAGTTTGGCCAAAACTTTTTAAAGGATCAAAATGTTATAGCTAACATTATTAAGGAAGCAGAAATTACTAAAAATTCCTTAGTAATTGAAATAGGTCCAGGAACTGGTGCTTTAACAGAGCATTTAGTAAAGGAAGCTGGTAAGGTTATTGCCTTTGAAATTGATACTGATTTAATTCCAATTTTAGAGGCTAAAATTAAAAATGATAACTTTATATTAATTAATAAGGATATCTTAGATGTTGATATTAATGAGGCTATCGCTTTAAATATTGGTACTTTGGAGAATGTCGTTATTATTGGTAATTTACCTTACTATATTACAACGCCAATAATTTTAGGTTTATTAGAAAAAAATGTTAAGGCCAGTGCCTATGTATTTATGGTTCAGCGTGAGGTTGCCGATAGGCTTACAGCAAAGCCTAAGACTAAGGATTATAATGCGCTATCAGTTTTAATGAATTATAAGACTAAAACTAAGAAGTGCTTTGATGTTTCGCCTCAATGCTTTAATCCTGTACCTGGGGTTTGGTCAGCGGTTATTAAGCTTACACCTTTTGTTTATGAGGTTTTTCCACAAAACGAAAAGCTTTTTTATGAGGTTAACCGTGCTATCTTTAAGCAAAGAAGAAAGACCCTATTAAATAATTTACAGGCCTATGGCATTGATAAGGATGCAGCTTTAAATATATTTAATAAGCTTGGCTTTAAGCCTAGCGTTCGCAGTGAGGAATTAGGTGTTACAGATATTATTAAATTAAGTGATGAGATAGGTGAATTATAATGGAAGCTTTAGAATATGCTTATGCTAAAATTAATTTAACCTTAAGAGTTTTACCGACTAGAGATGATGGCTTTCATGAGGTAGAAACCATTATGGCTCCTATTGATTTATATGATGTAATTAGAGTTAGAAAAAGTGATAGCTTTAAAATTGAAGGCGTTGATATTCCTAATAATATTATGGAGCGGGTTGCTAAAATTTTCTTTGAAAAATATCATTTAGCTGGTAATGTTTTAATAAGCATTGAAAAAAATATTCCGGTAGCGGCAGGCTTAGCTGGTGGTTCTAGTGATGCGGCTGCGACCCTAAGGGCCTTAAATAAATTTTATAGCTTGAATTTAAAATTAAAGGAATTAGAAGAGATTTGTAATATGGTAGGTAGTGATGTAAGCTATTGTTTATATCAAAGGCTTGCCTATTGTACAGGTCGTGGAGAAAGGGTTAGCTTAGCCAATTTAGAATATAAGCCAATTTCTTTATTATTAATTAAGCCTAATTTTAGCCTTTCAACTGCTTTAGTTTATAAAAATTATAGGTGTGAAAAAAGAGAATATGATAGGGCTGAAATTTATAGGGCTTTAGCTAATAATGATATTAGCTTATTAAATAGAAATATTTTTAATGATTTAACTAAGCCATCCTTAGAGCTTGAGCCTAGCTTACTAGAAATGGTTGAATTTATTAAGAGCCTAGGCTTTAAGGCCTTCCAAAGTGGTAGTGGTCCATCCTACTTTGTTTTAAATCCAAGTGAGGAATTAATTAGTAAATTAAAGCTTAAATATAAGGACTATTTTATAAAAAAGACAGTCTTATTTTAATAGATGTAGCTAGCTTGGTTTAGGCTAGCTATTTTTGTTTTTATAAAGCTATTAAAAATATCTAAATTTTTGTGTTTCCCCAAAATTAAATAACCCACTAAAATAATAAAAAAAACACTTAAAAACTGTTAGAGTATTATGTCTTTTTTAATAATGCTATAAATCTTACAATGTATGTAAAAGAGATACGTAAAAAAGAAGCTCAAGCAAGAAAAACTATAGCATTTTGGTTGTATAGAATTAGTGATGGTATATCTAGTATTACTAGATTTTTAACCTTTAAAATATATGATATTTTGTATCCAAAACGACATAAACGTAGAGAGATTTTTTTACTGTATCAGGCATAAGCTTCAACTCCAATTAAATATTCTTATCCATGTCAAAATTTGTTTGAATGAAAAAATGGGGAAACACAAAATTAAAAATATCTAAATTTGATTTATTTTACACCATATAAGTGCTATAATTATTATGATAACTATGCTTTTTTTAGGCTACCCAAAATTAAGCTTTTGAAAAAGTAGTTAAAATAAGGAAAAGGGTGAAAATTATGATTGCTAAAACAAGAGAAATTGATGATGTTTTAAACCTTACCAAGTATCTTCCTACAATCAAATATACTAAGCCGAAACGTATTTATATTGCAGTAACTAATGCAAGATGTGCCAAGGCTGAGGTATATGTAAAGCCAGGAGATAAGGTAAAAATCGGAACTGTTTTAGGCAAAAGAGACGGTGGCTATTTTGAACAAAATATGCACTCTACCGTAAGTGGTACTGTCTTAGGATTAGTAAAAAAATTCCATCGCTCTGGAAAGCTTCATGAGTTTATTGAAATCGAGAATGATTTTAAGGACGAAAGAGTAGATACAATCTACGAAAGAAGTGAAGAAGAAATCGCTCAATATACTAGAGAGGATTTTACAAGAATTGTTAAGGAAAATGCTTTAGTTGGTCTAGGCGGAAGTAGCTTCCCTACCTATGTAAAATTTCAAACAACTGATCCTATTGATTATATTTTAATTGATGGTATCGAATGCGAGCCATATTTAACAACAGATCATAGAATCATGTTAGAGCGTCCTGAATTAATCATGCAGGGTATCAAATATGCACTACAGGCTTTTGGTGCAAAGAAGGCATTCATATGTATTAAGAAAAAATACGATGATGTTTATGATGTTTTAACAGCTACAGCAGCACGTTTTCCAGAGCTTCCAATTGAGGTTAAGCGTGTTGGAAACTATTATCCACAGGGATACGAAATTGAAATGATTAGATCATGCTTAGGTATTAAGATTCCTTATGGAGCTAGACCTTCTAATTATGGAATTATTACCTTAAACGTTTCTACAGCTGTTGGTTTATATCGTGCCGTTAAGTTTAATGACCCAGTTATTGAACGTAACTTCACATTAACTGGTGATGGGATTAAACATCCATCTAATATTCGTATTAGAATTGGTACTCCACTTTCTGATTTAATTGAATTATGTGGTGGCTATGTTGATGACGAACCTAAGGTTCTAATCATGGGTGGACCTATGATGGGAGCTAACTTATTAAGAGATGATGCGGTTTGTACAAAAACATGTACATCTTGTATCTGCCTACAGGAGAAGAAGGTTGAAGAAGAAAATTGTATTCGCTGTGCTTCTTGTGTGTATTCATGTCCAGCCGGCTTACAGCCAGTTAATATTATGAATGCGGTTAAGGCGGGAGATAAGGATGCTTTAGTTAAGCTTCGTGTTAAGGATTGTATTTTATGTGGAATGTGTACTTATACATGTACTTCAAAAATCAATCTTGCTGAATATTTAACTAAGGGTAAGAGATTAGTTAAATAGGAAGGAGAGTAAAATGATATTTGCAAGACACAATAGTCCATACATTCGTAAAAATGTTTCAGTTAAAAAGATGATGCTTAATGTAATTATTGCATTAGTGCCAGTCGTTTTATTTGCGATGATTCAAAACGGATGGAATGGTATTTATGTAATTTTAACTTCTATATTAGTAATGTTACTTGTTGAATTTATCGCTGTTGGTTTAATGAAATGGCCAGCAGGTATGAAATTTAAGGAGCTATTTACTAAGGAAGGCTTTAAGAAGGAATTAGAGGGCTTCAATATTAATAATATTACTTGTCCAATAATTTCGGCTTTAATTTTCTCAATGCTATTACCTGCTGCAACTCCAGTTTATGTAGTTATAGTTGGTTCTATCGTTGGTATTTTATTTGGTAAGTTGATTTATGGTGCTTATGGTAATAATATTTTTAACCCTGCAGCTGTTGGTTTCATCTTTGTTAAGCTTTGCTTCTCACAACAAATTGATGCAGCCCTATTAAATCAAACCGCAGCTTTATTCCCAGGATTAATTGAAAATAATGTAATCGCTGGTGGTACTCCTCTAGGTCAAATGGCTGGCAATTTAGGAAATTTAGCTGAGGCTTTAAAGCATTATAGCCTATTAGATTTATTCTTAGGTAATGTACCAGGAGCTATGGGTGAGGTTTCAACTATCCTTATTTTAATTTCTTGGATTTATTTAATTGTTAGTAGAGCAATTGATTTAAGAGCTTCTCTTGGAATGCTTTTAAGCTTTATACTTATGACTTTATGTGTTGGTATTGTCTTATATGTAAATAATGGTACAGACGTTTGGACATTTACCTTATATGAGTTAATGGCTGGCGGTCTATTATTTGGTATGGTATTTATGATTACTGATCCAGTTACTGCACCAGTTACTAAATTTGGTAATTTATTATATGGTGTAATCGCTGGTGTAATTGTTGCATTAATTCGTTATATTGGTGCTTATCCTGAAGGTGTAGCTTTCGCTATTTTATTAGCAAATATGCTAGCTCCTACAATTGATTATTTCATGCGTGGTAAGCCAAATGGTTATACTTGGAAGCAATTACTAGGCTTAGGAATCTTTGTTTTAGTAGCAGCATTAGTACTTGGCTTTGCTGTAAATGCTAAATTAGGAGCTCCTGCTGAAGCTGCCTTAAACCTAGCTTTAGGTTTGGGAGGTGGTTTCTAATGAAGAATACTTGGAAGTATATTAGAATTGCTTTAATTTTAACTAGTGTATGCTTAGTTTGTGCTTTAGGTGTTGCGGGTGTTAACTTTGTTACTGCTCCAGTTATTGAAGCTAATGAAAATGCAGCTAAGTTAGCTGGTTATAAGAAGATTTTCCCTGAATTAGATGATAGTAATTCAGAAATTATTAGTTCTGGTTTTAAATCAGATTTAGTTAAAGAAAAGGTTGTTGTTAAAAATAGTGAGGGTCTTCACTTAGGCTATGCCTTCAATACTAAGGGTAAAAACAGCTATGGACCTATTTCTTTAATTGTTGGCTTTGATACAGAAGGTAAGCTATTACAATTAGTAGCTACTGAAAATGGTCAAACTGGTGGTCGTGCTGATATGATTAATGAATATTTAAATTCATTTACAGCCGGTATGACTCCAAATGAGATTAATAATAAGCCTGTTTATGCTGGTGCAACCTTTGGTTCTAAGCTAGTTAAGCAATTAATCAATGCTGCTTTAGCTGAGCTTGGAATTAAGACTCCTCTTCAAGAAGAGCTAGAAGCTATTTTTGGTGAAGGTGTAGATATGAATAAGACAGTAGAGGATGCTGCATTCATCTATGCTAAGGAGATTTTAGAGGGCTATACAGTAAAGAATAGCTCTAATGCTGTTTTAGGTTATTATTATAAGACTAATGTTTTAGGTAATAAGGCTAATGTTGCTTTAGATGCAAATTACACTTTAAAGACTCAAGACGTAAGTGAACTAGTAGCTAAGGTAGTTACTAATGAGGTTAAGGGCGTTGCTGATGAAGCTTTAATTTTAGAGCTATCATTTGGTTTAAATTTAAAGACTGAAGCAATGGAAATTAAAGATACTGATAAGGTTAAGAAGGGATCTAAGGTATTAGATTCTGAAACAAATGCTTTACTTGGTTATTTAATTGCAGCTGAAGGTGCAACTAAGGTTCCTGGAACTGATGCGGCTAAGATTAGCTTATTAATTACTTTAAATGCTGATGCTTCATATGCTGGAGCATATATTACTGAAAATGGTCAAACAGCAGGCCGTGATGAAAAGGTAAGCGAGTTCGTTGCTTCTTTAGATTCTGGTATGTCTGGTACTGATGTATTATTAGCAAATCCAGTTGCAAGTGCAACAATGGGTGCAAATTTAGTTAAGGATTTAGTTGCTGAAGCAATTAAGGCTGTAACTGGTACAAAGCCTGAATTACCTGATGAAGGATATGCAGCTTATTATAAGCAAGCCTTCAAGGATGTTGATTTAAGCAAGAGCCAAAAGATTGAAAGCTTCAAGGATGTTACAAAGCAAATTAAGGAAGGTATGATTCTTAATGATGCAAGTGGTAAGCTTTTAGGTTATGGTTATGTTATAAAGTCAGATGAAAATAAGCATCAAGGTACTTTTGATTTATTCGTTGCTGTAAATGCTGATAATACCTTAAATAAGGTTACAGTATTAAAGAATGCTCAAACTGGTGGCGTTGCTGATAAATTAGTTGGCTATGAAGATAAATTTACAAATGGTATGGCAAGTGCTGATATTGATTCTATCGCTCCTGTTACAGGTGCAACAGTTGGTTCTGATCAATTTAAGGCTTTAATTAAGATTGCTTTAGCAGAACAATCTGGTGGTATCGTTGAATTCTATGTTAAGGCCTTTGAGGGCATTGATATGAATAAGAGTGTTCTAGCTGGTCCATTTGATATTAAGCAAGCTCAGGTTGAGGATAAGATTACTGCTAAGGATAGCAAGGGTAACATTATTGGTTATGGTGTAATCGTTAATTTATCTAATGTTTATTCAAAGAACAAGATGCTTGTTACTTTTGATAAGGATAAGAAGTTCGCTAAGCTAATTGATATTAGCAATACTCATGCTTCAATGGATAAGATTGATGTATCAGGCTTAGTTGGCAAGGGCTCTATTGAAGAGATTAATTCATACTTCAATAAGCTAATTGAAGCTGGTAGCTCATTTAGCAATGATATGGCTCGTTTAGGTATTATGATTGCCTACGAAGAAATCGCTGGTAATCCATATGGTCAAAACCTAACTATTCAAGGTGAGGACCTATTAAAGAGCATTTATCCTAATATGGTTGCTGCTCATTCTCATTTAGTTGAGGGCTATACAGCAAAGAATACTGGTGTTGAACAAAAGATTTATATTGGTGGTACTAACAAGAATTATCAAGATAAGGTTCAAATTGGTACAGCTTACTTAATTACAGTTGAAAATACTCATGATAAATTAAGAGTTTTAGTTGGTTTAGATGAGAAGAACAATTTTGTTAGTGCTCGAGTATTAGAGGCTACTGCTGATGATGTAATTGATTACAGCTTATTCCAAAGCAGAATGCAACAATATATGAATGCATATTTAACTACTGAATTTAAGGCTGGTATGACTGCAACTGATATTAATCGTGTTAAGAATTATCATGCTGCTCAATATGCATCGCAAATTCTAAAGCATGCATTATGTATCGCTTTAAATGAAGCATCTAAGGCATCTGCATTACCAATGATTAACTCATACAATAATACAGAAGCTTATTATGATGCTATTGTTGGAATTGACTTTGGTAAGACAGTAAGCAATATGGAAAATGTTGATACTGCTAAGTATCCTGAAATTTTAGATGCTATTATTGCTAAGGATGCAAATGGTAATTTCTTAGCAAATGCTTATATCGTTTATATTAATGATGTTTATAGTCATAATTATGTAATGGTTTTATTAGATAATAGTAATAATCTATTAGGTGTATATGACGTTCAAAATGATCATGGCGCATTAGAAAATTATATTTCAATGTTTACTCCAGGTCATAAGCCACTTACCGAAGAGGCTATTAAGAATTTAGATGGCTATTTAAATAGTGATTCTTCATTCACAGTTGAGGTTATTAGACGTGCAGTCTTAAAGGCTATGGAGGTTAATGCTAAGAGTGCTAACCAAGATTTAGCTAGAGAAGATGCCGCTAGAACAATCTTCCCATTAATGGTAAACCTACGTTCATTTGATTTAAATATTGTAAATACTCCTTCAAAGGTTGTATTCGCAAAGGAAATCAATGGTGTTAAGAATTATCAAAATGGTCAATTAATTGGTTATGTTTATGAATTAAAGGTTAATGATAATCTAACTATTACAGTTAGTGCTTCAGTAGCTGGTAATTTATTTGTTAAGGATAATCAAGTTAACTATGTAATTAATAGCAATAATACAGGCACTTCAAATAAGGACATTTTAGCTTACCTAGCTAAATTTGGTACTGAGGTTGATAGTGAAGCTAAGATTGATGCCGTTAAGGATGAATTTGCTTTAGCAGCTGATATCAAGAGAGCCTTAAAGGATGCTTTAAAGGAAGCTAAGGAGCATACAAGTAAGACTCCATATGATGCTTTAATTAAGAATTTATTTAAGGATTATTCTTATGAAAATAGTAAGCATTTAGATGCTAAGGCTGAAAAGGATCCATACACATTCTTTAATAAGGAAATCTTCTATGCTGAAGAGGTTCATAATAAGAATGGTGAGCTTTTAGGCTATGCTTATGTTATGACTATTTCTAATCCTTATTCTAAGAACACAGTAGTAGTTGCTGTTGATGCTTTAGGTGCCTTTGTTGGTTACAAGGATTATATTAATAATCATGCTTCAATTGATGCAGTTGATTATTCTGATTTAGTTGGTTTAAAGGATTTAGCTTTAATTAGTGCTAAGTTTGATGCTAAGTACCAAGGTGGTTCTACATATACAATTGATATGGCTAAATATGCTGTTCGTGTTGCTATGAATGAATACCTAAAGGGTATAAGCAAATCAGTTGATTATGAAGTTCTTGCAAAGCGAATCTTCCCATATATGGTAAGCTTCCATTCAAGTGAAATTGATAAGGCTACATTTAAGAATGAATCTGTAATTTTAGGTATCAATGTTAAGGGTACTAAGAATTATCAAAATAACCAAGATTTAGGTAAGCTATACTTAATTAAGCAAAGCTATAAGGAAGGCTACCTAACAATTATGGTTGGTATTGATACTAATGGTAAATTTGTTGGTGCTCATGTTGTTGATTCTGATATCACTAACAATATGACTGGTACTGGTAATTTAGCTAGCAAGGCTCAAGCTTATCTAGAACACTTCAGTGGTTATACAAAGGATCAAATTAATTCAGTTCCTAACCAGGATGGTGAATTATTCATTGATTTCTTAGTTAAAAATATTATTATTACTGCTTTTGCTGAATTTGAAGGTAGTGCTGCAGCTAATCTATTTGATATAGAAGAAGCAACCTATGCAGAAGCCTTTAATAAGGCCTTCGGTGTATATGATGAGTCTAAGAGTGAAGTAGTGAAGGAAGGCTTCATTAATTCTAATATTATTAGAGCTTTAACTGCTGTTAAACGTAATGGTGAGGTTTTAGGTACTGCCTATATTATGTTTGTTGATAATGTATATGGTAGAAATTATGTGGTAGTTATTCTTGATAATGAAGGAAACTTCAAGGGCTTCGTTGATATTCAAAACGATCATGCTGAGCTTGCCGGCAATGATAAATTATTCGTATCTGGTATGACTGAAGCGCAAATTGAAGGAATTGTTCATGCGGGTGGTTCATTCACAACTGAATTATTAAAGCTAGCTGTTTTAACTGCTATGTCTGAAAATAAGAAGGAAGCTATGCCACGCGTTGAATATGAGGTAGCTTTAAAGAATTTATATCCATATATCGTATTACAACGTTCACATAGTATTAATGTTTTACCTAATACAAAGGTTAAGGCAGGATACTTTGTTGTAGGTGTAAGCTGGTATACAACTAATAAGGAATTAGGCTATGCTTATTTATTAAATGTTAATGATAAGCTAGATATTATGGTTTCTGTAAATTTAGAAAACAAATTATTCTTAGGTCCTGATTATTTCATTACTTCAACCTTAGGTAAGATGCCTTTAGGCTATACAATTGTAAGAAATGAAACAGGAGTTAAGGATGCAGATATTAATGCTTACCTAGCTAAGTTTGGTACTTTAGTTGATAGTGAAGCTAAGATTGATGCTGTTAAGGATGAATTTACTTTAGCAGCTGATATCAAGAGAGCCTTAAAGGATTGCTTAGCTGAAGCTAGTAGACATAAGCTATTATCTACAAATGATGCTTTCATTCGTGCTGAATTTAAGGATCTAGATGATGTAAATAGTGTTAAGAATGACATTAAGCAAGCCGAAGTAAGATCATCAGTTACTGTTAAAAACAGTGCTGGTGAGCTTCTAGGCTATGCCTTAATTATTACTTTAAAGAATACTTGGTGTGATGATGATAATAGATTCAAGCCAACTGATGAAATTAGACCTAACGTTATGCTAGTAACCTTAGATGCTAATAAGAATTATTTAAATTTAGTTGATATTGAAAATCATCATGCTAATATGAATGACCAAGCTAAGAAATATGCTGGCTTAAAGACAATGGAAGAAATTGATACTAAGCTAAGTGAATTACAATTAGCAGGTCATGGAACTATGTCAGCAGAAATGGCTGGCTTAGGTATCAAGATTGCTATGACTGAGATTAGCGGCTTAAATAATGAAATCCGTTATGAAGCAATGGCAAAGCAAATGTTCATTGGTATGATTACTGCTCATAGTGAGAAGATTGCGGCTAATGGTGAAATTGAAGCTGGTTATATCGTTAAGGGTGTTGAGGGCTTTGGTCCTGTTGCAACCTTAGGTAAGGTTTTAGTTTTAAAGAATGCTAATGCTCATATCTTAGTTGGTGTTAGAGACTCTAAGGTTATAAGTGTTTATGATCTAAATAATAAAGAGGTAATCTTAACAGATTATTCTAATAAGGGTAAGGCTGAGGTTGAAGCGATGGCTGATTCAGCAGTCAAGACTCTTGTTTTAAAGGCTATTGCTGAAGGAGGTAATAAATAATGGAAGAAAAAATGTCTACAAAGCAGAATTTCCTTAAAGGTATAATTTCTGAAAACCCTGTATTTGTTGGTTTACTTGCTATGTGTCCTACACTTGCTACAACAACAAGTATTGAATCAGCAATTGGTATGTTCTTATTATTTACAATCGTTTTAATGGGCTCTAACGTAATTATTTCTTTACTTAGAAAGGTTATTCCTGCTCAAGTAAAAATCCCATCTTATATTGTTATCATTGCAACATTCGTTACAATCGTAGAAATGCTATGTAAGGCTTATTTACCTGAGCTATACTCAACATTAGGTGTATTTATTTCTCTAATCGTTGTTAACTGTATCGTTTTAGGTAGAGCTGAAGCTTTTGCTTCAAAGAATGGCCCTTGGGCATCATTTATTGATGCTGTAGGTATGTCATTAGGCTTTGGCTTAGCTTTACTTACAATGTCAATTATTCGTGAATTCTTAGGTACTGGTGGTTTCACCTTTGGTAAGGTATTTACCTTTATACCTTTAGTAAGCTGGACTCCACTTGCAACCTATAAAATTGATTTATTCGTTCAAGCTCCAGGTGGTTTCTTAACCTTAGGTATTATTTTAGCAATTCTTGCTTTCCATAAGAACCATAAGGAAGAGGCTGCTGCCCGTGCTGAAAAGGCTCGTATTGAAGAGCTTAAGAAGGAAAAAGCTGCAAAGCTAGCTGCTGCTAAGGCAACGGCTGCCGCAAAGGCTAGTGAAGCTCCTCAAGTAGAAGCAAAACCAGAAGTAAAGGAGGCTCAATAATATGTTAGAGTTTGTTTTAGCAATTATTAGTGCTATGCTTATTAATAACGTAACATTAAGTAGATTCTATGGTATTTGTCCATTCCTTGGTGTTTCAAAGAAGCCTACCTCAGCTTTAGGTATGGGCTTAGCTGTTATTTTCGTTATAATGATTGCCTCAGCTATTACATGGCCAGTTTATCATTATATTTTAGTACCTGCTGGTATTCCATTTATGGATACCTTAGTATTCATCCTAGTTATCGCTTCATTAGTACAATTAGTTGAAATGGTAATTAAGAAATATTCTCCAAGCTTATATAAGGCTTTAGGTGTCTATTTACCATTAATTACGACAAACTGTGCTGTACTTGGTGTAGCCAAGGAAAACGTAAACAATGCTTTATCATTTGGTGCATCAATGGCTAATGCCTTAGGTACATCATTAGGCTTCGCATTAGTAATTTTCATTTTCTCTGCAATTCGTGTTCGTTTAGATTCAAGCAATCTTCCTAAGGCATTTAAGGGTATCCCTGCTGCTTTAATTACTGCCGCTATTATGGCAATTGCCTTCATGGGCATTAAAGGAATGATTTAATGGTTGAATTAATAATCGCTATTGTTTTGATTGTAGCTTTATTCGCACTATTCTTTATAACATATGTGCTTAATAAGAAAACGCCAGTTCCTGATAGCTGTAAGGATATTGAAACTGAGCAGTGCGAGGGCTGCCATCAATTTGATTGTGCTTTTAAAAAGATTGACGATATAATTGAGGAGGAAAAAAAGAAATGACAATTTTGTTTGCAATAGATCCATTAACAATTTTATGGGCTGCTTTAGTTCTTGCAGGCTTAGGTGTTTTATTTGGTCTAGGCTTAGCAATTGCTGATAAGTTCTTATATGTAAAAGAGGATAATAGAGTTGCTGAAATTACAGCTATGCTTCCTAATGCTAACTGTGGTGCCTGTGGTTACCCTGGTTGTGCTGGTTATGCTAATGCTATTATCAATGGTGAGGCTTCAAGCTGCTCACTATGTAAGCCAGGTATGAAAGCTGGCGTAGGTGAAAAAATTAGAGCATATTTGGATGAAAATCCTAATGCTGATGGTACAATTAATCCTACAAAATTAAAGTAGAAATAGTAAAGCCGTGGCAACACGGCTTTATTTTGGAATTTATGAAGGAGGCATTATGAAAAAAATATTAATAATGGCGCTTAATTTAATAATGGCTGTTTTAATGCTTACAGGCTGTATGTATGATGTAGCTGGTGATGATAATATTATTAATCCTGATCCAGAAGCCCCAATTGAACCAATTGACCCTAATATTCCAGCAAGCGAGCTCAAGTTTTATTCTGGTAGCTTTGGTTCAATGAATACGGTTATTAGCTTTTCAATGTATGCCCCTAATAAAAATATCGCAGATAGAGTGTATAGTCGTTTAAAATCGATTTATTCGGCTTATGATACTGTCGCAGATGATGGCTTTGATTCAGCCTATGGACAAAACTATGATAGTGAATTAGCTAGATTGAATCATGATAGAGCTTTAGTAAATCCTTCTAAGCCTCTAGTTGATTTAATTACCTTTGCTGATTTAATGCGTGAGGAAACTAATGGTTATTTTAATCCTTATTTAGGTGAGCTTAACCATATGTGGAAAAAATATATTGATGGTATAGGTGCTGCTCCATCTCAGGGGGAAATGATGTACTTTACCGGTATTGCTAGGGAAACCAGCTTTTCCTATGAGAATAATGTTTTAACTCTAAAGGGTGAGGGCTTAGTTGATTTAGGTGGTGTAGCTAAGGGCTATGCGACTAATAAGGCCTATGAATATTTAAAGGCTGCTAATGTTAAGCATTTCGTTTTAAATGCCGGAAGCTCTAATATAGTAGTTGGCTCTAATTTAAAAAATGAGGGCTATAATGTGGGAATTAGCTATGTCTTTGGTTATCCAAATAAGACACCAAAGCTAGAAGTAAAAAATGGTACCTTCCATGTTGATGATATTGACACTAAGCTTAAATCAAAGAGTAATGTTAGCTTAAATTATGGTGAGACTCTTACAGGTACGCCTAAAAATGGGGATATCTTTTTTAATACTGAAACCTCAGAATATTTTGTTGCTGAAAATGGCGCTTATCGCTTAAAGGGAAGCCTAAGCTTAACTAATTTAAACGTTAAGAATTTAGGAGTTTGTACCTCTAATCCAGGCCAGCAGCATAAGAAGGGGGATCGTAAAGCTCATCATTTGATTAATGCGTTTACGGGAAAGCCTTCAAATATTAGAGATAGTGTAACTATTCTTGGGGTTGATAGTGGAAGGCTTGATGCTTATTCAACTGCTATCTTTTCGATGAGTGATGAGGAGGCTATAAGCTTTATTAAGGAAAAAGGCCTACAAGGCTTACTTGTTAAGGATGATCAGGTATATTATAGAACTGAGGGCTTATAATGAAATTTAAAATTGGCGATTTAATTTTAATTTTAGTTGCCTTAGCTCTTACTATTGGTGGTTTTATTTATATTTATTTTCCTAAACACTATGATAGTAATTATATTGCGAAGGTTGAATTTAATAATCAGGTAGTTTTAAAGGTTGATTTTTTAAATCTTACAGAAGAGGTAATAGATGATGAGGTTGTAACCTCTATTAGCTATGATATGTTTAAGCAAGAAAAGACCTATACCCTAAAGGGAAGGATTTCTGAGGTAGTAATTTGTGCTAGTAAAAATGGTATTTATGTTAAAGCCTCAGGCTGCCCTGACCATATTTGTATAAACACTGGTATAATTAATACTCCGGGTAGACCGATAGCTTGTATCCCGAATCGAGTATTAATAACGGTTATTGATGTAGAGGCTGATCTATCATGAAAAAGAGTCGTTATAGTATTCGTAAGATTGTTGTGCTTGCTATTTTCTTAGCTATCAGTGTCGTAGTAAGCTATGTTGAATCCTTTATTCCAATTCCTATTCCTGGGGTAAAGCTTGGTTTAGCTAATGTTATTATTTTAGTTTTACTTTATGATGATACAATTGGAAATGCCTTTTTAGTTTTAATAATGCGTATTTTTTTAGTTGGCTTAATTAGGGGTAGCCTCTTTACGCCAACCTGGTTTATGTCGCTATCAGGTGGTATGTTTGCCTTTGTAGCAATGCTGATATTTTCGAGGATTCCTTTATTTTCTAGTATAGGTACCTCAGTTATGGGAAGTATTAGCCATTGTATTGGGCAAATTATTGTTGCCATTTGTATGCTATCATCATTAGGCCTATTATATTATTTACCTTGGATAATGCTATTATCCTT
This sequence comes from Anaeroplasmataceae bacterium, assembly GCA_020025015.1. Classification (GTDB taxonomy): domain Bacteria; phylum Bacillota_I; class Bacilli_A; order Acholeplasmatales; family Anaeroplasmataceae; genus CALUXS01. The sequence continues at coordinate 85,708 of JAHHSV010000001.1, forward strand.
AGGTACTGGTATAATGAGTGGCTTTTTAGCAATTTTAATTAGAAAACGTTATAAAGAAATTATTCTTGGTAATGATTTAGGACACAATTAAGCTGTGTCCTTTTTTCTTTTTTAAAAATATGCTATAATAATATCTCGCGCAAGCGAAGGAGGTTTAAGATGTTAAAGGCAAATTATCATACACATTGTAAGCTTTGTAATCATGCCGTAGGTATGCCTGAGGATTATATCAAGAAGGCAATCGAGCTAGGCTTTAAGGAAATTGGTATTAGTGATCACGCACCAGTACCAGAGGAATTTATGTCAGCCTATGATTATGAATATAACTGGCTACCTCGTATAATGAAGCTAAATGAGTTTTATGAAATATACTTACCAAGCCTAGATGAGGCTATTAAAAAATATGGGGATAAAATTAAAATTTATAAGGCCCTAGAAACTGAATATATTCCTGGTCATGAGGATTATTATTTAATGCTTAAGAAGGATTTAGATTATATTAATTTTGGTGTTCATTATTTCTTATCTGATGGTAAGGAATTAAATAGCTATGATGATGTTAATTATAAGACTATTTATGATTATGCTAAAATTGCTATTATGGGTATGGAAAGTGGTATTTATAATGCTTTAGTTCACCCTGATTTATTCTATTTCCAATATAAGGATGAAAATGGTAAGCATACCTTTGATAAGCATTGTGAAGAGGTTTCAAGAATGATTATTGAAGCAGCGATTAAGAATAATGTTTATTTAGAGGTTAATGCTAATGGACCTGCTAACTCTCGTAAATATGGGGTTAATGGTAGTGATTGGCTATATCCTTTAAAGGAATTCTGGACTATTGCTAAGGAATATCCTAGCTTAAAGATAATAATTGGTAGTGATGCACATGATCCAAACAATTTATGGAACCAGGATGTTTCTGATGTTTATAGCTTCACAAAGGAGCTAGGCTTAAATGTTTCTAGCTTTATGGAAATTAATAAATAATAACAAAACTGTATGCTAAAATTTATTAGTATACAGTTTTTCTTTTACTAGAGAAAAAGATATGTCATTAATTGAAAAGAATCTTTAAAAAAGCTATAATAAAGGATAAGAAATAAAACGAAAATGGGTGAAATTATGGATAATAGTAAACTGTTTTATAATGAACTGTTAAGGCTTAGAAATAGGCTTCGTAAGGAAAGCAAGGCTAAGGAAGAGCCTTTAATTTGTAGTGAGACTGATTTAACTAAGCTTAGTAAGGCTATGCCTACTAGTAAGGATGAATTATTAAATCTAATTAAGCTAGATAGTAGATATCTACCTTTTTTCTTAAATGAAATTAAAAGGTTAAAGGCTAATAGCGAAAATTTATTAGAGCTAACCCCAAAGACTACTGCAACCATGCGTGAGCTTAGCAAGAAGCTAGTTGATATTAATAAGCGTAATCGTATGCTATATTTACCTAAGCTTCCTAGTGCGGCTTTGGATTTAACTACGCTTTTAGAATATCCTCAGGATTTATTATTTAATAAAAAGACGATTAAAATAACTAATAGTAACCCATTAATTTATAAGACCTTAAATTCTATTTGCCGCGATGTTTTTAAGAATTATCGTGATCGTGGTATGATGGATTTATATGTTGGCTATCCTTTTATTAAGGGTAAGATTAATGGTGATGATTTTTATATTCATGCGCCACTTGCCTTATTTCCCATTAAGATTGAAAAGGAAATTGATTATATTACCCTAAAGCTTGATCAGTCTAAGGATGTAACCTATAATTCACATTTATTATTAGCTAATTATAAGTTTAAGGAGGTTAATCGTCCCTTACCTAATTTAATTATTGATAAGCTAGATAGCTCAACCTTTATGACGGATTTAATTGATTTTTATAGTGCGGAGGGTATTAATTTCTTTAGCCTCCATCGTGAGCTTAAGGAGTTTGTGCCTTTAAGAGATAATGAGCTTAAGTATTATAAGGAAGGCGATTTTAGCTTAGAGGGCTATGCAGTATTAGGACGTTTTTCTTCCTATTCAACAGTTATTCAAAGGGATTTTGAATTGATGCTATCAGAAAAGCGTTGTAATTCAATTCTTTTAAGCCTTTTAGATGACTATAAGGAAGAAGATAAGCCTAATAGTGTTAGTGAGGCTGATTTATCCTATGTTGGTGATTTAAATTCGAGCCAAGAGGGAGTAATTGAGGCTATTCATAAAAATAATGCGGTAGTAGTTGAGGGCCCACCAGGAACTGGTAAGAGTCAAACTATTACAAGCCTTGTTACTAATTATGTTTTGGCTAATAAAAATGTTTTAATTGTTTCGGAAAAGAAGGCAGCCTTAGATGTTGTTTATTCGCGTTTAGGTGTCTTAAATAGATATGCAATGCAAATTGATGATATTAATGATAAAAATAGCTTTTATACTAATTTAAATAATATGCTTCCTTTGGAGGCTAAGACTAATATTAATGAGGCAGATTTAACTCAAATTAATAAGGAAATTGAGGGCTATATTAAGCGCTTTGATAATATCGAAAATGATTTTTACAAGGATACTAAAATAGGGGCTCCAATGAGCTTGTTATATAAAAAGACTAGATCCTATGATTTAAAGAGCCCTACTAGTAAGCAGGAATATGAGGTTTTAAATAGTATTATTGATTATAGTAGGTTTAGTGGCTTTAAATATCAGGATTTAATTAATGCTAGCTTAAGCTTTAGTGATTTAGGTAAGCTTAATAAGCTAAAGCTTTATAAGAAATATGAGAATTCCTTTATTAGTCGCTTAAGGGAAAATTTAACAACTATTGAAGAGATTGATTTAAGGGAAAATGCTAGGGTGATTTCTCATCAGCTTGAGGATTTTGAAGCCTTAAAGGGCTTGAAGAAGGTCTTTTTTAAGCATAGCCTAAAGAAGGGGATTAAATTATTTTTAAGAACCTATTTTAATAAGGAAAGCCAAAGTGTAAATTATATTTTAGAAAATGGTATTAACTTTCAGGAATTAAAGTTTTATCAGGAATTTATTGCGGCTTTAAATATTTTTAAGACGCTTAATAGCTTTGAAAAAATTTATTTAGAGGCTTTAATTGAGGTTTTAACTAATTTGACGGATGATGATACCTTGGCTAATCAAAAGCTTTTAAATTTCTTATTATATAAGCTAATTGAAAAGTATGAACAAACGCATGCAGATACCTTAGCGGATATTAAGAATTTTAAGGAGCTTCAAAATAAGCTTGATGAGCTATTTAGTAAGAAAAAGTCAATTGTTAAGAGCTTGGTTTTAAATAGATTAATCGATAGCGTTAAGACAAATATTTTAGATAGTGAAAGCTTTAATGAAATAAATCATAATATTAATGGTAGTAAGCGTAAATATAATATTAAGAGATTTATTAATAAGTATTATGAGGAAATTATTGGTGGGGTTAAGATTTGGCTTATGACTCCTGAGGTTGTAAGTGAGGTCTTTACCTTATTTGGTAGTAGCTTTGATTTAGTTATCTTTGATGAGGCTTCCCAAATTTATATTGAAAAGAGCTTGCCAACTATTATGCGTGCTAAGAAATTAGTGGTTGCGGGTGATAGTAAGCAATTAAAGCCTTCAAGCCTAGGCTCTGGTCGTTTAGAGTATGATTTAGATGAATATACAGAGGATAATATTGCCTTAGAGGAAGAAAGTCTACTAGATTTAGCAAGGTATAAAATCCTACCACCGGTTATTTTAAATTTCCATTACCGTAGTAAGTATGAGGAATTAATTGCCTTTTCTAATTATGCCTTTTATGATGAGGATTTATATATTTCACCTAATACGTCTGAAAATCAGGTTAAGCCAATTGAGGTTTATAAGCTTAATGATGGCTTATGGCAAAATAGAGAGAATAGAGCTGAGGCTTTAAAGGTTGTTTCCTTATTAAAGGCCTTCTTCAGCAAGCGAGCTAATAATGAGACAATTGGTGTTATTACCTTTAATAGCCAGCAGCGTGATTTAATCTTAGATTTAATTGATTTAGAGTGTGAGCGTGATAGTGAGTTTGCCGAAAGTGTTAAGGCAGAAACTAACCGTATTGAAAATGGTGAGGATATCGGCTTATTTGTTAAGAATATTGAAAATGTTCAGGGCGATGAGCGTGATGTTATTATGTTTTCAATTGGTTATGCTAAAAATGAGGATGGTAAGCTAATTCAAAACTTTGGTTGGTTAAATCAAAAGGGTGGCGAAAATCGTTTAAATGTTGCAATAACTAGAGCTAAGAAAAAGATTGTTATAGTAACCTCAATTAATCCATCAGATTTAAAGATGGAAAAGAATGCGAATAATGGTCCTAAGTTCTTAAAGAAGTATTTAGAGTATTGCTTCTTAGTTAGTAAAAATGAAACTAAAACAGCAAGAGAAACCTTATATTCCTTACATCAGGGCTTAGAGATTGATAGAAGAACTGATGCGATTATTAAAGAGGTTTATCAGGAAATTAGACGTCATGGCTTTACGGTTTTAGCTAATGTTGGTATTGGTAAATATAGTATAGATTTAGCGGTTAAGCAGGATAATAGATATATTCTTGGTATTGAGTTTGATTTTAAGCTATTTAATCAGGGCTATAAGAGCCGTGAGCGTGATTATTTTAGACAAAAATATTTAGAGTCACGTGGCTGGCATGTTTATCGTGTTTGGTCAATGAATTGGTGGAAGTCTAAGGATGTAGAGATAGCAAGAATTATGGATACTATTTATGCCTTATGTCAAAATAACTTATATTTAATTGAGGAGTAATATGGAGATTTTAGTAATAGTATTATTAGCCGTAATTTTAGCTGCTTTAATCGTTCTAATATTTTTAGCTATTAAAAATAGAAGGCTTAAGGACAGTGATATTAATTCAATTAAAGTAGCTATTTTAAAGGAAATATCAAAGGAGCAAATTGAGAATGCTTTAATTAAATCAAATGCAGATGAAACTATGAAGCTAGTTAATAAATTTAATGATTTAGAAAAGAAACTATTAGAGCTTCTTAATGGCTTTAAGCTTGATCTAATGAAGGCCAGAAATGAGGATTCTGATCTTTTATATGGTAGGATTAAGGATATGACTAATTCCTTTACCTTGGTTAAGGAGACTCTTATTAAGGAATTATCTGAAACAAGAAAGAATGTTAATGATGAGCTTAATAAAAAGATTATAGAAATCAATAAATTTATGGTTGAATTTAGTGATAAGACGATGAAATTTTTAGAGGATAAGATTAATCATTTAAATGATACGGTTAAGGGTAAGCTAGATGAGGGCTTTAAGAAAACTAATGAATCCTTTATGAAGATGATTGAATCCATTAATTTAATTAATGAAGCACAAAAGAACATTCAAAGCGTTCAAAAGGATATTACCTCCTTACAAAATGTTTTGACGGATAAAAAGTCACGTGGAACCTTTGGTGAGGTTCAGCTTAATACGATTTTATATAATGTCTTTGGGGAATTTAGTAAGAATTCACCTTATGAATTACAATATCAATTTAAGGATGATTTAAATAGTGTTAAGGCTGATGCGGTAATTAAGTGTCCAGAGCCAGTTGGCTTATTAGCAATTGATTCAAAATTCCCATTAGAAAATTATAAGAATATGCTTAATGCTAATAGTGAGGTCGAAAAGCTTAAATATAGTAAGCTTTTTGATAGTGATTGTAAGAAGCATATTGAGGCGATTAGTAGTAAATATATAATTCCTGGGGTAACCTCAAATCAAGCGATTATGTTTTTACCAAGTGAAGCAATTTTTGCTGAAATTAACGCAAATCACTATAATATTATAAATTATGCTCAAACTAAAAATGTTTGGTTGACATCGCCAACTACCCTAATGGCCTTTTTAACGACTATTGCCACCCTATTACAAAATATTAAGTATTCTAAGAATATATTAGTAATTAGGGATAATATTACGAAGCTGGCTGCAGAGTTCAACCGCTATAAGGAGCGTTGGGAGAGCTTGCAGGGTCACATTAATCAGGTTAGTAAGGATGTTCATGAAATTAATATAACAACTAATAAAATAACAAATAAGTTTTCGGAGATTACCGCTAGTAAGCAAATCGAATAAATTTTATAAAGAGGGAAGAAAACTTCCCTTTTATTATGCTATAATGATTAATCGAGGAGTTGATATTATGATGAAAAGATTTATAAGCTACTATAAGCCTTATAAGGGAATGTTTTTCTTAGATATGCTAGCAAGCTTCTTTATTTCTGCAATTGCAATGGCATATCCAATAATGACTCGTACTATGTTAAATGACTTTTTTCCTAATAAGAATATTAGAATGATTGTTATTTTTGGTATATCCCTATTACTATTATATATAGTTAGAAGCTTTTTAAAATATTTTGTTCAGTATTATGGTCACGTTGTAGGTGTTCATATGCAAGGTGATATGCGTCGTGATATGTTTAATAAAATTGAGGATTTACCATTCTCTTATTTTGATACCCATGAAACTGGTAAAATCATGTCACGTATGATTAATGATTTACAGCAGGTATCTGAGCTTGCTCATCATGGACCTGAGAATTTCTTTATTTCTGGTTTAATGATAGTAGGATCATTTGTTTATTTATGTACGATTAATTGGGTTTTAACTCTTATTATCTTTGCTTGTATTCCTTTCTTAATTCTGGTTAGTGCCATTTTAAAGAAGAAGATGAATTTAGCCTTTAGTGAAACGAGAAAGGAAATTGCGGTTGTAAATGCTAATTTAGAATCTTCAATTACAGGAATTCGTGTTACTAAGGCATTTGGTAATAAAAAGGAAGAGTCAAGAAAGTTTGAAGAGGGTAATAAAAAATTTATTGAAGCCAGAGCTAAGGCCTATCGTAGAATGGGTGAATTCTTTGCTTCAACAACCTTTGTTACAGATATCTTTAATGTTATCGTTTTAATTGCTGGTGGTATTTTTATGATTCAGGGTAAGATTGATTTTGCTGATTATTCAACCTTCATCATTTCAGTTAACCTATTTATTAATCCACTTACAACCCTAATTAACTTTATTGAAACCTTCCAGGATGGTGTTACAGGCTTTAAACGTTTTACGGAAATTATGGAATTACCTAGTGAGGATGATGCTAAGGATGCAGTTCAGATTGATAGGCTTCAGGGTGATATTAAGTTTAAGAATGTAAGCTTTAAGTATAATGAAGGTGGTAATATCTTAAATAATTTTTCCTTACATATTAAAAAGGGGCATAAGATTGCCTTAGTTGGACCTAGTGGTGGTGGTAAGACAACCATTTGCCATTTAATACCTCATTTCTATACCATCTTAGCTGGTGAAATTTTACTTGATGATATTAATCTTAATAAGCTATCAAATAAGGATATAAGAAAAAATGTTGGTATTGTACAGCAGGATGTTTTCTTATTTAATGGTACTATTTTCGATAATGTTAAATATGGAAGATTAGATGCAACAGATGAGGAAGTAATTGAAGCGTGTAAGAAGGCAAGAATCCATGATGATGTTATGAAGATGGAAAATGGCTATGAAACAATTATTGGTGAGCGTGGTGTTAAGCTAAGTGGTGGCCAAAAGCAACGTATTTCGATTGCGAGAATCTTTTTAAAGAATCCATCTATTATAATTTTAGATGAGGCAACTAGTGCTTTAGATAATACTACTGAGCTATTAATTGAATCAGCCCTAGATGAATTGGCTAGGGGAAGAACCTCTATAGTAGTAGCTCATAGGCTATCAACTATCTTTAATTCTGATTTAATTTGTGTTATTGATGAGGGAAAATTAATTGAAAGTGGCAATCATGAGGAATTATTAAGCCATAATGGGGTTTATGCAAGATTATATGAGGCAACCATTAAGCAGCGTCCAATTGAAAATTTTGCTGAGTAATAACTATATTTATATAAGAGAAGCAAAAAAGCTTCTCTTTTTTTTATATTTTTTTCTTTCCAAGGGCAAGGCATTTAAGTCTAAAAATAGAATTTTTTGATGGGCGGTTTTATAAGCTATAGAGCCAAAAATGGGCTTTTTTAAAAAAGTAAAAATGTTTGAAAAAACTCTTGAATTATACTTGCGGTTATAGTATAATTATAGAGCTTTCGGGCAAAAATATATGGCTGTGAAGTGGAAGGTTGTTGATACGCTGAGGAGCGTTGTCATACAGCGTATTGAGTTTTTCCATGGAGCAAGTCCCTATCAAGAATAAGGGCGAAAGGAGTAATTAAAAATGGCAAAAGAAAAGATTAAAATTCGTTTAAAGTCTTATGATCACAGATTATTAGACCAATCAGCAAAGAAAATTGTTGATAGCGTTAAGAAGACAGGTTCTGAGGTTAACGGTCCAATTCCATTACCTACAGAAAAGGAAATCTTCACAATCTTACGTTCACCACACGTTAACAAAGATTCTCGTGAACAATTCGAACGTAGAACTCATAAGAGATTAATCGAAATTGTGAATCCAACTTCACAAACAATCGATGCTTTAATGCATATCGAATTACCTTCAGGTATCGACATCGTATTAAAGAAGTAATTAAGAAAAACAAAATTTACAGAAAGAGGTCAATTCAATGGCAAAAGGAATCTTAGGTAGAAAATTGGGCATGACTCAAATTTTCGACGCAGCTGGAAATTTAATTCCAGTAACAATCATTGATGCTACTCCAAACGTTGTTCTTCAACAAAAGACAGTTGAAAACGATGGTTATGTAGCATGTCAACTTGGTTATGAAGATAAGCGTGAATCATTAAGTAACAATCCTGAAAAGGGTCACGCTAAAAAAGCTAACACTGCTCCTAAGCGCTTCGTAAGAGAAATTCGTTTCTCAGATGGACGCGAGAACGAGTTAGTATCTTATAATGTAGGCCAAGAAATCAAGTGTGATATATTCGCAGCTGGCGATATTATCGATGTAACTGGTACATCTAAAGGTAAAGGATTTGCTGGTACAATCAAGAGATATAATCACCACAGTTTAAGAATGAGCCATGGTACATCAGCATGTCACCGTATCGTTGGTTCAATGGGTCCTATTACAGGTAACTTAAAAGGTAAGAAAATGCCTGGTCATATGGGACATGACAGAGTAACATTACAAAATTTAGTTGTAGCTGCTGTAGATACAGAACGTAACCTAATCTTAGTACGTGGTAATGTACCAGGTCCTAAAAAGGGTTTAGTAGTTATCAAATCAGCTTGCAAAGCTAATTAATTAGGAAAGGAGATTTATCATGCCAGTTATCGCATTATTAAATCAGGCCGGAGAAAAAGTTTCAGACTTAAATTTAAATGAAGAAATCTTCGGTATTGAACCTAATAGACAAGTTGTTTACGATGTAGTAAATTGCCAACGCGCAGCTATGCGTCAAGGAACTCATGACGTTAAGAATCGTACAGAAGTACGTGGCGGTGGTAGAAAGCCTTGGAGACAAAAGGGTACAGGACGTGCTCGTCAAGGATCAATCCGTGCTCCTCAATGGAAGGGCGGCGGTGTTGTATTCGGACCTACACCAAGAAGCTATGCTTTCAAGTTAAACAAGAAAGTAAAACAATTAGGTTTTAAATCAGCTTTATCATTTAAAGTTCAAAATGAAAAGTTCATTGCAGTAGATACATTCGTATTCGATGCAAATAAGACAAAGAATTTCAAGGAATTCTTATCAAACGTAAAAGCAGAAGGTAAGACAATCGTTTTATGTTCAAGAGAAGAATTAACAGAGAATGCTATTAATTCAGCTCGTAATATCGAAAACGTATTCTTAACTCCTTGTGACAACGTATCTGTTTATGAGCTATTATGCTTCGATAAGGTAGTTGCTACTAAGGCTGCTGTAGAATATTATGAGGAGGTTTTGAAGTAATATGGAATCAAGAGATATTATTCAAGCACCTATTATCACTGAGAAAAGTATGAAGTTAAAAGAAGAATTCAACAAATATACATTCAAGGTTGCTAAATCAGCTAATAAGATTCAAATCAAGAATGCAGTTGAAGAAATCTTCAAGGTTAAAGTATTAAGTGTTGCTACAATCAATGTTTTACCTAAGCGTAAACGTGTTGGCCAACATGTAGGCTATACTGCAGCTTATAAGAAAGCTATTTGCAAGTTAGCTGATGGTCAAAAGATTGAAGCATTCGAAATTTAATTAGGAGGGAATAGAAATGGCAGTTAGATATTATAAACCAACTACAAATGCTAGACGTAATATGAGCGTTTCAACATTTGAAGAGATTACATGCTCAACTCCTGAAAAATCACTATTAGCTCCTCTAAATAAGAATGCTGGTCGTAACAATTCAGGTAAAATCACAGTTCGTCATCAAGGCGGCGGTGTTAAGAGAAAATATCGTATCATCGATTTCAAGCGTAACAAGTTCAACATTCCAGGAAAAGTTGCAACAATCGAATACGATCCAAACCGTAGCGCATATATCGCATTAGTTGTATATGCTGACGGTGAAAAGCGTTATATGTTAGCTCCTCAAGGTTTAACTGTTGGTCAAACAGTTATGTCTGGTGAGAATGCTGATATTAAGGTAGGTAACGCATTACCATTAGGAAACATCCCAGTAGGTGCTTTCATCCATAATATCGAATTACATCCAGGTAAGGGTGGACAATTAATTCGTTCAGCTGGTACATCAGCTCAAATTTTGGGCCGTGAAGGTAATTATGTATTAATCCGTTTAGTATCAGGCGAGGTTAGAAAGATTTTAGCAGCTTGTATGGCTACAATCGGTGAAGTAGGTAACGAAACACATGAATTAGTAACAATCGGTAAAGCTGGTCGTGCTCGCAAGATGGGTAAGCGTCCTGAAGTACGTGGTTCTGTTATGAACCCTAACGATCACCCTCATGGTGGTGGTGAAGGTAAGTGTCCAGTAGGTCGTCCTTCTCCAGTTACTCCTTGGGGTAAACCTGCTTTAGGTTTAAAGACTCGTAGAAATAAAAAAGCATCTTCTAAGTTAATTATCCGTAGAAGAAATGACAAATAAAGGTAGGAGGAAATATTAATGGCTCGTTCAATTAAAAAAGGTCCTTTCTGCGATGACCACTTAATGAAGAAAGTGGAAGAACAAAAAGAGACTGGAAGCAAGAAAGTTATTCAAACATGGTCACGTAGATCAACAATTTTCCCTGCATTTGTTGGTCACACAATCGCTGTTTACAATGGTCGTGAGCATGTTCCTGTATATGTTACAGAGGATATGGTTGGTCACAAGTTAGGCGAATTCGCTCCAACTAGAACATACCATGGTCACGGTGATGACAAGAAAGCAGCTAAGAAGTAATAGGAGGAATAGTATGGAAACTAAAGCAATTGCAAAAAATGTTAGAATTACTCCTCGTAAGGCTCGTCTTGTCGTTGATTTAATCCGTAACAAGAACGTTATGGAAGCTAATGCTATTTTAAAATTAACAAATAAGCAAGCTTGCGAAGCAGTAATCAAAGTTTTAAATTCAGCTGTTGCTAATGCTGAGGCAAACAACGGTATGGATAGAAACAATTTATATGTTAAGACCGCTTATGTTAACGATGGTTTACGTTTAAAGAGAATGTTACCTCGTGCTAAGGGTCGTGGTGATGTAATCATTAAAAGATCTTGCAACATTACAATCGTAGTTGCAGATAGAGAAAGTAAGTAAGGAGGATATAACACATGGGTCAAAAAGTAAGTCCTGTCGGATTACGTGTTGGTATCAACCGTGACTGGGATTCAGCATGGTATGCTGATAAAACTAAAGTTGCTGACTTATTATTAGAAGATATCCGCATTCGTGAATATTTAGAGGAATATTATAAGAAAGCTCAAATCTCACGCGTTATCATCGAACGCTTAAAGGGTGTTGGTAAGGATCATAAGGATCGTATCAAAATCACTTTACATACAGCTAGACCAGGTTCAGTAATCGGTCGTGAAGCTGAAACTAAAAATGCAGTAGTTAAAGAATTAGAATTCAGAACAAAGAAGGAAATTATCTTAAATGTAGTTGAAATCAAGCGTCCTGAATTAGATGCTACTATCGTTGCAAAGCAAATTGCAGAGCAATTAGAGGCACGTGCTTCTTTCCGTCGTGTACAAAAGATGGCAATCCAACGTGCTTTAAAGGCTGGCGCAAAGGGTGTTAAAACTTCAATTTCTGGTCGTTTAGCTGGTGCTGAAATGGCTCGTAGCGAAGGTTACCTAGAAGGTCAAGTACCTTTACATACTCTTCGTGCAGACATCGACTATGCAGTAGCTGAAGCCTTAACAACTTATGGTAAATTAGGTGTTAAGGTTTGGATCTACAAGGGCGAAATTCTAGGAATTAAGCCTCGTCAAGTTGAAGACCGTCGTGCTAGAAAGCCACGTACTGATAATAAAACAAATAATCAAAGACGTGCTCCTAGACAAAATGGAGAAAACTCTAAAGGAGGTAAGCAATAATGTTAATACCTAAGAGAGTTAAATACCGTCGTCCTCACCGTGTATACTATAGCGGTAAGGCTAAGGGTGGTACTGAATTAGCTTTTGGTTCATTCGGTTTACGTGCCTTAGAAGGTTGCTGGTTAACTAATAACCAAATCGAAGCTGGTCGTATCGCGATCACACGTTATATGAATCGTCAAGGTAAAGTATGGATTAAGGTTTATCCACATTTATCTAAATCTCATAAGCCTCTAGAGGTTCGTATGGGTTCAGGTAAGGGTGCTCCTGATTCATGGGTAGCAGTAGTTAAGACAGGCGTTATCTTATATGAAGTAGATGGCGTATCTGAAGAAGTAGCACGTGAAGCACTTCGTTTAGCTTCTCATAAATTACCTTGCAAGACAAAATTTATTAAAAGAGAGGGTAATGAGCAATAATGATGAAAGCAAGTGAAATCCGTAGCTTATCAGTAGAACAAATTAATAGTAAAATTGCTGATTTAAAAGAAGAATTATTCAACTTAAGATTCCAAGCTGCATTAGGTACTGCTGAGAATCCTTCTAAGATGAATGAAATTAAAAGAACTATCGCTCGTATGAAGACTGTTTTAACAGAAAAGCAAAATGCGAGCAAAGTAGAGTAGGAGGACAACATATATGGAACATAATAGTCGTAGAGTTTTTACAGGAACTGTAGTTTCAGATAAGATGGATAAGACAATTGTTGTAGCTGTTGAGACAATTAGTACTCATAGAATCTACAAGAAGCGTATTACAAAAACATCTAAATTTCATGTTCATGATGAAAACAATAGTGCTAAGGTTGGCGATGTTGTTCGCTTCATGGAAACAAGACCACTTTCAGCAACTAAGCATTACTGTTTAGTTGAAGTGGTTAAGACTAAAGAAACAATTTAGTTTTCGGAAGGAGAAGCACTAATGGTTCAACAAGAAACAAGACTTGCTGTAGCTGACAATAGCGGCGCACGTGAGTTATTAATTATTAAAGTATTAGGCGGAGCCCTACACCGCTATGCTAACGTTGGTGATATTGTAGTTTGTACAGTTAAAGAAGCATCATCTAATGGCGCAGTTAAGAAGGGTGACGTTGTTAAGGCTGTTATCGTACGTAGTAAACGTGGTTTAAGACGTAACGATGGTTCATACATTAAGTTTGACGAAAATGCAGCAGTTATCGTTCGTGAGGATGGCACTCCTCGTGGAACTCGTATTTTTGGCCCTGTTGCTAGAGAGTTACGTGATAAAGGTTATATGAAGATCGTATCTTTAGCACCAGAAGTACTATAAGGAGGTCTAACGAAATATGCAAATTAAAGTTAATGACACAGTTGTAGTAATCGCTGGTAAAGATAAATTTACTACTGACAAAAAAGGTAAAAAATTACCTAAGACTGGTAAGGTTCTTAAGGTTTATCCTAAAACAAATAGAGTATTAGTTGAAGGCGTAAACATCATAAAGAAACATCAAAAGCCAACTCAACAAAATGAAACTGGTTCTATCATTGAGAAGGAAGCTCCTATTGCAGCTTCTAATGTAATGTTATTAGATCCAAAGGTTAACAAGCCTACTCGTGTATCAATTGTTGAGAAAGAAGTTAAAGGCAAAGTTCAAAAAATCAGAGTTTCTAAAAAATCTGGTTATGAGTTCAATTAATTCTTTAGAGAGGAGGTAAGTTGATATGAATCGTTTACAAGAAAAATATCAAACTTCTGTGAGAACAGAATTAGCAAATAAATTCCAATATAAATCATGTATGGAAATTCCAAGATTAGAAAAAATCGTTATTAATATGGGTTGTGGTGACGCTGTTGCTAACTCAAAGGTATTAGATGACGCAGTTGAGGAATTAACATTATTAGCTGGTCAACGTCCAGTTATCACAAAGGCAAAGAAGTCAATTGCTAACTTTAAGTTACGTGAGGGTATGCCAATTGGTTGCAAGGTAACTTTAAGAGGTCAAAGAATGTATGAATTCTTAGATAAGCTAATTGCAATTGCTTTACCACGTGTACGTGATTTCCATGGTATTAATGGTAATGCTTTCGATGGTCGCGGTAATTATACTTTAGGTATCAAGGAACAATTAATTTTCCCTGAAATTAATTTTGATAAGGTTAAGAAGGTTCGTGGTATGGATATTGTTATCGTAACTACAGCTAAGAGCGATGAAGAAGGACGTACTCTATTACAATTAATGGGTATGCCTTTCAGAAAGTAGAAAGGAAATAATAATGGCAAAAACATCTTTGGTTGTAAAAAATCATAAAAAACCTAAATATAGCGCTCGTGAATATACACGTTGTGAGCGTTGTGGTCGTCCACATGCAGTTATCGGTAAGTTCAAGCTTTGTCGTGTTTGCTTCCGTGAATTAGCATATAAGGGCCAAATTCCTGGCGTTAAAAAAGCCAGCTGGTAATTATTCCATAAGGAGGAAAAGTATTATGACAGATCCAATTGCAGATATGTTAACTCGCATTCGTAATGCAAAGGTTATGCATCATGAAACAGTAACAATGCCTACTTCTAAATTAAAAACTTCAGTTTTAGAGGTTTTAAAGAATGAAGGATTTATTGTTGACTACACTGTATCAGAGGATGTTAAGAGTGTTACTACTGTAACTTTAAAATATACTTCAAATAACGAAAGTGTTATTAAAGGTTTAAAATGTGTTTCTAAACCAGGCTTAAAGGTACATGCTTCTTGCGAAGAATTACCAAAGGTATTAAATGGTTTAGGTATTGCTATCATTTCAACTTCTAAGGGAGTTATGACTGATAAGCAAGCACGTAAGTTAAATATCGGTGGCGAAGTTTTAGCTTACGTTTGGTAATAAATTAGGAGGAAAATTAAAATGTCACGTATTGGAAATAAGCCAATTTTACTTCCTGCAGACGTAACTGTAACAGTTAACAATCATACTGTTTCAGCTAAAGGTCCTAAGGGAGAGTTGAGTTTTGATTTCGACAACAGCTTAGAAATCGTTGTTGAAGAAAAAGAAGTTTTAGTTAAACGCCCAAGTGATTCAAAGTGGGAGAAGACTATTCATGGTACTACTCGTGCTTTAGTACACAACATGATCGTTGGTGTATCTCAAGGCTTCACTAAGACTCTAGAAATTAACGGTGTAGGTTACCGTGCTGCCCTTCAAGGTAAGCAATTAATCGTAAATGCTGGTTATTCACACACTTGCGATTTTGATATTCCAGAAGGTTTAACAGTTGAATTACCTAAGAACACTATTATTAAAATTTCAGGTATTGACAAGCAATTAGTTGGTCAATTCGCTGCTGAAGTTCGTGAGTGTCGTAAACCAGAACCTTATAAAGGTAAGGGTATTAAATATTCTGATGAACATGTTCGTCGTAAGGAAGGAAAAACTGCTAAGAAGTAGTAGGAAGGGGTACTAGATATGATTAATAAAATTTCTAAAAATGTAAGTCGTCAAAAGAGACATTTAGTAATTCGTAAAAGAGTAATTGGTACTGCTTTAAGACCACGTCTAAATGTTTTCCGTTCTAACAAACAAATCTATGTACAATTAATTGATGATGAAGCAGGTAAGACATTATGTGCAGCATCAAGCAAGGAAATTAAGGAATTAGCTAACGGTGGTAATATTGAAGCTGCTGTTAAGGTTGGTGAATTAATTGCTAAGCGTGCATTAGATTTAAAGATTTCAAAAGTTGTATTCGACCGTGGCGGTTATTTATATCATGGTCGTGTAAAAGCATTAGCTGATGCTGCTAGAGCAGCTGGCTTAGAATTCTAAAGGAGGAAGAACTTTATGCGTCAAGAAAACGAAGTAAAAGACGTACAACCTGAATTAGAAGAACGTGTTGTTGCGATTAACCGTGTAACAAAGGTTGTAAAGGGTGGTAGAACATTACGTTTCGCAGCTCTAGTAGTTGTTGGTGACCGTAATGGTAACGTTGGATTCGGTACTGGTAAAGCATCTGAAGTACCTGATGCAATTAAGAAAGCCATCGAATCAGCAAAGAAGAATATTTTCCATGTACATACAGTAAATTCAACTATTCCTCATGATATTACTGGTGTATACGGTGGTGGCCGTGTTGTTTTAAGACCTGCAGCTCCAGGTACCGGTGTTATCGCTGGTGGTCCAGTTCGTGCGGTTGTTGAATTAGCTGGTATTACTGATATTCTTTCTAAATCTTTAGGTTCTGCAACACCAATTAACGTTGTAAGAGCTACTTGCGAAGGTTTAAAAAATTTAGATACTGTAGAAGCTGTTGCTGCTCGTCGTGGTAAAACAGTGGAAGAAATTTTGGGGTAATTGATATGTATAAGATCACATTAGTTAAAAGTTTAATTGGTCGTAAGCCTAATCAAGTTGCAACTGCAAAAGCTCTTGGCTTAACTAAAATCGGCCAAACAGTAGTTAAAGAGGAAAATGAAGCCATTAAAGGCATGATTGTTACCATTAATCATTTGGTACAAGTTGAAGTTAAATAATTAAGGAGGTGCCTAGTATGTTAAATGAATTAAGTCCTGTTCAAGGAGCTAGACATGCAAAGAAGCGTGTAGGTCGTGGAACTGGTAGTGGATTAGGCAAGACTTCAGGTAGAGGTCAAAAGGGTCAAGGTTCACGTTCTGGCGGCGGTGTTCGTCCAGTATTCGAAGGTGGTCAGATGCCATTATTCCAACGTATACCTAAGCGTGGTTTCCACAATGTAAACCGTAAGGAGTATGCAGTTGTTAATGTTGAGTCTTTAAATATTTTTGAAGATGGTCAAATCGTTGATGAGGTAGCATTAATCCAAGCAGGTTTAGTAGGTAAGGTTAACGATGGTATTAAGATCTTAGGTGATGGCGCCTTAGAAAAGAAGTTAACTGTAAAAGCTCATAAGTTCTCAGCTAAGGCTGAAGAAGCTATAAAACAAGCTGGTGGAACTGTTGAGGTGATGTAAATTGTTAACTAAACTAAAGAAGATTTTAAGTAATCGCGAAATTGTTTTAAAGATAATTTTTACATTCTTAATTCTTTTGGTATTTAAGATTGGTACATATATTCCTATTCCAATGGTAGATACATTAGCTATCCGTGCGGAAATTGCGAATAATAGTTTCTTAACCGTTTTAAATGCATTTAGTGGTGGCGGTTTATCTAATTTTAGTATTCTAGCATTAGGTATCAGTCCATATATAACATCATCAATCATTATCCAAATGCTTCAACTTGTAATTCCTAAGCTAAAAGAGTGGAGTGAGCAAGGTGAGGTTGGTAAACAAAAATTAAATCGTGCTACTAGATATACATCTATTGCTTTAGCATTAGTTCAAGGTTTAGCCCTATTATATGGTTTAGGTGCAAGACCTGAAAATATTCTAGTTCACGATGCATTAAAGTATAACAATTTATATTGGTTATTCTATTTATATATGGCAGTAGTAATTACAGCTGGTTCATGTTTTACAATGTGGTTAGCTGACCTAATTACTCGCCATGGTATCGGTAATGGTTCATCAATGATTATCTCTGCAGGTATCATTTCAACTGTTCCATCAATGTTCAGTACATTATGGACAAAGTATATTGCCGGTGGTCAAGCTAATGCAGCAAACATCACTCTATATATTACTGTTATCGTACTATATATACTTATGATTTTTGCGGTAGTTTTCTTTGAAGGTGCTCAAAGAAAGATACCTGTTCAATATGCAAATAGAGCTCAAAATGGTAATAGTGATATTCCTATTAAGCTTAACAGTGCGAGTGTAATTCCTGTAATTTTCGCTAGTACATTGCTATCAATACCTCTAACAATTACTGGTATGCTTGGACAAAATACATCAGCTGCTGGTATGTGGGTTGAGCAAATCTTCTCATATCAAAAGCCAGTTGGTATTGCACTATACATTTTACTTATTTTCTTTTTCTCATTCTTCTATTCTTTCATGACAGTTGATCCTGAAAAGATTAGTGAGAACCTAGATAAGCAGGGAGCATACATTCCTGGTTATAGAAGAGGAGAGGAAACTAAGAATCAATTAGCTAGAATGTTATTTAGAACAACCTTAATTGGTGCAACCTATTTAACAGTTTTAGCTTTAGTACCAATCATTGTTTCTAAGTCTTTCGGATTTACTCCTCAAGAGGCTTCAGTAATTACAATTGGTGGTACATCTTTAATTATCGTAGTTGGTGTTGCAATTGAAACTGCAAAGCAGATTGAAACAGCATCAGAAACTAAAGAATATAAAGGTTTCTTGGAATAGAAGGTGGACTATATGAAGCTATTAATTATGGGTCGTCCTGGCGCTGGAAAGGGAACTCAAGCTGCAAAAATAAAAGAATATTATAATATCCCTCATATTTCTACAGGTGATATGTTTAGACAAGCTATTAAAAAACAAACAAAGCTTGGTTTAACTGCACAAGAATATATGAACAAGGGATTATTCGTTCCAGATGAACTTACAATTGGAATTGTTAAGGAAAGACTTAGCGAGCCAGATTGTAAGGAGGGATTCTTACTAGATGGTTTCCCTCGTAACCTAGTACAGGCTAAAGAATTAGACAAGATTCTAGAGGAAGCAGGCATTAAGCTTGATGGAGTTCTAGACATCAATGTTGATGGACAGATCTTAATTGATAGAATGGTCGGCCGCAGGGTTTGTAAATCTTGTGGTGCTTCATTCCACATATTATATAATAAACCAAAGGTAGAAGGAGTTTGTGATAATTGTGGAGGTGCGTTAATTCAACGTGCTGATGATACATTAGAAACAGCTCAAAATCGTCTAAAGGTATACGACGATAACACTGCTCCACTTTTAGAGTACTATAGAGAAAAGGATTTACTATTAAGTGTTAATGGTAATCAAGAGGTATCTAAGGTATTCGAAGATATTAAAGAGGTTTTAAGTAAGTAAGTTTGTCTGTTAGTTTTGTTTCTTAGTTATGGTCGCACATTAAAACTAAGAAACGAGATGAAACAGTTTACCGTCATTCTCCGGAATGACGGAGGACATTGCTTATATTAAAAATCGTTTTGTTGCTCATTATTTGGTGGTAGGTAATGAGAATAGATTTACCACAAGGAAACTATAGGAGGATCAAATGGCAAAAAAGGATGATGTCATTGAGCTTGAAGGTCAAGTATTAGAAATATTACCAAATACAAAGTTTATAGTTAAATTAGAAAACGACCATCAGGTTTTAGCCCACGTTTCTGGTAAAATCCGCATGCATAACATACGCATTTTACCAGGCGATAAAGTAACTGTTGAATTATCAACATATGATTTAACACGTGGAAGAATCACTTATAGACATAAGTAAAAATAGCGGAGGTAGAAAGATGAAAGTTAGACCATCAGTTAAACCCATGTGCGACAAATGCAAGGTAATCAAGCGTAAAGGACGCGTAATGGTTATTTGCGAAAATCCAAAACATAAACAAAGACAAGGATAGAATTTAAGGAGGCACAATTATGGCACGTATTGTAGGTGTAGATATTCCAAATGATAAGCGTGTTGTGAATTCATTACAATATATTTATGGTATTGGACCAACATTAGCTTCAAAAATTTTAAAAGACGCAAACGTTGATGAAAACAAGAGAGTTAAGGACTTAACAGAGGATGAATTAACTCGTATTCGTCATGAAATTGCAAAACCTGAATATAAGGTAGAAGGCGATCTTCGTCGTGAAGTAAACTTAAACATTAAGCGATTAATGGAAATCGGTTGTTACCGTGGTATTCGTCATCGTAAGGGCTTACCAGTTCGTGGACAAAATACTCGTAATAACGCGCGTACTCGTAAGGGTCCAGCACGTACTATCGCTAATAAGAAGAAGTAAGGAGGATAACGTATTATGGCACGTAAAGTTACAAAACGTCGTATTAAAAGAAACTGCCCAGTTGGTGTAGCTCATATTCATACAACGTTCAATAATACAATTGTTACAATTACAGATCCAGCTGGAAATGTAATTTCTTGGAGTAGCGCTGGTGCTTTAGGTTTCAAAGGTAGCCGTAAGTCAACAGCATTTGCTGCTCAATCAGCATCAGAAGCTGCTGCTAAGTCAGCATTAGATCAAGGTGTAGTTAAGGTTGAGGTTGCTGTTAAGGGACCAGGCCAAGGACGTGATGCAGCTATCCGTTCATTAGAGGTTGCCGGTTTAGAAATCACAGCAATTAGAGATTGTACTCCAGTTCCACATAATGGATGCCGTCCACCTAAACGTCCTCGTGGATAATAAGTATTTTTTTTAATATAGAATTCATAAGAGGGAGGTTCATCATGAAGGAACTAAAATTTGAAAAACCTAAAACTAAGGTTGAGGAAATTGCTCAACAAGGAAATTATGGCAAGTTTGTAATTTCACCACTTGAAAGAGGCTTCGGTATTACTCTTGGTAATGCTTTAAGAAGAACTTTATTATCTTCATTACCTGGTACTGCTTTCGTTAGTACAAGAATTGAAGGCGTTCAACATGAATTCCAAAATTTAGATGGTGTTGTTGAAGATATTATCACAGTTATTCTAAACTTAAAGCGTGTTATTTTAAAAACTGAGAGCTTAGATCCAAACTTTGAAACAACTTTAGAAATTAATAAGGGTGAAGGCGAAGTTACAGCAGGAGATATAATCCATGATTTAGATGTTACTATCGTAAATCCTGATCAACACATTGCAACAGTATCTGCAGGTGGAAGCTTAAATATGTTCTTAAAGGTTCGTCGTGGCGTTGGTTACGTAAGTGCTGATAAGAATAAGCAATATGTAAATGAGGAAGGCACAATTGCTATTGACTCAATTTACACTCCAATTAAGAATGTTTCATTTGATGTTGAGAAAACTCGTGTTGACAACGATGCAAGCTTTGATAAGCTTACTATCGAGGTTACAACAAATGGTTCAATTGCTGCAAGTGAGGCTCTAGCAATCGCATCTAAGATGATGATTGAGCACTTACAGGTAGTAGTTGAATTAAGTGAAGCTGCTAGTAAAACAGATTATATGGTTGAAACAGAAGCTGACACTAAGAATTCTAAATTAGAGAAGACTATCGAAGATTTAGATTTATCAGTTCGTTCTTATAACTGTTTAAGAAGAGCTTTATTAAATACAGTTGCTGATTTAACATCAAAGACTGAAGAAGATATGATGAAGGTTCGTAATTTAGGCCGTAAATCATTAAAAGAAATCAAAGAGAAATTAGAGTCATTAGGCTTAAGTTTCCGTAAAGATTAATAAGGAGGATAATAACTATGTCTTATTCTAGACTACGCCGTAATTCAGCTCAAAGAAAAGCTTTACTTCGTGATTTAGTTACTGACTTAATTTTAAATGGTCGTATCGAGACTACTGAAACTAAAGCAAAGGAATTAAAGAGATTAGCTGACAAGATGGTAACATTAGGTAAAACTAATACTTTACATAGCCGTCGTCAAGCTGCAGCTTTAATCCGTTTTGAGAAGGATGATGAAGGCAAATTTGCTATTCAAAAATTATTCGAAGAAATCGCTCCAAAGTTTGCTAGCCGCAATGGTGGTTACACAAGAGTAATCAAGACTGGTTTCCGTCGTGGAGATGCAGCACCTATGGCTATTATCGAGTGGGTTGAATAATAAATAAATTATAAATTAGAGAGAGCGTAGGCTCTCTCTTTTATTTTTACACATAATGTCAGTTATACTGACATTATCTCTAAAATTTTCACTTTCCCTATTGCAAAGAAAAACAAGAATGGTAAAATTAAATTAGATATAAAT
>JAHHSV010000010.1 GCA_020025015.1 Anaeroplasmataceae bacterium
GTGTCTTTGTTTTTTAATATTTCGTCGACACATCGTCATATATAGTTTTCAAAGAACAAATATCTCGCACACAAGGTGCTTAATCATTTTATCACATCAGTTTCTATAAGTCAAGATATTTTTTATTTTTTTCTTTGTCTTAATTACTGACAAGGACTATTATACTCATTTTCGTTTCTAATGCAAGCATTATTTTACTTTTTTTGTACTTTTATTTTACTTTTTTTGTACTTTTTTTCTAAAATATACAATTGCATTTAAACTTGCTATTTTGTGGCATAAAAAAAGCCGGCTAAACTATGTCAGCAAGCTTAATTTCTATATATTTTCCTTCTTCTAAATCATTAGGTAATTCTAATTTACCAAAGCTAATTCTTTTAAGTTCAGTAACTTCTCCACCACAGTGCTTTATCATTCTTTTTACTTGATGAAACTTTCCCTCTTCAATAGTAACTATTGCATGTCCAGGCTCTAGCAATTCTATATTTCCAGGCTTTGTTACATACTCTCCATTTATATCTATTCCTTCTTTAAATTTTTCTTTAACATTAGGAATTAAACTACCAGAATAAATAACGTCATATTTTTTAGAAACATGGCTTTTAGGATTTAACATTTCATGAGCTAGCTTTCCATCATTTGTAATAAGCTGTAATCCAGTTGTATCTATATCTAACCTTCCTACTGGAAAAAGTCCGTTTCCATAGCTTATTGGTATCAAATCTAAAACTGTAGGATATTTTGTATCAAATGTTGCGCTTAAATATCCCTTTGGTTTATTTATTAATAGGTAGACAAACTCTTCATAATGAACATTTTCATCAAAAACAGTTATTTCATCTAACTCTGTATCAACTTTTGTATCATCATTTTTAACAACCACATCATTTATGGTGACGTAGCCCTTACGTATTAATGTCTTGACATCTTTTCTGCTGCCATAGCCAGTATGAGCTAGTAATTTATCTAATCTTATTTGCATTTTTTACTCCTTACAATAATCTATGCTATTTTCTTTACACCACAAAATAGCAGTCTCTTCATAGTATTCATCAATATAAGCAAGATATTTTTCAAATAAATTATTTTTTAACAATTCTTTTTTAAATAAGCTAAACTTATTTTGCTGAAAAAAGGCATCATCTAAATTATCTCGTATAGTTTTATCTTCAACCTTCTTAATGAATGAATTAATTAAGTCCATTTTGCTAATATAGCAATCTATAAAAAAGAAATTTGGATAGATCTCACTGAGTGCTTTTCGTTCAATTGTGCTATTAATATAATCATCATCTAAGCTGCCCTCTAAATAGCGATTATTAAAATCCATCATTTTCTCTAAATCACAAACAATAATTGTATCATCATCCATATTATAATAAGCACGTGGCATAAATCTACTAAATGAATCACCTATATTTATTTCTTTTAAAGCGTTCTTTAGTTCTTTTATTTTTAACATAATATCACCATTTTCTAATATACGTATAGTATATAAAATAAAAAATGATGTATCAATAACAAATACATCATTTTAATAATTATACTAGCAAGAAAAACAAGTATGTTAATCCATAATAGACTACAACAGCTATTACATCGTTTATAGTCGTTATAAATGGTCCTGAAGCAACGGCTGGATCAATATGTAGCTTATCTAACAACAATGGGAATGATGTTCCAATTATGCTTGATAATAATATTGAAAGAAACATACTGCCACCAATAATTCCCGATACCTTAAGGGCTTCAATTATTTGATATCCAGCCCCTGGTGTAACCTCCTTATGTAAAACAACCAAATAAATAAGAACAAATATAAAAGCAATTGTTCCCATTATTAGTCCGTTGACAAAGCCTATTTTTAATTCCTTGAAAATAGATTTTCTTTTACGCTTCTTATCATTTTTAAAGCCTTCATCTGTTATATTTCTGATTGTTACAGCTAAGCTTTGCGTACCAACATTACCACTCATATCTAAAATCATTGATTGGAAGAAAACAATAATTGGTAGGGTAGCAATTACGACTTCAAAGGCTCCGATAACGCTTGAGACTAAAAAGCCTAAAAATAATAGAATTACTAACCAAGGTATTCTCTTTTTAACTGATGAGAAGGTTGATTCGCTAATATCTTCGTTTTCTGTTAAACCACCTAGTTTAGCATAATCTTCTTCTAATTCTTCTGATGCAACATCTAAAATACTTTCACTTGTAATTACGCCAACTAGCTGATTGCTTCTATTTAATATTGGTAAAGATGATTCAGCATAATCCTTAATTCTACCAATTGTTTCACTAACTAATTCATCATCATAGAAATATGGATATTGACGCATAATTAAATCTTCAAAGCTATCATTTTTTCTAGCAACTATTAAATCTCTTAGATCGATAGCTCCAACATATTTATTGTCATCATCAACAACATAAATAACAAATATATTGTCGTGCTCGCCAGCTTGCTTTATTAACTGAGCTGTCGCAGACTGAATAGTGTTTTTTTCATTGATTACAATATAGTTATCACCCATTTCTCTACCTAGGGTGTCTTCTTCATATTGATCAATCTTTTTTACTGTTTCTTTGAAATTGTTTTCCATTCTATCGATGATTTCTTGCTTATCATCCTCATCTAATTCATTCAAGATATCAATAGCATCATCGGTATGCATTTCTTCTAGAATGTCAGCGACATAGTCTAGTGAAACCTCATCGATATAATCGTTTATATCATCGTAGAAGGTAACAATTTCGGCTGTTCTTTCTTTTCCTAAAATACGATATACTCTTAGACGATCTTCTTTTTCCAAGCTTTCTAAGACGTCAGCAATATCAGATTCGTGATAATCCTCTAATGCTTCTTTAATCTTATTATCCGGATAGGTCTTAATTATATTAAGTATATCTTCATAATATTCTTTTTGCATGATTATACTCCTTTTTTATTTTTTAAAAATTAAAGGAAATACCGACTGGTACAGGGGGTATTTCATCCGACTTATAATTACAACTATCCACAGTACCACATCCTTTCATGCACATCTAATAAAAATTATACTATTATATAGTATTTACTTCAACCTTTTAAAAGCTATTTAAATAAGTTTCCTATAATAAAAGCCACAAGAAACCTTGTGGCTACTAGTCTTTAATATTCCATTTTTAAAGTGTGATTTAAAACATCACGATAAATTTCGCCTTGCTTAGCTTCTGAATTAATAGCAAGAGCACCAACAAGCTCTTCATCTTTAAAATAATACTTAATTTGACTATTAGCTTTTGCTTCAATTACAGCATCATCAGTAAGCTCACCAATTTTATAATAAGAGTTACCAAATAGCTTAAATACTAAAGGATATGCATTTCTATTAAACCTTTCTTCCTCACCGCTTATATTTTTAGCAACACATGTTGCCATATCTAGTGAATTAGACCAAAGAGCTACAACTCTACCGCTAAATTCAACAACATCGCCACAGGCATAAATGCTAGAATCATTTGTTTTTAAATAATCGTCTACTAAAACTCCTCTATTAGTAGAAAGGCCAGCTTCCTTAGCTAAGGCTACATTAGATCTTACGCCGATTGAATAAATAAGAATATCTGTATCAATTAAAGTCTCATCCTCTAAAATAACGCTATTTTCGTTATATTTTATAATTGAGGTGTTTTCATAAACGGCTACTCCATTATCATTCAATAGCTCTTTTAAATTAAGACTATCCTTTTTCTCAAAATTATTAAACATTAGGTAAGGGGCTTTTTCAATAATGCTTACCTTATTATTTAAAGCTAATTCTTGAGCTAGCTCTAAGCCTAAGGCGCCACCGCCAACTATAGTTATATTATTTTTTCGTGAGCCTAAGGCTTCTTTTAATTTAAATGCATCTTCCTTTGATCTTAGGCCAAAGACATTTTCTTTTTTGAAATCACCATAATCTAAAATAATGCTGCTACTACCATTTGCTAAAACTAGATAATCGTAGCTAATGCTTTCATCCTTATTAGTATCAACTGATTTTTCTTCACGATTAATTTTAGTAACCTTTGTACCTAGAACTAATTCAATATTATTTTCCTCATAAAAAGCT
Organism: Anaeroplasmataceae bacterium; assembly: GCA_020025015.1. Classification (GTDB taxonomy): domain Bacteria; phylum Bacillota_I; class Bacilli_A; order Acholeplasmatales; family Anaeroplasmataceae; genus CALUXS01. The sequence continues at coordinate 4,095 of JAHHSV010000010.1, forward strand.
TTTGATTTTAAATCTATATCATTTAAATTTATATTGAATTCTTTTGTTAACAATGTACGGTTATAGGGTAAACTATTTTCTTCAGAGATAATTGTTATTTTTGCATTACTATTACGCCTACGTAATTCAATCGCTGTAGTTACACCGGCAATACCGCCACCAATTATAAGAGCTTTAAAATCATTTTTACTGTCAACAATATCTGGTACTTCAATAACTTCAAAATTTTCTTCTGCTACACCACAGGTTGGGCATATTTTAATGTTCATCGGAAATATTTCTCCACAAACAAGACATCTATACATCTTCATCCATTTCACCACTTTCTTAAATTAATAAAGCATTACTTTATACCTTTAGATTAACTCATTTTTTAGGTAAAATCAACCTCATTGCTCTATTTAAAAGTTAATTATTTGCTAAGCTTTTTGATTGCCCATAAATATTTATTATTAATAATAGTTATACTATTACTTAAAGCTTTTTTTAAAATTTTATACACATTTAAAAATTCAGAAAAAGTGAAATTATTTTTTAGTGTCAGGCTTAAATCTTCTTTAGCCAAAGTCAATTTTGGATAATTTAATTCACATTCTAGATTTTTAATATTAAATCCCTCAGTAATAATTATTTTTCTGTCAAAGTCTATTATTACTTCAAAATCTTGAATGCTTTTATCAGCAATTGGATATATTTTATCTTCTAATGGCTTAAAATTTTCTAGTATAAGATAGTATGTCGCTAATATTATATTTTCATCATAGCCAAAATTGTTAGCACCATAAGCTGAAGCCTTGCCGTTTTTTATTATCTTAAATACTGTATCCATCTAAATCACCATAATAAAAGGCCTCTAAAAAGAGGCCAACTATTTTATTACTTTTCTTGTTCTAAGGCTAATGTCTTAGTTGTAGCGTCGCATACCTCAGCTGGTCCATAATATTGGATTGCGCCTGGATATAGGAAGTATGTTTCCTTTGCCCATTCTTCTCTATGAGCTTCAAAATACTTAAATGGCTTACCATCTAACTCAACTAAAGCCTTACGAATAACTGGCTTATCCTCGCCATGACGACGTTCAATATTCATCATCTTTGTAATAGGCATACCACCAGCTACCCACTCGCTTGCTGGCTTAGATAGATTAGAAATCTTTGATAAGTATCCTGTATAGCCATATTGAATTAGCATAGCAGCATTATAGCCTAAGCTGTAGCAATAGTCAGAGTCAAAATTAGATGGGAATGCACATCTTCCTTCATAACCAAAAAAATGGTGTAATGGGTTGAAACGACCCTTGAAGCCACGTTCTACTAATTTATTCTTAACTAATTCAGAGAATAGCTTTTCTGATTCAATTAATGAAACCTGAACATTACCATGTGGATCACGTTCTAAGAATAATTGCTTTTGAATTCCTTCTGGTAAAATCTTAAATACATTCATTGATTCACTAGTTAAGCCTTTTTCAATGAAAGCATATTTTTCCTTCCAAGTTGCTAAAGCATTGAAGGCTTCAGCCTTTGCACCTGCTAATAATTCATTAATTTCAGCAATTAATACTGAGAATTCTGGTACGAACTCTACTACTCCTTCTGGAATAATAGCAACACCAAAATTCATACCATTATTAGCTCTTGCTTCTACTGAATCAGCAATGTAGTCGGCAATTTGTGATAATGACATTTTCTTTGCTGCAACCTCTTCTGAAATTAAGCAAATATTAGGTTGAGTTTGTAATGCACACTCTAATGCTACATGTGATGCACTTCTTCCCATAACCTTTACGAAATGCCAATACTTCTTAGCAGAGTTAGCATCACGTTCGATATTACCAATTACTTCACTATAAGTCTTGGTAGCTGTATCAAAACCGAATGAGCATTCGATATCATCATTCTTTAAGTCACCATCAATTGTCTTAGGGCAGCCAATTACCTGTACACCTGTCTTGTGAGCTGCAAAATACTCAGCCAAAACGGCAGCATTTGTATTAGAGTCATCACCACCGATAATAACAATTGCAGTAATGCCATGCTTTTGACATACCTTTGTAGCAACCTCAAATTGAGCTTCAGTTTCTAATTTAGTTCTACCTGAACCAATAATATCGAAACCGCCTGTATTTCTATATTGATTGATAAATTCATCATCAAATACAACATAATCATCATCAATTAAACCACTTGGGCCATTTTTAAAACCATATAATACATTTTCAGGATTAATAGCCTTTAAAGCATCATATAAACCACAAACTACATTGTGTCCACCTGGAGCTTGACCACCTGATAAAATTACACCAACAACTTGCTTTTTAGCTACTGATGTATTAGTTCCTTTTTCAAAAGTAATCTCTTTTTTACCATATGTATTTGGGAATAAAGCTTTAATCTTAGCTTGATCTGCAACGCTTTGGGTTGCTTCGCCTTCTTTAACACCAATCTCTGCTATACCATGACGTAACATACCAGGAAGCTTAGGCTGATATTCATATCTAGCTTTTTGTAATGCTGAAATTTTCATTTTATATCTCCTCTTTAAAAAAATAATTTGTTAATTAAATTATAAGGCATATAGGCTAAAATTCCAACTAAAACAAACGCTTTTAATAATAAAAACGTTTTTATAAGGGAAATCAAATATATTTATTTTCATCTTAAATACTTAGCAAATTTTTTTAATTCTTCAAGATTTCTAGAGGCTAAAAACATAGCTAAAGCTTCAGTTAAATTAAACATTAGGCAATCCGGATCATTAAAAAAGCATTGATTGTAAAATCGTAATTCATCATATTCTACTACCGGCTTAAAAGCAAAGGCTTTGATGTTGTAGTTTAAAATATCAACTAGTAACTCATCATTAACTTCGCACTTTCCAAAGTTAAAGGTTATTTGGGTAACCCCTCTCGAATAAACCAATACATTCATATGAATAATACGTTTATTAATTTCGTTTAATGCTATGTGTGTAGAAAAGTTTAAAACATCTACATCATTATTTTTTACTATATCAGAACTATATTCCGCCTTAACATGAGTAAAATACTCATCCATTTTTTGCTTTAAAATTACTAAATCCACATTAATTATCCTTCACTTCTTTTGTAGTATTCTTATCATTTATGAAAGTCATTATCGCTTCCTCTTCTCTATTCTTATTAAAAATAACAAAAGCTAAGTAGCTGATATTTATAAAGTTTATAAAGGTGAAAAAGATAATCATAGAAATCGTTGGTATAGCAACGCACATAGACGCTATAAGCAATGATAAAAAGGAAACAAATTCAACAAAAATTCCCCCTAAGCCTACTCTAAATTGCCGTTTTTTATTGACGAGCTTAAGCCTAAGCCCATTAAGGATTTCCTTTTCTATAATTATCTTATCAAAATTATAGTCATCCAGTTTACGGGTTATTAAAATAATTAACCAACTTAAATTAATAAAGCAAGCAGCCATCAAATATACTATTGTTAAGGTTTCTATGTTTTCATAAAGGTTCGCTAGTAACAAAACTAAAAAAATAAATACCTCTAATAAAATTAAAAATATACCAAACTTAAATTCCTTATTTCTTTTATTCATAGTATCACTTCCTTTAACTATAATAACATATTTTACTGTTATTAGAAACAAAATGCTTAGTTACCTTTAAAATTAAAGAGAACCCAACACTGTTAATATGTCATTTTAAAACAATGTAACATTTTCAGACACCTCATCGCTTACCAAACCAAATTGCCTTAAAGGCTTTAATAAAGCTTTAAAAACTAAAAACAGGACAATTGACTGTGGTAATAAATAGATTATATTTTTAGGTAAAGATATTGAAAGCATATAAACAATGTATCCTTCAAAATCTAAACCATAAATTATCTTCCACCAAAGGCTACCAAGTAAAACATTAATCAAAAAATTAACAATAAACCTTGCCCATAGGCACTTAGTAAAGGTAATTCTAGTTTTGTAGAAAAATAGTCCATAGGTTAAGCCGGCTAGCATAGCATCTAAGGTATACCCAGGAAAATAAACGGTTCCTGATTGGAATAAAAAGTAGCCAATTGAATCCGATAAAAAACCTATCGTTAGCCCTGCAATTGGGCCAAATAATAAAGCAATAATTGAGAAAAATAGATAGCCTAAGCCAATCCCCAAACTGCCAAAACCTGATGGTAAATGAATCATTTTGGCTAAAATCATTAGAGCAAACAAAACACTAATCATTGTTACATTTTTTACCTTGCTTAAAAATTTTGCAGCATCATGCCAATATTTTTTATGAAATGGCGTTTTAAATATTCTTTCATTATCGCTTATATCAGGGGCTATTTTAATATCACTCTTTAGATATAAAGTGGTGTGCAAAATTAAGATAAGACCGAAGGCTCCTATAGCTGTATATAAGCCTATCATATAAGGGTTTTGATTATTTACCAATCTTACATCAGTAAACTCTGTTTTAATCTCACCATAGCTTAATAAAAGATTAAAGTAATTTTTAACTCTATTTTCAGCAAAATTTACCGTGCCATTACTCTTTCTTCCCAAATCCTTAAAAAAGGATTTTCTAATGCTTAATGTATAGGTATTAGCATTTTCGACTAGCTCGGCTGAATCTAGCATTTTCTTATAATCAATTTTAGCATAGCTTATCTTCTTACCATTCTCTATGCCATCATCAATATTTTTATTATGCAAATCTATTTTTGCAAATGTTTCATCGTAATATGCTTTTTCTAATACATAGGTAGGCGCACCTTCTGCTTTAAAGCTGTATAAATATCTAGCGTTTAAATTATTGTAAATAAACTCTGTTGCAAAAAAGCCTAAAAGAAAAAAGATTAAAGTAAAGCTAATTATGCTTACCTTAATTTTATATAATGATTTGAAATATTTTTTTAACATAAAAAAGACCTCCTAAAGAGATCCACCATATCTTAAATACAGCGGAATCATAAAACTACCGCCACTAATGTGTTCGTCAATATCCTTATTCCAAGGAATAAAGCACTTAACGCAGTTTTACTTCTCTGTTTGCATATATGATTATAGCATAGTAAGCCTCCAAAAACACTCTTTTATTATTTTTGGCACTCTATAGTTGACAGTGCCAATAGATGTGGTATAATAGTATTGTATCGGGAAATCCCATACAAAAGGAGGATACATATGCAACAAGATGCAAATTACCAAGATGATCCAAAGGTACTAGAAAAATTTGGCCGCAACATCGTTGAATTAGCGAAAAACGGTAAAATCGATCCTGTAATTGGTCGAGATGAGGAAATTAGACGAATTATTAAAATTTTAACTCGTAAAACCAAAAACAATCCTGTTTTAATTGGTGAGCCAGGTGTAGGTAAAACTGCAATTATTGAAGGTCTAGCAAGACGAATAGTTGCAAATGATGTACCTACCTCTTTAAAGGATAAGGAAATTTTCGAGCTAGATATGGCTTCCTTAGTCGCTGGTGCTAAATATCGTGGTGAATTCGAGGAAAGATTAAAGGCTGTATTGAATAAAATAAAAGCTTCAAATGGCAATATTATTCTTTTCATTGATGAAATCCACTTAATTGTTGGTGCTGGTCGTACTGATGGCGCTATGGATGCCGGAAACATTTTAAAGCCAATGCTTGCCCGTGGTGAACTACATTGTATCGGTGCTACTACCTTAAATGAGTATCGTGAATATATTGAAAAGGATTCTGCCCTTGAGCGTAGATTCCAAAAGGTTCTAGTTAAGGAGCCTTCAGTTGATGATACTATTTCTATCCTACGTGGTATTAAGGATACCTTCGAATCCCATCATGGTGTACATATTACAGATAACGCTGTAGTTGCTGCTGCTACTATGGCAAACCGTTATATTACTGATCGTTTCTTACCTGATAAGGCTATCGATTTAATTGATGAGGCTTGTGCTTCTTTAAGAATGGAGATTGACTCTAAGCCAACTGAATTAGATGATGCCGAGCGTAAAATAACTCAGCTAAAAATTGAGGAAATGGCCCTTCGTAAGGAAACTGATGCGGTAAGTAAGGCCCGTTTAGAAAATGTCGAAAAGGAATTAGCTAGTGAAAAGGAAAACGAAAGCCGTTTAAATACGGAATGGCAAAAGGAACTAGGCGAGCTTAATAAGTACAAAGAACAAAAGAAACAGCTTGATCAAATGAAGTTTGAATTAGATAAGGCCTATAATGCTGGTGATTATAAGCGAGCTTCTGAATTACAATACCAAGCAATTCCTGAGCTACAAAAGAAAATCACTGCCTTCCAGGAGGAAAACAAGCAAAATAGATTAATCTCTGATACAGTTTATGAATCTGATATTGCTAACATTGTTTCTAAATGGACAAATATTCCAATTAGTAAATTAATGCAAGGTGAAAGAGAAAAGATTTTAAAGCTTGCTGAAACCCTAAAACAAAGAGTAATAGGACAGGATAATGCTGTTGAATTAATTAGTGATGCCATTTTACGTCAGCGTGCTGGTATTAAGGATGAAAACAAGCCAATTGGTTCCTTCCTATTCTTAGGTCCTACTGGCGTTGGTAAAACTGAACTAGCCAAGTCACTAGCTGAAGCTCTATTTGATAGTGAAACTCATATTATTAGATTTGATATGAGTGAATTTATGGAGCCTCATAGTGTTGCAAAGCTAATCGGTGCGCCACCTGGATATGTTGGCTACGATGAAGGTGGTCAATTAACTGAAAGGGTAAGACGTAATCCTTATTCTATTATCCTATTTGATGAAATTGAAAAGGCTCATCATGATGTCTTTAATATTCTTCTTCAAATTCTTGATGATGGCAGATTAACAGATTCCCAGGGTCGTCATGTCGACTTTAAAAACACAATTATAATTATGACATCTAATATTGGTAGTGATATCTTACTAGAAAATAAGGATGAAAAGGAAATTTCTCTTCTATTAAAAGACTACTTCAAGCCGGAATTCTTAAATAGAATTGATGAAATAATAACCTTTAAGCCTTTAAGTAAGGATATTCAATTACAAATAGTAGCCAAGATGCTTCATGATTTAGATAAGCGTTTATTAGCTCAAGGGGTAAATATTACATTTACTGATAATCTAAAGAATTGGATTTTATCTAATTCCTTTGATATAACCTATGGTGCTAGACCAATCAAACGTTTTATCACAAAGCATATTGAAACCTATATTGCAACTAAGATTATTAAGGGTGAATTAAAACCAAATATTCCTTATGTTCTAGATGTAATAAAAGACAATTTAGCTCTATTATTAAAATAGTACCTTAATAAATCATCAAAGCCCAGTTCAAATTGTGTGAACTGGGCTTTTGCTTTTTCTTTAAATTATAAAATTGCCATCCTTAAAAATTACAATCTCTTCATCCTTATAGGTTGTACCAATTACACTCATATCCTTTGAGCCAAACATAAAATCAATATGAGTATTACTAAAATTACAGCCACGCTTAATAAGCTCTTCCTTACTAAGCTTAGTACCAGCCTTTGTATTCATGCTATAGGCTTGACCTAATGCTAAATGGCATGAAGCATTTTCATCAAATAAGGTATTATAAAACAAAACATTCATATTAGAAATTGGTGAATTATGGCTTATTAAAGCCACCTCACCTAAATAAGAGCTACCATCATCAAACTCTATTAAAGCCTTCAAAGAAGCAAAGCCTTTTTTAGCATTGTATTCAACCACTTTACCATCCTTAAACCTTAAATAGAAATCTTCTATTATCGAGCCTTGATAATTTAAAGGCTTTGTTGAATAAACAATACCATTAACCTTTGTCTTATAGGGCATACCAAAAACCTCTTCAGTTGGAATATTAGGGCTAAACCTTACTCCCTCTGCTGAATACTCATCGCCACCAGCAAAGATATTTTCTAAGGCTAAATAAACCTCTAAATCTGTACCTTTTGAATTTTTAAAGCTAAGCTTCTTAAAATTAAAACTATTTAATAGCTTAGCATGCTCTAAAATACTATCACTATGCTTCATCCAGCTTGAAACACTATCAAATTCACTAACATGAGAGGCCTTTAAAATTGCTTCCCATAATAAATCTACATTATTTTCTTGATTAGGAAATACCTTGTTAGCCCAGGCCTTAGAGGCTACGCCAGCTACACACCACTGACCAATGCTATTCATTGTATAGTCAGTTAAAAAGCTAAGCTTTTCCCCTTTAGCCTTACTATAAGCCTGAAGCTTTAAGGGATCAACTCCCGCTAAAGCCAAAGGATTAGGGCTTGTTAAAGAAATGTGGCAGGCTTGATTATCTACCTCATATTTTGCTCTACTAACTGTATAATCCTCAATTTCTGTTAAAGTGTCTACTGATTCATAAAGATAATCGTGACGATCATTTACTGAATCAATATAATCAACAATGACCTTTTTAGCGCCTACCTTATAGGCTTCCTCAACTACTAATCTTGTAAATTCATAAACCTCAATAGGTGACTTAATTATTACAAGCTGATTGGGTCTAACATTTGCTCCACATTTTACGATTAGCTTAGCGTATTCTAAAAGCAATCTGTTATCCATTATTATTCATCCTTATCTAATAGGTTGAATTTTAATTTACGTTCAGCGAATGTCTTAATTGCATCAACAGACTCTTGAATACCTATATCAGATGTTAAACATAAATCATAGGTATCGGCACGAGCCCAACCCTTATCACTATAGAAGTTATAATAGCTCTTGCGTTGCTTATCCATTTTAATAATTCTATCCTTAGCCTTAGCCTCAGGAATATTATAATACTCTACTGCCCTTTTAATTCTTGACTCTAATGGAGCATGGACAAAGACTGTAACAACATTAGGGAAATCTCTTAAAATGTAGTCAGCACATCTACCAACAATAACGCAAGATTCCTTTTCTGCTAAATGTCTAATGGTATCAAATTGAGCTAAGAATACCTTTTGCCCCATTGACATATCAAAGCCATAGCCAGCCGGAACAATTCCTGAAAAAAAGCTATCCTTCTTTTCATCATAGTTTTCAAATATGGATTTACTCATACCGGATTCCTCAGAAGCTAAGGTTAGTAGGTCTTGATCATAAAAAGCAATACCCAAACGTTTAGCTAATTCTCGGGCGATAAAGCGTCCTCCACTACCATATTGTCTACTAATTGTAATTACATATTTCATAAAATCACCACTTTCTACTTTTATTATAGCATATTAAATATTTTCAATAAAGAAAAAGAGGAATTATTTAATTTCCTCTTTAATCTCATTATTTAAATCGACTTTTTCTTCTTTCTCATTTTTTATATTGTTTTTGGTTTCAGCATTACCACTTTTTTCAAAAAATTTACTAATCTTTTTGTTAAATATCAAGCAAACAATGCCAAATAAAGCCATTATCACACCAACTGTGATTACAGCTGGAGAAAAGCCATTTTTAATTGAGTTACCTAAAACAACAGTTAGGATTGTAGATGGTAGCCTTGCGAAAAAGTTAACAATAATAAACTTCCAAATCTTAATTGAGGTAAATGGAACCAAAAAGATAACGAAATCCTTTGGCATACCTGGAATAATTAAAAAACCAAATAATAAAATCAAGCAACGACTTTCATTCTTCAAAAACTGTAGTACCTTATTATCTTCTTCTAAATCAACAAATAATCTAGCAAATGCTTTGCCAAATGCCTTAACTAAATAAATAACTATAAGGCAACCAATTGTTGATCCCAAAACAGCAATTAGAGTTCCTAGCCAAGGACCATATATTAAACCAGATAGCATTTCAAAAAAGCCATTTGGAATAACAGCAAGCACAACCTGAATAATCATACAGCCCATCAACGCCGCCCATGCCCAAGAGCCCATTGATCTAAATTTTTCTTCAAGCATTGCCTCAATCTCAGCATCATCATTCATAAGACCCACTAAATATGGCCAAAACTTAACAATTATAAAAATTGCTAGTGCTATAAATGCTATTAGTCCAACACCTGTAATTGATAATCTAATTATATCGTTTTTGGATAATTTCTTTTTTAATTTCATATAAACTCTTCTTCTAAATTGAATTCCTTTTTCTCTAAGGTATAAGGATCCGTATAGCTTAAGTAGACACTAGCTAAAAACATCCTTTTTGCAGCTCTTCCACCATATAACGAATCACCGATTATTGGGTGACCGATAGATTTTAAATGTACTCTAATTTGATGAGTTCTTCCCGTCTCAAGCTCTAAGAGTAATTTTGTGCTATACAAATTATAACATATAGGCTTATAATGTGTAACTGCTCTTTTACCATTTTCTGAAATAATTCTCATATTACTATCAGGAGCTTTAGCAATTGGCCTATCGATAGTAGAGCCAGAATCAACCATACCTTCAACTAAGGCCACATATTTTCTTTTAATGTGCTCCTTAACCGGCTCTAATAAATTAGCACTATATCTATCCTTGGCTATCAGCATCAAACCACTAGTTTCCTTATCTAAACGGTTTAATATACTAATATGTGCACTTTTATCATTTAGATATGTTAAAACCTGTTGATAAACACTAATTGGCTCAGCCTTAGTAGGAATAGTTAAAATACCATCTTTTTTATTGATAACTAAGTAATGATTATCCTCATAAATAATATCTAATGGTATGTCAACAAAATCCCAGTTTGAAGCATTAGGCTTTTCATAGATTATTTTAATCTCATCGTTTTTACATATATTTTTATAGGTTTCAGTAATTATACCATTGACATAGATTAAAGCCTTAGTTCCCTTTAGGCTTCGATAAAACTTACGGCTAAGCTTTTCCTTTAAAAATAAAGTAAGCTTTATATCTTTTTCTGAGATGAATATTAATTCTTGTTTCATAAAGCACCTATAAATAAAGAGGCCGAAGCCCCTTAATTAAAATCTTTTTAAAGCAGCAACACCAATTGGATGAGGTCCAGTATGAACTGAAATTGTCGCACCAATTTGACTAAACAATATCTCGTAGTCTGGCAAAACCTTCTTTAGCATTTCTAAGAACTCTTGTCCTTCTTCCTTGCTATATCCATAACCAACTACTAAACAATATGTTTCTGGAGTTGCATTAACTTCCTCTAAATATTTAACAATTTGATCTCTAATCTTCATTAAAGCGCGCTTACGAGAAATCGCGATACCATTTGAATAAATTTCACCATCGCGCAAGCAAATTAATGGATTAATTTTTAAGAAATCACCGATTACAGAAGATAGCTTGCCAATTCTTCCACCATTCTGTAAATATGATAGGCCACTAACCGTAAAGAAAATACGGCCTGTTTTCTTGTTTTCCTCAACTGCCTTTACTACTTCCTCATAGCTCGCGCCATTGTCACGTAATTTACAAGCCTCTCTAACAATCAAGCCCTGTAAAACTGTATTTACCATTGTATCAACAATTGTAATCTTACGATCAGGATATTCCTCTGCTAAAATCATTTTAGCATTGGTTGCTGAATTGTAAGAGCCACTAAATTTAGTTGTTATACAAAAGCAAATAACATCCTTACCTTCCTTTAAGGCGCTCTCAAATATTTCAATATAATCTTGAGGTGAAGGTAACGATGTACGTGGGAATGTTTGAGGATTATCAATCATCTTTTGTAAAAATTCCTGAGTTGAAATCTCAGAACCTTCTTTAAAATGTGGCTCATCGCCAAATTCAATATAGAAGGGAATAACTAATAAATTTAACTTCTTGGCTTCTTCTAAAGACAAATCACAAGAGCCATCACTTATTAATACATAATCATTCATAGTATACCACCTTATAAATTATAAAACTCAAACCTCAAAAGAGGTTACAATACAATACTTGTTCAATAAACATTTTACACTTTTTTTATACATTTAACAAGAAAAAATACCCTTTTTCCCTTAAAATACATTATTTCACACAATTATTATTTAAAAAAGGATTACTTCTCTTTTGAGAAATAATCCTTAACTGAATTCAAATTAATCTGTAAAATTATCAAAGTAGCCCTTTACTAAAATAATAGGTGTCCCCTTATCTCCAGAACCACTAGTTAAATCACATAAAGAACCAATCAAATCAGTAAGCTGGCGTGGGGTTGTGCCCTGACTTGCCATATTACCAACTAAGGAATTGCTCTTGTTTTTAATACTATTAGAAATAGCATTTTTTAGCTCTTCACCGCTTAAATTAGCAAAATCATTATCCGCTAAATACTTTAGCTTTAATTCATTTGGAGTACCAATTAAGCCCTCAGTAAATCCGGGTGAAACAACCGGATCAGCAAGCTCCCAAATTTTACCCTTAGGATCCTTGAAGGCACCATCACCATAAACCATACATTCAACGTGCTTACCAGTTCTCTTTAAAAATTCAGCTTGTAGCTTTAAAACTAATTCACTACTATTATTTGGAAAAAGCTTAACCATATCCTCAGTAGATTTATTAGAGCCTAATAAACCATATTTTTCGTTATATCCACTTCCATTGATAGGTGAATTCATAATGTCATCTAGGCCATAAACATTAGCGCCAAGAGACTTTAAAATTCGTTTTGTCCTAAAACGAGTGTGAATATCAGCACAAATAACATCATTTGTATAATCTAAAATAGCTTTAGCATGGTTAGCAAAAACAACCTCAACATCACAATTGTTTTCTAGGATTATACTCTTATAGTATTCAATATAATCGACACCAGTAAATTCATGTTTATTATATCCAAAGGCTTTTCTATATTCTTCTAGTGATAACACATCTCTATATGGATTAATGCTAGATGCATCTAAAACATCCTCACTGATTAAGTGATTACCAACCTCATCAGATGGATAGCTTAGCATTAAAACAATTTTTTCTGAAGCCATTGCAATAGCTTTTAAAATAATTGCGAATCTATTACGAGATAAAATTGGAAAAATAACTCCCACTGTTTTTCCATGAAGCTTATTTTTAATATCCATAGCTATATCACTAACTTTTGCATAATTTCCTTCAGCTCTAGCAACTATAGACTCAGTTAATGCTACAACATCCCTATCATTTAAGCTCATACCGATGCTTTCTACCGCATCAATTACACTATCTGTAGCTATCTTAACTAAATCATCACCCTCACGAATTATTGGGCAACGAACTCCCATTGAAATAGTTCCAACTTTTCTTTCCATTTTAGCCTTCCTCATTTTTGCTTTTATTATAGTGGCATTAAAAAACACCATATTACATTCTATCAAATTAAAGTCTAAAAATAAATATAATATTTACTTTATTATTAAATTTTTAGAGGTTATAAGGATTAAATTCCTGACCATCCGCAAGAGATACTATAAATTCTGCTATTAAATCTATACACATTTTAACATCCTTTAAATCAACTACCTCAGCAGGTGAATGCATATAGCGTAAAGGAATAGATACTAAGGCACAAGGAATACCATCTTCTGTAAAATAAATTTTATCAGCATCAGTACAGGTTCTTCCTACTGCTATTTCATATTGTAGAGGGATATTTAAACGCTTAGCAGCTTCACGTAATAAACGATTCATTTCCTTATTTACAATAGTGCTCTCACATAAAACTGGTCCACCACCAAGCTTTACATCACCTTCACCAGGTCCATGAGAATCAGTTGTAAATGTAACATCGACAATAATTGCACAGCTTGGCTTTTTAATAAAACCAGCAAATGAAGCTCCGCGTAGGGTTGTTTCTTCGCCAACAGAGGTTAAAGAGTAAACTCCATTTTTAGTTTGACGCTCTTTAGCCTGCCTTAAAGCCTCACTAGTAATAAAAACACCTATTTTATCATCTAATGCTCTACTAGTAATTCGGTTATTGGCAAGCATTTTAAATTCAGTATCAAAGATTACATAGTCACCTGGCTTGCATAAAGCCAAAGCCTCAGCCTTAGAATCAACACCAAGATCAACAAATAAATCACTAACCTCAATCTTCTTTTCCCCTACACCTTTACCAATGCCAACGACGCCAGGTATATGGCGACCATCTAAGGTTACTACTGTTACCTTTTGTCCAGGATAGGTAAAAGCTCTAACTCCTCCTGCCTTAGCAACATGTAAATATCCTTCACTATCAATTGTTGATATCATCAATCCAATTTCATCAGCGTGAGCACTTAATAAAACACTCTCTTTACTATTAGGATTAATAATATTAACTAAATTACCAGAATGATGCTTAATAACCTCATCTGCTACTTCCTTTAATTCATCTAAAACTAAAGTCTGCATTGGCATTTCATAGCCAGATGGTGATTTAGTTTTTAATAATTTATGTAAATAATCTAAATTCATTTTAAAACCTCCATAATTGTTAAAATTATATCATAGAAAGGATAAAAAAACACTAGCAAGTAACTACCTGCTAGTGTGTTTCGTTTTTCAATTATATGTTAATTAGATATCAATGTTTTTTAATAATTAAGATAATTTGCAAACCTTGTATAGGTACTTTCTTACAATGTTACCTAAGAAACCACCACCAACGATACAAATTAAATAAATCCAACCTGAAGTTGCGAATGATGAAATTGGTGTAAATAAACCACCAGCATTACATCCCTTTGCTAGGTTAATAGCTAAACCTAATAAGATACCTCCAAAGGCAAAGAATACAATCTCTAAAGGCTTAAATAACCAAGCTTTTGGCTTCCAGAAATTACCACTTGTTAATAAGTAGATAATTGCACCAGCGAAGATTGATAAGTCTTGAACATACATTTGGTTTGTGAAGAACTTAGCATCAACCATACCAGCCTTATAGCCACCATTAGTAAATGACTCAATAGCTTCACCAGATAAACCGAACATATGTAAGAATCTAGCGAACCATTGTCCTAGAGGGCCAGATACGCCCCAACCACCTTTTGTTACAAATAATAATGCAGCAAAGGCTAAAGCGATAACAGCAGCACCTGTTAACATACCCCAAGGCTTAGAGATAATCTTATAGCCTAAAGTTTCATTTTCCTTTGGCTCAGTTTGAATCTTAGCGATGCAGCACTCACATTCACAGCCTAAATATGTATTTTCTCTTTTTCTCTTATTTTCATATAAAGTAGCTAAGAAAATTACAACTGAAGCTAAAATTATAGTTAAAATTAATGCACCTAAAGCTCCATTTGTGCCATCCCAGTTAAACCAAGTTGCAAAGTTTAAATTAGCCTTGTTTCCTAAAGCCTCAAGTCCAAAGATTGGCTCTGCATACCACTTCATCCAGTCTTGGTTAACTAAAGCTACACCTAAGAAACCACCCATACAGAAGAAAAATAATACCACTAAAGCTCTTAATGGGCTATCAGCTAAGTCAGTTAAAACACCAGATGCACAGCATACACCAAATGACATACCAAAGCCAAATAATGTAGCACCGATTAATAAACCCCAGTTTAAAGTGTTACCAGGTAATTTATCTGGAGTTAAAACGCCACCCATAACTGCTACGAATGTAGCGATACCACCAAAAATAAATAATACAGCAATTGCCTTCATTAGTTTTGTAGAACCTGTTGTATAGGCTCTATTAACTGTACCAGCAAAACCCATAGCTGCACGGCTTAAAGCATAACCAATACTTAAACCAACAAACATTCTAAACATTAATCTAGGTGCTTCAGCATCTGGCCATAAGCTTGCGCCTAAAATAATCATTAATGCTAAAATTAAAACGCCAACTAGAAATTGAACACTTCTGCTAACGCCATATTTTTCAAAAAATTTCATAAATACTTACCCCCTCTAAAATTTTAATTAAAATTATAATCTGTTAACATTGATTCTCTATTTAAAGTAACATCATTGAAATATTCATTGAACGAAATTCCCAAGTAGCTTCCTGAAATGTTATAAACGTTTGTAAAGCCATTTTGAATTAAGCAACGGCATGCGTTGTAGCTTCTTTGTGAACTACGGCAATGTAAATAAACATTTTTATCATGTGGAATTTCAGATAATCTGTCACGTAATTGACTTAATGGAATGTTATGAGCACCCTTAATATGAGATAATTCGTATTCATTTTCTTCACGAACATCAATAATGTATGCTCCTTCTTCCCATAGCTTTCTAGCTTCGTTTACATGAACTTGCTTGAACATACCATTCATTAGGTTTTCAGCAACTAATGCAGCATGGTTTCCTGCATCCTTAGCTGTACCAAATGGAGGTGCATAGCAAAGCTCTAAATCACGTAAATCATCTATTGTACCACCAAACTTAATTAAGGTAGCAACTATATCCACACGCTTAGTTGCATCACCCTTACTAATTGCTTGACAGCCAAGTACTCTACCAGTAGGTACTTCGTAAATTAATTTGTAATGCATAGGAACTGCACCTGGCATAATACCAACCTTATCCTGTGGAATTACATATACATAATCATATTGTAAGCCTTGAGCCTCACAATCTCTACAGGTTAAACCAGTTGAAGCAGCATTATAGCTAAATACCTTAATACAGCTTGAGCCAATGTAACCAGTATTACGTACTGTTCTACCATAGATTGAATCAGCAGCTTGACGAGCTTGCTTTTGAGCAGGACCAGCTAATGGTAATTGTTGAGGTTTATGAGTTAAAGCGTTGAATACTTGAATGGCATCACCAACTGCATAAATTGATGGATCACTAGTTCTATAGTTATGATCAACTACAATTGCGCCTCTTTCAGTTAATTCTAAACCAGCTTGGAGGCATAGCTTAGTGTCTGGTGTAACACCGATAGCTAATACTACAGCATCACTTTCAACTACACGACCAGATTCCAATTTAACATCAGAGCCGATAAATTCACAAACCTTGTCTCCTAAAACTAAATTAATACCATTGTCATGCATTTCCTTATGAAGAATTTGAACCATATCATAGTCGAACGGCTTCATAATTTGAGGTAAAGCTTCTACTAATGTTACATTGTAGCCAGCTTCCTTTAAGTTTTCTGCAGTTTCACAACCAATGAAACCACCACCAACTACTGTAACATTCTTGCAGCTGTTATTGATAATAAATTCATTAAGCTTTGTTACATCTACAACATTTTTAACAATGAATGTATTAGCGTTCTCAATACCCTTAATAGGTGGGACTATAGCATTTGCACCTGGAGAAACAACTAATCTATCATATGATTCTTCATACTCTTCATTAGTTAAAACGTTTTTAACTGTAACAGTTTTTGCTTCACGATTAATTTTAACAACCTCATTATTTACTCTAGCATCAATATTATATTGATTCTTAAATACTGTTGGATTCATTAAAATTAAGTCATCATACTCCTTAATTTGGCTACTTAATCTATATGGTAAGCAGCAATTTGAGAATGATACATGAGGACCTTTTTCGAACATAACAATTTGAGCCTGCTCATCAAGTCTTCTAATACGGGCTGCTGTTGAAGCACCGCCAGCAACACCACCGATAATTAAAATTTTCATAAACTAATTCCTTCCTTATAATTTTATTGAGAATATTATCAAATATTCTTTACCATTTTTTCATGTTTTTCCTTTATTAAAAGTCTAATAAAGAAAATTGTTCCAATCCCTATCCAAACTCCCAAGAAAATCAAAGCATATTTACTTAAGAAAGCTGGAGAATAAGGAATTATTAATAATAAACAAAAGATTAAACTAAAGACTAAGCCGAAAAGCGAATAAATTTTTTCCGACTTCTTCTCACTTAATCTAAATGTTGTAAGGCAAACATAAAAGTAAGTTATTGCCGCGCCAAACGAACACATATCTACAATCCATATAACAACGTTTCTACCAAAGAAGCAAGCTATAAAGCCTATTAATGAAACTATTAAAATTATATAAATGTTAGTATTATGCTTTGACTTATGCTGTAAAAACTTAGGTAATATTTCAGCCTTTGACATTGAACTTAATAGTTTTGATGAACAAATCATAAAGCCATTAATTCCTCCACTAACTGCTCCACCAAGAGCAATAATTAATAGGATAAAGCCACCATAGCCTAAATATTTCATGACACCTTCGCCCAAAGCCCACTTAACACCATTTAATTCTTCCGGAGTAAAAGCTAAAGCAGTTGCAAAATTTAAAAGTATGTATGTAGACATACCAATAATTAAGGTTATTAAAGCAATATTTGAGGCTTTTCTTCTTGAAATATTCATATCATTAACTAATTGAGGAATTGCATCAAAGCCAATAAATAAAAATGGCGTTATAGCAAAAACCTGAGCAATTTCACCAAAATCAAAATGATAGTTTTCAACGTAGCCATGATAAAACTTATCTAAATCAGCTGTAAAAAGCATACCTATTACAACTGAGATGGAGCAAATAACTAGAGCACTAATTATAACAAATTGGACAGTTCCTGATTGTTTAACTCCCCTAATATTAAAATACATAAAAAATAATATGATAATTAACGATACTAAAATCTGACCAACATAAATGTCCTGACCAGCAATCGTATATAAATAACCAAAATCCAAGCAACCTGGGCTTAGCTTATCAAATACTAATGGAAAGGCTATTGCATTTAAAGGAATCAAGCTAATATAAGCTAGCGCTAAAAACCAGCCAACAATAAAAGCGTTTTTCTTTCCTAAAAATTGTAAGATGTAACTAAACTCTCCACCCTCATTAATATTCTTTTGCATCATAAAACGATAGCTTCGCTCAATTACTATGATTGACATAGTACCTAAAAACAAACCTATCGATGTGTTAAACACTCCCGAATTTGGTAAAAACTTTTCCCCTGGAAGCATAAAGCAACCCCAACCAATAATAGCCCCAAGCAGGATTGCAAAAATTTCTGTAACTCTTAACTTTTTATTCATTGTAAACCTCATGTAGTAACTATATGTAGGATTATTCTACATATTAATTATACATTATCTGAAAAAAAGACAAAAATGAAAACGTTTTTATAACATAGAAAAAATGATTTTTCCCCTAATAATGTCGCACTTTTAACCTTTTATGTCCATAAATATACAAAAACAATGTATTTTTCTATATATTAAACATTTTTATACATCATAAATCCATTTGTAGGATGGAAAGCTTTCCTTTTCTTACTTAATTCATCAGTTTCAGCATAAATATAGTCTATTGCGATAAAATCTAGCTCCTTAAGCTTAATTGACCGTGGATATCATTTCTTCAACTAAGTAAAATTAATTAAGGATTATATAGTTTCTTGATCTTTTCCATATTCATTCGTACCGACTCTTTAAGATAGCCAAGATGGTTATAATGCACATCCAAAAATAATTAATCAAACCAGGTTAGTCTTTCTTCGATGGAAGTTGTTAAATAGCTATCCAAACGAGCAAAGGCTATAACGTCGGTAAAGTCCCAACACTTCTTGATTTCATATATTCTTAAAAAGGTATTTTCCTTCTGCTAGTTTACATTGCCTCCCTTGACAATACTTTTGTTCCTTACTTATTTTAAGCTTACTTATCTCTTCATAATTATTCTTATCTAATTCTTCTAACTAAAGCATAAAAACTCCTTTTAAATTAGTGGTGGAAATTAGTGTGTTTTACTACTGATGTATGATTAGCTATATTACCTTTAGCAATTGGCTTTAATATCCACTTTCTAGCTTTTGCATAGTTGCAACAGCCTCTTAATCTGCTAAAACCTCACTAGGATTAGAGCCAAGCACCATATTACAATAGCTTGAGGTGCCAATTGGCATATTATTAATACTAAAACACTTAGTAATTACATCATTAGTGAAAGTCCGACCAGTATTACGCGTAGACATAATAGTGACGATAGACTTATAGGCTAGAAGCTCTCTATATTCAGTCGAATGGCGTTCTGAAACGCATAATAATCTACCTATAGGATGGCTATACCAGGCTAGTGCCACTCACAATTAAGCCATCGGCTTTTTTCAGCTTTTTACCAATGACATTAACAATATCATCTGCTTTAAATTCACAATTAAAATCCTTAACTGCAGCCTTACCAATCCAGATAATTTTTGTTTCAATTCCTTCCTCTAAAAGCTTTTTATAAATAATATCTAAGGCTGTATCGGTACAGCCAAACTCGTTATGGCTTCCATTAATTAATAATACCTTCATGTTAAACATTAAAAAAAGCCCTGATAAAATAATCAAAGCTTTCCGAAAAAAACATTACCCATATAATTATTTGCCCGTTTAAATATAGATAATGAAAAAAATTCAAGGCATCCTTAAAGGAAGGATACCTTAAGGAGGTATTTAAAAAGTATAAAGCTACTTTTTAAAGCAATTATAAATCAACTTGCCTAATTTTTAAAAAATTGCAAGCCAAACAAAAATAATAATTAAACTATTCTAATATTTCTCTTTAGTTCTACAACACTAGTGCTTTCAGGCATTGGTCTAACCTTTACTTTTCCGCTGTATTCCTTATTAGTTTTAACAAAGAAGACTTCAGAAGCAATAGCTAGCTTTAAAAACTTTTCCTTACCATAATCAATTATATCTAAAACCTCTGCATCAAGACCTGTATCAGCAATTTCTAAATCATATGGTGACCACTCATATCTAAATGGTGTATTAAATACTTCTCGACCAGGTAAAGCTAAGCACATCTTCTTAGCCGTTAGGGCTGAAGCAGGTAATAGGGTGTTGTCAATTGCTAAAGAATAATAGGGAACCTTTTTCTTTTTAGCCTTTCCATTAATTAAAGCCTCTTCCTTAACCTCATGCATAACAAAGGTACCAGCTATACCATTTATAAGTGGCATTGGCTTATATTCCTTGCCAGCTACATTAAAGCTTAAAAGCTTATAATCAAAGGTAATTGATAAGGTTTCTTCTTTAACATCCTCATCCCTTAAAGCATACATATTATAGCCATTTGCGTCTAAATTAATTAAATACTTACCATTAATAAATTCACTACCCTTAACCTTGCAGATTAAATCATTACCAGCAAGAATAGCCCTAGGTGGAATTTTAACCTCACATAAACCATTTAAGCTTTCTAAGGCCTTTGGTAGCTTAAAACTTGTATTTAAAGCCTCTAAATTACAATTATTAATGCTTCCGCTATAGGTGTTAAATTCAGGAATTCTTGGTAAAATACTTATTTCAGTTTCCTTATCAAAAAGATGAATTCCTAATTCATTGATTTTAACATTATAGATTCCATCTGTTTCATATTCCTTAAAGCCAGTATCCTTTAAAATAACCTTTGTGTTTGCTTCAGCAAAATCGTCATTTTCTAAATTCATATCAGCATAAATTAAGGTTTCTGTACCTAATTCTTCGGTATGAGATACTCTTACCTTAATGCCAGTTTCCGCTTTAGTTGGTTTTAGATCCTCAGCCCTTATACCAATAATAATTGGCTTCTTGCCATCTAAATATTCACTTTTTACCTTCATCATTAAATCAAAAGGAACCTTAATTGAATTATTACTATCAGTAAAGGTAATAATTAAATCATTTTCCTTCTTTTCAATTACGCCGTTAAAGAAATTCATTTGAGGAGTACCGATAAAGCCTGCAACAAATTTATTTTCTGGATACTTGTACAAATTCTTAGGCGTATCAATTTGCTTAATGAAGCCATCCTTCATAACAACAATTCTTGTACCCATTGTCATAGCCTCAACCTGATCATGTGTAACATAAATAAAGGTTGTAGCAAGCTTTTTATGAAGCTTAACTATCTCACTACGCATTTGAGTACGTAGCTTAGCATCAAGATTAGATAGTGGCTCATCTAAAAGCATTACCTTAGGCTCTCTTACAATCGCACGTCCTAAGGCAACCCTTTGACGCTGTCCACCTGACATTTCCTTAGGCTTTTTATATAAATAATCAGTAATACCTAAGGTCTTAGCAGCCTCTTTTACTCTTCTATCAATTTCATCTTTATCAACATGACGCATTTGTAAGCCAAAGGCGATATTTTCATAAATTGTCATATGAGGATATAAAGCATAATTTTGGAAAACCATCGCAATATCTCTTTCCTTAGGCTCCATATCATTTACGATTGAATCACCAATTTTCAATTCACCAGTTGTAATTTCCTCTAGACCCGCAATCATACGCAGTGTTGTCGATTTACCACAGCCTGATGGACCAACCAAAACGACAAACTCCTTATCATCAATTGTCATATTAAAGTCATTTACAGCTTTAGTTCCGTTAGGATAAACCTTATAAATATGTTTTAAGCTTAAATTAGCCATAATAAATCCTCCTATTCCTTAACCGCACCGGCTGACATTCCATTAATCATATATTTTACTAAGCAGAAATATAAAACGATAATTGGAATTGCGATAAATATTGAGCCAGCCGCAAATCTACTAAATTCTGTTTCGCTTAAGCTCATCAAGCCTACCGAAACTGTATATAGATTTTTATCCTGTAATAATAGCTTTGGTAAAATAAAGTCACTCCAAGGCCAAGTAAATGAGGTTAGGGCTGTATAAACTAAAATTGGCTTTGATAATGGTAAAATAAATTTTGTAAATACCTGAAAATTCGAAGCCCCATCGATTCTTGCAGCTTCATCTATTGAATAAGGTACTGTATCAAAGAAGCCCTTTTGCACCATATAGCCCATTGGAGCCTGAGCAGCATAAATCAAAATTAAACCCCAATGCTGATTTACTAAATGAAATTGTGTCATTAATAAATAAACAGCAATTGTACCCATAAATGATGGGAACATTCCTAAAACTAAAGTAACCTTCATCATATGCTTACGGCTTTTAAATCTAAATCTAGACATGCAGTAGGCCGTTAAAATTGTTAGGAAGGTTCCTAATAAGCAGCTCATTACTGCTATAAATAAGGTATTTAAAAACCATCTTGGATAATTATACATAACTGTATCCGTAAATAGCTTACTAAATGAATCTAAGCCATACTCAGTTGGGAAAAAACCATCAAAGGAATAGATTGAACCAGACTTAGAAAATGAAGCTAAAATTAACCATAGGCATGGAAAGAAAAAGACAAAAGCAATTACAATTAGTAATGTATAGGTTATTAAAATGTTGATAGCTTTTTTAAGCTTATTTTTTCTAGCTTTACTATACTCATTTTTCATCTGAATGTTTCCTCCTGTCTATATGATGGTGATAATACATAAACAGTTAATGATATTATCGAGGTTATTATAAATATTACTAAGCTTATCGCTGCACCAATTGAATAATAGTTATTATCAATTGACATATTATATAACCAGTTAATCAATAGATCGGTATCACTTGCTAAGAAATAACCATCAATATAAATTCCCCCTCTTAGGAAATAGAAAATACCAAAATTATTGAAGTTACCAATAAATTGCGAGATTAAAACTGGAGTTGTCGCAAATAAAACATAAGGTAGGGTTAGCTTAGTAAACTGCTTCCAATTGCTTGCGCCATCTACTCTTGCGGCTTCAAATAAATCATTATTTAAATTAGATAAAATACCTGTTGCTAAAAGCATTGTTGAAGGTACACTAATCCAAGCATTTACTAAAAGACCTATTAATCTAGCAGGCCACTTCGCATTAATATCTAAAAATCCAATTGCTTCTCCTCCTGCTTGCTGGATGTAATAATTAATTGGGCCACCATAAGAGAACATATACTTAAAGCCCAACAAGGTGATAAAGCCTGGAATTGCATAGGCTAAAATTGGAAATGCTCGCCAGAACACCTTACCTTTTACGCATTTTTTATTTAATAATAAGGCCAAGCCTAAACCAGCAAAATAATTTAAGGCTGTTGCTAAGATAGCCCATAGCATATTCCAACCAAATATTTTGAAGAAGGTTGGCGCAAATTGTCCTAAGGATAAAATCTTTGCAAAGTTTTTAAGTCCTACCCAATCAACCAAAGCTGGAGGTACAATATCTCCACCATAATTGGTGAAGGCAATTAAAATCATAAATATTATTGGTAAAATACTAAAGACAAAAACACCAATAATTGGCAAGAATAAAGCTGTCTTATAAAATTTACTATCTAATAATGACCTTAACTCTTCCTTAAAGGTTAAAGGCTTTTTACCAGTATCAACTGCACATTGAATTTTATAGGCATCCTTAATATTAGAAACATAAATCATAAAATAGAAAATTAATACTAAAAACGCCATAACACCCATAATTAGCATTACAACTGAGTTATCTCCCTCAATTCCATACCAAGGATTACTTACCCTACTACCTAAGGTAAAGAAGCCAAAGATATCCGTTGCACCAGTCAAAATAAAATAAACAATAAAGGCAATTTGAAGCATTAAAAACATAATACCCTTAGCCCATTGCTTATACATAAGCTGACCTGAGCCCATTATAATCATTGAGGCACAAACCTTACCATTTCCTTGGGTAAGGATTTCCTTCGCTCCCTTAAAGCGATTTTTTAAGCGAGAAGGAATATTTTTAAAAAATTCTTTTATTTTTTTCATAATATCCTCCTAACCAGCTAAAGTATGAATAGCATCGTAGATTTGCTTATCAACCTTTTTAAGGCCTTGAAGCAATGCTTCATCGGTTACATACTTATTTTTATCCTTTAAAACATCATCAGCTAAGGTAGCACAAAAGGTTTGTAGTGGTGTCCATACCTGAGCTAATGCTCTAACACTTGGCATAATATAATTGGTGCCATTTTTTAAATTATTGTTAATAATACTATTTAAGCCACCAAGCTTTTCTGCAACATCAATACGAGCTGGAGAAATTCCTAGCAATTCATTTCTCTTTAGAATTGAAGCATAGGATGTTGCAAAATTTACGAAGGCAAGACAAGCATTAGGAGACTCAGTATAGGAGCTAATAGCATAGCCATTAACACCACCCATAACTGTCATATCCTTCATTCCTTGGCTTTCATCCTCTAAATTACCACTTACTGGAAGCTTTGGTACATTTACTGTTTTAATGTTTTCAATAGCCATATTTTGCGCATCTAATTTAGAATAGCCCTCTTTTTCATATTGTAAAGCTAATTCTGCTCTAAATAGGCCAAGTACATCTGGCGTTGTCATAGTGGCAAAATAGGTACCATCAGCAATTTTACTATAAGAATTTTTAGTGATTGTATCTTCCGTACACTCTAAATTCATAACTGAAGCTAATTGGCGAATTATTCTTGCACCCTTGTAGCTTTCACCCTTACTAAAGCCAATATCACTAGTATCTCTACTATCCTCGCCACCAAAGACATAACCACCATAGCTTAAATAATAGCCAGAAGCGAAATAGCCATCATTTAAGGATTTCATATAGCCAAATTTCTTGCCATTGCTAGTTTTTCTAATATGCTTTGAATAACGATATAAATCTGTCCAATTTTCAATCATATCAGGAACATTATTCTTATCATCATCCCAATTTTCCTTCCAATCTTCAGGAAGCATATCCTCACGATAATATAATAATGGCTGCTGAATGTTTACTGGTACACCAAAGGTATAGCTTTGATTATTAACTGTTTGCTTATAAGCAGACCAAGCCTTTTCATCTACTACGCTATAGCAATCTAGCATTTTAGTAGGTAGTGGTAAGACATGCTTACCATCGACATATTTCATAATTGTATCATTAGCCTGGAAAACTATATCAGGTCCATAGCCATATGGTCCTTGAAGCTCTAAATCGGTATATTCGCCCATATTAGCATCCACCACTTCAATACCATATTCCTTATATTGCTCATTAAAAGCATCTAAAATATATTTTAAATAGCCCTGTTGCTTAGCTGTATCATTTTCAAGAACTCTAATAGTTACATTTCTTTCTAGCTCACCCGTGAATTTTTCTGTAGTTTTTTCCTGATCATTTGCTAAAATTCCCAAGGTTCCCATACCAACTATTACAGCTACAACTAATAATATGTGAACTAAAACGGCAGTTAATGTTTTCCCCATACCTTCACTTCCTTACTTGATTTTTGTAATAACAAAGCCATTAGGCTTTAAAATATTTCCTTCATAATTATTAGAAGCAATTAATTTATTAATAGCTACAATCTTCTTTTCTTTTGTATTATTAATAACTAAAATCCACTTTTTATAATCATGATATCTTTCGATATATAATAGATCATCTAAAGCATATATTCTAGCTTCACTATCCCTAATTTCCTTTTTAAGGCTAGCTAAGCTTCTAATTAAATCCTTAATATCTAAATTTTTATTTTCTAAAGACCAATCCATTGTTCTTCTTGAATCTGGATCGTAGCCACCCTCCATTTTATTTTCTGTACCATAATAGATGCAAGGTACACCTGGATACATAAATAGTAAGGCTAGAGCACTCATTAATTTATTATCATTCTTCTTAACCTCAGTATAAAATCTTAAGGTATCATGGCTATCTAATAAATTAAGCATCATTGTGTTAACCTGATCAGAGTTTCTAACCAACAGTGAATTAAGCTTATTTGCTAATTCCTTAGCATCAAGCTTTTGAAACGCATAAAAATCTAAAGCAGATTTTGTAAAAGCGTAATTCATTATACTATCGTATTGGTCGCCCTGCAAATAGACATTTGCATCATGCCAATTTTCTCCAATTAAAACAGCGTCCCTCTTGGTATTCTTGATTGCCTCTCTAAACTTTCGCCAGAATCTATGAGAAACCTCATCTGAGACATCTAAACGCCAACCATCAATATCAAATTCCTTAATCCAATAGCAGCCTATATTAATTAAGTAGTTTTCAACATCTTCATTTGAAGTATTAAACTTAGGCATATATTGACAAGAAGCAAAGCACTCATAGGTAAATGGCTCATCACTATTAACAATAAACCAATCATAATATTTGGATTCATGCTTCTTTAGCTTAACATCCTGAAATTCCTGTAAATTTTCACTTGTATGATTAAATACAGCATCTAAAATCAATCTAATTTTTCTTTTGTGGCATTCCTTAACAAGCTCTTTTAAGACCTTCTTATTGCCAAACATTTCATCTACTTCATAATAATTACTAATATCATACTTATGATTTGAAATAGATTTAAAGATTGGAGTTAAATAAATTACATTCACACCTAAGGATTTTATATAATCAAGCTTAGTAATTATCCCCTCTAGATCTCCTCCAGCAAAGCTTTTAGGATTAGGCTTACTGCCCCATTCTAGATTAATATAGCTCTTATCCTTTTTTTCATTTCCCATAAGGAATCTATCGACAAATATTTGATAAAAAACAGCCTCTTTCATCCATTCTACTGTTTCTAAAATGTCACAAGCATTTAGATATGAATATTGGAAGCAATTATAGAAGCTTAGACTGAAGTCGTATTCCTTACTTAAACCATCCTCAGAAAAATAATAGATTTTATTATCTTCAACTATTTTAAAAATATAAACAACACGTGGGTCATTAAGCTTTAAGCTGACCGTGTAATAAGCGTAAAGCCTATCCTCATAGGTCCTTTCCATTTCGTGCTCTAATTGCTTTAAAGCAAATTCATATTTTCCACCATAAATTACAAAAATTTTAGGAAAATCCTCTTTAGCAATGCGAATTCTTAAAGCTAATTCTCTTGTATTTTTGGCATAGCAATATTTAGATTCTGGATAATGTAATATTGCATATTCTATCATAATAACACCTCATTTTATGCTTTGTTGACATTTATTTTTAATAGTGCTACAATTCTTCTATGAAAAAAACAAACGTAACTATAAAAGATGTAGCTAAAGAAGCGGGAGTATCTGCAGCAACAGTATCATACGTTATAAATAACAATAAGGACCAATCAATCAGTGAAGCTACTAGACAAAAAATTTGGCAGGTTGTAAATATGCTAAATTATAAGCCTAGTGTCTATGCTAAGAGCTTACGTATGGCTCCAAATTCAAAGCTAATTGCTGTTTATTCAGATGGTATTAATCCGCTATATAAGGCTGAATATATGTTAATATTAGAAAAATTATTTGGTGTATTTTCTAAATCCTATGAGCTTGTTTTTGAAACTAAGCCTTTAAAAAATTTCAACAATGTCGATGCCATAATCACCTATAACGTTTCTAAGGAAACCTTCTATGAAATAGGTAACCAGAACTACGTTCCATTAATTGCTCTAGATAGCAATATTAATGACCCATTGTTCTTCCAGGTTAATATTGATTATGCTAATCTTAAGGAAAACGCTGATAGTTACTTTAACTCTGACTATACCTTTGTTTCCCTAAAACCAATTGATTCTTCTGTTGAAAGAGAAATAGAAAACACCTTTAATAAGGTTATCTTTCTCAATGATTCAAATGATTTAACTAAAGTCACTGAGAAAAATATTCTAACAATTAACGATGTAGTAAATACCTTGTTAGATTCTAATACGCATAATATTTATTATAATCAAAACATCATAGAGCTTAAATGTAAGCAAGTAGCTAAATGTATTGAATTAGCTCTAAGCCACGAGCCCTACGATGTTCATAATTATAAAATTTAGTTATAAAGGGCACCTTTTTGGTACCCTATTTTTTTATTTTACAACCCTAAAGAAATCAACTGTTTCAGTTGCAATATTGTAAACCACCTTGTAGGTTCCTGGAGTTGTACACTTGAAATTACCAGTAGTACCAAATAGCTCATTAGCATCACCTAATTGGCCCATCTTGCTAGTATTAACGAATGTGCCATAGCCAGTAGTTTCACCCTTTTGATGAATCTCTAAACCAAATTCTGAAGATGCTGTAACTGTAATTTCTAATTCATATTGAGTTTCAGCAGCATTAATTTTCATTCTATATTCTTCCTTGAATTCATGCTTCCAGCCATTAACCTCATTACCCTTAATATAGATATCTAGAGTATCATTAGATTCAGTATGAGCAGCTATTGTAATAATCTTTGAATATGGATCAAAGGTAATATCATAAGCACCTGCAACTAAAACCTTAATATTATTGTTACCTCCACCAACAGCACTAAAGTTTTCACCAGCGCCATTTGCATATGTAAAATTGTAAGAGCCTAAGCCAGTATAAGTATCAGTTCCCCATTCACCACGGCTAGTAGCGCCTTCCTTGAAGGCTTGAATAATAAATTCTGAATCCTTCTTCATAGAAACATTAGAAATAGTAAATTTACCCTTATTTTCAGCTAATTTATACTTAGCATTGAAGCAATAGCCCTTCCATGCTTCTTCATCACCAAATGTACCATCAATATAATAATCAGCTGCTACAGGTGTCTTTGCGTCATCTAATGTAGCATTTAATTTCTTCGAAGCTAAATCAAAGGTAAATGTATAGGTACCAGCCTTCTTAGTTGTCATATTTTTACCATCAGCTCTTATTGTAAATAAATCCTTAGAAGCATCATCTAATTGATTACCAAAAATAAATTCTGTTCCATCCTTAGCTGGCTCTTCACCAATCTTAACTGTTGAAACAAACATAAATTCCTCGTTAGCCTTTAAATATACTGATAATTTAGCTTTTCCATCAGCTACAGCAAATTTTGTGCTTGCGTTATACATATTTTGCCAATTAGTAATTCCTGCACCCTTAATATAGTATTCAGTAATTGTAGTTTGCTTTTCTTCTGTTGAATCACCATTACGAACCCAAGTAAGTCGATCATTATAATTAATATTGAATGCTTCCTTGTTTTCTTCTGTGTATGAAGGGTGATTAGCTTCATAGGTATCATCGGCTGGATGAGTTTTTAATGTAAATGTATAGTTTCCATCTAATAATACCTTAATATTAACTCTTAATGATGAATTATCACCAATAGTTTGTGAAGATGCGAATACTTCTGTCCCATCAGCTAAGGCTGTTTTTTCTAAATAACCAAAGCCTCTTTGATTATTCCAGCCTTGCATTGAAAATTGGAATTGATCATCCTTAAATAGATTAGTAGTAAATGTATATTCATTCTTATCCTCTGACTTAGTCATCTTTAAAGAATCATCATAAACCTTACCCCAATTACTCTTATGTAATAATGAGCTAAGACCACTACCAACTAAATAGTACTCTCTCGTATCAACTGGTTGAACTGACTTAGAAAATAAACCAAATACCTTTGTTGGTTTATTAATAGCTGCTTCAAAATCAAACTTATGAACATAGTTTGGAGTTGCATACCAGCCAGTAAAATCATACTCTGCCTTTTCAGGTGTGAAGTTAGTTGCTTTTCCACCCTTTTCAACCTTTTCAGTCTTTAAAACATTCTCTCCATCATAGAAGGTAACGTCTACTGTTTCCTTAGTTGGTTCAGAATTTGAATCATCCTTTGTACATGAGAAAAGAGTAAACGCCGCTAATAATACAGCTAATGTAAGACTAAAAAACTTCATTTTTTTCATACTTTCACCTCATATTTTATTTTTTTGTTCAATGTAAGCGTTTCACTTAATCGATTAAGTATATTATAAGCCTTATTTTTTTAGAAGTCAATAAAAACGTTTTTAGTTTTTTAAAATTAAATCAAACTAATAAAAATAGGCTTAATACCTAACCTTGTATTAAGCCTATTATTTC
Organism: Anaeroplasmataceae bacterium; assembly: GCA_020025015.1. Taxonomy (GTDB): domain Bacteria; phylum Bacillota_I; class Bacilli_A; order Acholeplasmatales; family Anaeroplasmataceae; genus CALUXS01. The sequence continues at coordinate 34,587 of JAHHSV010000010.1, forward strand.
TATATAGCTTACTTAAGTGTCTATTTCGGATAAACCAGGCCAGGGTTCTCGGACATTGTAGGCCAGTAGGCCAAGAGGCGAAGCCATAAATGCCGAAGGCAAAAAGTGCCGCTAGGCAAGGTATCCTTTGGATAGCTTTATTAACTTAAAATCATAGTAATATAAACATCTTTATTTTTCAATATCTTCAAGCGACTTTCTTCTCTTTGAAGGACCTTCTAGTTCAATTTTATATGAATTAGTAGATAACCTATCCATGATGGCATCTGCCAAAGTTGGATCGAAGAATATATCATACCAATTTGATATTGGTAGTTGAGATAAGATTAAACAAGACTTGATAGTGTTTCTATCCTCAATAAGTTCTAAGAAGTCTCTGGTCTCGGCCGCAGTCAATTTAGCAAGACCAAAGTCATCAATTATTAGAAGGTCAACTCTTTTATATTTATTCATTAGCCTATTATAGGTTCCATCATCTTTTGCCATATTGATATCAAGCATAAGTCTTGGTAATCTTACATAAGACACCTTATAATTAAGCATGCAAGCTCTATATCCAAGGCTTGATGCCAGGTATGTTTTTCCGGTTCCAGTAGCACCTGTGATTACTAGATTAAATCCTTTGGATATCCATATTCCAGCACTTAAGCTAGCAACCATTTCTTTACTTAAATTTCGTTCGCTACTATAATCAATGGTTGATAAATCTGGCTTGATTTTGAAATTAGCTGATTTAGCTAATTTCATAATTCTTTTATTATTTCTAGCATTGATTTCATAATCAATTAATAAAGCTAGCTTTTCATCAAAGCTTAAGTCTAAGAATTCAGTACTATCAGCAAAATCAGAATAATAACGAGCCATGTTAGTTAAATTTAAGCTTTTAAGCTTATTGATATTTTCATTGTTCATAATTAACTTCCTCACTATAATATTTTCCGCCTCTTAGATTATCATTTTTAATAGGTGTTTCATCAGTAGTTTTAGGCTTAGATATGATTTTTTTGAAAACTTCATTTACTGCTTTAAAACTATAAATTTTATTTTTATTACAATACCTAACTGATTCTAATAAAACATCTAAATTAGTTCTTGATAGCTTTTGGATACCAAGGCAACCTCTATACTTTACCTGTTCAACATTTACACCATTAAACATACCATTCATAAATTCTAATAGGTCTGGTGAAATTGAAGAAGCCCATTTTTTAAAGGTTTGTTGATTTATATTATTATATGCCTTATGCTTATCAGGCATATGTTGAACTTCAGTAGTGTATAAATTCTTATATGAGCGCTGGTGAGTGCATATTCTTTCATTATTAAACCATATTTCGATAGTTAATAGTCGAGCCTTAACATCAACATACTGACCGATATACTGATATGGAACGCTATAATATTTATGATCATATTCAATGTGATAATCAATATTAACCTTAGCTCTAGCAGTACTAATAATTTCATATCTGAACTTTGGAAGTGGATTTAATGCAGGTTTATCCTCATTATCAAACACACTTTGACGTGAGCCTTCCTTTTTTTGGAATGGTTTATTAACAAAGTCCTTAAGATTTTTTTAACCTCCCTATTTATTTCAGGAATAGAATGAAATTCCATATTTCTAATCTTAAGCATAATATATCTTTCAACTGCATCAAATACAGCCTTTTCTACAGTAGGCTTGTCCTTAGGCTTTCTAACTCTAGCTGGTATACATACACATCCGTAATATTCACAAAGCTCTTCAAACGAGCTGTTTAGAAGTACATCGTATTTAGATGCCTTAGCAACAGCAGCTTTATCATTATCTGGTACCATTATTTTAGGCACACCACCATAATATTCTAAAGCATGGATTACACCTTGTTTGAAGGATTCCTTTGTTTGATTAGGGAAAGCTTCTACATATGGGTAATCACTTCTACCTAATGTAGTAACAAGAAAGCAAGCTACACAATCATTACCATACTTATCTTTAAACTTTAGCTTATCGCCAACCCAGTCTATATACATACTTTCTCCAGCTTTACGTTCCACATGCATACTTATATTTCTAGTTTTTATATAGCTTCTATATCTTTCGCAAAACTGAGTATATTTAAGACCATTAGGATTTTGTTTCAAATATTCCTCATGAAGAATAGTCATAGTCATATGTCTATGAGTCTTTATTTGTTTATCAATATATTCTAAATCAGGTTCTGGTACATCCCTATAGGGATTAGAATTAGGATATATCAAAGCTTTAAGCTCATCATCCTTCATATCCTTAACTATTGAATACGTTATATTGTTAGCTTTGGCCATCTTCATAACATTAGATACTGCATCTCTACTCTTATTTACAGCTTTAGCTGTCTCTCTTTGAGATAAACCAAGAATTTCGGTCATCCTTAAAATTTCTCTTATAAAATTCACTGTTAAACTCCTTGCCATAATACCACCTCTAAACTTTATTATACCTTTAGTTTAAAGTGGTAATTTTACTGTGTCAATAAAGCTAACTAGTGTGGACTACAATTGCCGATATAGGTGGCCTGTTTACGCCGACATCAGTGGCCTACATTAGCCGAGATGGGTGGTCTGTTTTGGCCGAAATACACA
>JAHHSV010000011.1 GCA_020025015.1 Anaeroplasmataceae bacterium
ACACACCGATTATTTTATAGTCGTATAGGACACACCGAATAAAAAGGATTACCAATGTTATTAGATGAATGAAGCATGTAGCAAAATTTCGAGCCTACGAACACAAACTTAATGAGACCAAATGGTGGATAAGGTTTCATAACAAAATGAAGTCCGAAGACAAAAGTAAACCCAAAACGGTAAATTAAGCGGTTGGAAAGAAAACTTTTCTTAAAAGTATCAGCTACCAAAACAAAGGTTGTAAGACCAACAAAGAGTAACTTTCTAGGATTTACATTCCTAAAGAACAGTGAAATAGAAGGTTGGAAACCGAAACCAAGTGATGATAGAGTTAAGAAACTATACGAGAAAATCAAAAAGGTTTTATCAAGGAGACACGCAGTCGCAAGAACACTGGGAGAAACATTTACTAAGGTAAACCAAATCGTAATTGGTTGGATTAACTATTTTCGCATTGGTAAAATGAGAGTGAAAATGAAAATATTTGGAGAATGGCTAAGGCACAAGATTAGGTGTATTATTCTAAAACAATGGAAAAATATAAAAACAATCTATAGAAACCTTACAAAAATAAATAAGACATTCAAATTAGGTTTCGATGAAGAATCCATATACAAGGTAGCAAACTCTAGAAGAGGTTGGTACGCTAAAAGCAATGGAGATGTCATAAACTTTATGATTAGTCCAAAACTATTGGCTACCCCAAACAAAAAGAAAGGAAGACCCGGATTGGTTCTCCCTTTCGAATATTATCTCAATAGTTTGTGTAAAATATAAATGTAGCGCCGTATACGAGACCCGTACGTACGGTGTAATGGGAGGTAAAAGTTAAATAAAACTTTTCTCTATCCTATTGAGGAATTTATAGGACATACCGAATAAAAAGGATTACCAATCTTAATTCCTTTTTATGTATTTATTTGTAGATTAATTAAGAAGTTTTTTATTTAAATGACTGTTGCTTTATGTTATAATTTGTATTAGAAAGGAGTTTAAATGATGAAAATTTCAATTGCTTGCGATCATGGCGCTTTAGTGTTAAAAACTCGCTTAAAAGAGTTTCTAATCAAAGAGGGCTATGACGTTATTGATTGTGGTACAAATACATTAGACAGTTGCGATTATCCTGATTTTGGTTATAAGGCTTGTAAAATGCTAAGTGATGGTAAAGTGGATAGAGCTATTGTTATGTGTACTACTGGTATTGGCATGTCTATTGTAGCTAATAAAACAAAAGGTGTTCGTTGTGCACTTGTTGACAAAGTTGAAATTGCTAAGATAACTAGAGAGCATAATGATACTAATTGTCTAGCTTTAGGGGCATGCTTAGTTGATTTTGAAACTGCAAAAAAAATAACAGAGACCTGGTTAACTACTCCATTTAGTCAAGGAGATCGCCACATCAGAAGACTAAGAAAAGTCAGTGAAATTGAGGGGGAGTAGAGTATATGACAGTAGTAAAACTTGATCATGCCTTAATTAAACACAAGCTTACCAACATTAGAAAAAGTTCTACATCAACAAAGGATTTTTATCAAAATGTTAATGAGATTGCTGGCTTAATGGCTTATGAAATTAGTAAAGATTTTCCAGTTAGACAAATTGAAATAACCACACCAATTTGTAAAAGTATGCAACCTGAATTAGCTTGTGAAGTAGTGATTGTACCTATTTTAAGAGCTGGCTTAGGAATGGTTGATGGAATTAGAAATTTAATTCCTACAGCAAAGGTTGGCTTTATTGGTCTATATAGAGATGAAGAAACCTTAGAGCCACATAAATATTTTTGCAAACTTCCTGAAACAATTCATAATGGTATAACTTTAGTTGTTGATCCAATGTTAGCAACAGGAGGAAGTGCAATTTCAGCTATCCAAATGTTAAAGGAAGAGGGAGCTACAGATATTAGATTTGCTTGTTTAGTAGCTGCTCCTGAAGGCGTAGAGGCCTTATCTAATGCTCATCCAGACGTTAAAATCTACCTAGCGAGCGAAGATGAAAAATTAAATGAAAATGGTTATATAGTACCAGGCTTAGGTGACTGTGGAGACCGTTTGTTTGGAACAAAGTAGTGAAAAGGTTCTCTACAATTTATGCAGTAGCCACTCAAGGAGTTATACTTTTAGTAGTATTAGCAGTAGGTGGTTACTTTTTAGGTAGATGGATAATACCTGATTCCTACATTTTAGCTGGTTGTTTAGCAGCTCTAGGTGTCTTAGTGGGAGTCTCGGTATTTATTAAAATGATTATTACAATTGGCGGTGATGAAGATAGAAAAAATTTATAAGCTAGCTATTTGGGTTAATGTTGGTTCATTAGCCATAGGTGGTTTAGTAACTTTAATTATGTTTTTTACTCCTTGGAAAATATACAATTTTAGTTTCTTCTTTGGAGTATTATTAGGCCTTGTATGCTTTAGCATTCTATTACAAAACGGAAAAAGCTTGATGCGTCAAGCTAGAGCCTTAAAGGATGGAGAAAAGCCAGTTAATCATTATGGGCTTTACTTGCTTCTTAAATTATTAGTAATTGTTGCTGTTTTAGGTATATTTGCTTATTTTCAGTTTTATGCTAAAAAGGAAGGCTTTAATCTAGTTGCCTTAGCAGCTGGTTATGCTTCATCACGTTTAGTTGTTATAGTAGCATCATTAATACTAAGAGAGAAGGTGCTATATTAATATGCATGAGGTAATTAAATTTATGTCCCAAGCAGGCTTCTATGAAGATCTGCGTAATATGCCAGGACAGGTTAAATCAACAATTTGCTTAACTATAATTATTTCAATTTTATGTTTAATCTTTTATTTTAAGGTTAAAAAGGTCGATCCATTAGCTAAGACGCCAAAATGGCTTGTACCATTTATTTTATTAGTTAGTACAATTAATGATTTCGTAAAAACCTATATAGGCAAGCGTTGGAAGTCTTATGCGCCATATTTCGTTTCATTAGGAATATTCTTATTTATTTCTAATACATCCTCAATATGGGGTATAACACCACCAACAACTTATATAATGATAAATGCTGCATTAGCGGTTATATCATTCTTTATCATTCAAATTACTGGTATAGTTTCTAACGGCGTTTTAGGATATTTAAAATCCTTTGTGACCCCAATACCAGTATTGTTACCAATTAATTTGATTGGTGAATTTTCGTTCCCATTATCCTTGTGTCTAAGGATTACTGGTAACATGATGGCAGGTTCGGTTATTAGTGCTTTGGTTATTGGAGCATTTGGTTATGCTGCGATACCGTTTATGCCAGTTATAAATGCGATTATGGATTTATTTAGTGGCGTTATTCAAGCTGCCGTATTTGTTATGTTAAGTATAATATTTGTTTCGATGAAAATTGATGACAGTGAAAAAATAGAAGTCTAGGAGGAAATAAAAATGACATTTTTAACACAAGTTCTATCAAGCGTAGTGAATTTTTTAGCAGAGGTTGGATATAATGCTGATTATGCAAGAGCATTTGCTTATTTAGCAGCTGGTATTTGCTGTTTAGCTCCTGCCGCAAGTTGTATTGGTGAAGGTTTAGCAGCTATGAAGGCTGTTGAGGCAATTGGCCGTCAACCAGATGCAAGTGGTAAAATTACTGTAGCTATGATTATTGGTCAGGCCGTAACTGAAACAGGTGCTCTATATGGTTTCATTATGGCAATTATGTTAGTAAGTAAGTAATAATTTGAGGTGATTTTATGTTTTATGCATTACAAGACGCATTAGATAAAATCGCTGAAATAGTTAATATTTGTTTAGGCCCATTAGGCAATGCAGGCTTTACTTGGGAGTCAATTAGAGATTTTTTAATTCAGCTTTGTAGTACATTAATTATATTTTTAGTTGTTAAGTTTTTCTTTTGGAAGCCAATAACTAATATAATTGAAGCTAAGGGTAATGCTATTGATCACGATTTAGAAGAAGCACGTGAGGTTAAGGAAAGAGCATACAAGCTTGAAGCTAAATTAAATGAGGAATATGAATCTAGTAAGGCAGAGGTTAAGCGTTTAGTTAGTGAAGCCATTAATGAGGGTAACCTTAAGAAGGAAGAAATCATTAATGAAGCAAAACTAGAAGCAGAAAGACGTTTAGCTAATTCTAAGCTTGAAATTGATGAAGAAGTAAAATCAATGCAAAAGCAAATTAAAGAACAAATTGTTGATATTGCCTTTCAAGCAGCAAGTAAAATTGTGGCGAAGGAGATTAATCCAGATAAGTATTTAGACTTAGTTGACGATATACTTAAAGAGGGGGCTTTATAATGCCTTATATTGAGTATGCTAAGGCTATGTTCTCTTTAGGAAATGAAGAAGGCAAGCTTAGTGAATTTACTGATGATTTTCATTTAATTAGAGATTTAATTAAGGAAAATCCGGATTTTAATAAGCTAATGGTTTCAGCGAGTGTTTCTCATAAAGAGAAAAAAGATTTAATAGAAGAAGTTTTTAAGGATGTTGACTTAGAATTTAAGAATTTCTTATTTGTTCTAATTGATAACAATCGTTTTAATTACTTCGAAGATATTTATCAGGCCTATAAAAAACTATTGCAAGATGAAAATAATATAATGCGTGTAGTTATAACTAGTCCGGCAAAGCTATCTGAGGAGCGTTTAGAAAAACTAAAAACAGCCCTCGGATATAAATATGCTGGTAAAAAAATAATAATTAATAATAAAATCGATGAAAGTTTAATTGGTGGTATTAAGGTTTACTATAATGGTGAGGAGCTAGATGCTTCGATAGCCCGTCAATTAAATGATATGCGAAATTTATTATGGAAAGGATAAAAAATGGCAAACATTAATTTATCAGAGATATCATCTCTATTAAAAGAGAAAATTAAAAATTACCAACAAGTTATTGCAACTGATTCAATCGGTAAGGTCATTGAAGTAGGTGATTCTATTGCCTTAGTAAGTGGCCTAGATAAGGTCATGCTAAATGAGCTTATTGAATTTCCAGGTGGCGTAATGGGTATTGCTCAAAGCTTAGAGTCTGACCATGTTGGTGCCATTTTATTAGGTGATTCATCACTAATTAAGGAAGGAGATACGGTCTCAGCTACTGGACGTATCCTAGAGGTTCCAGTAGGAGAATGCTTCCTTGGTCGTGTTGTAAACCCATTAGGAGAAGCAATTGATGGTCTTGGTTCAATTGTAAGTGATGTTTATCGTCCAGTTGAGAAAAAGGCACCAGGTGTTATGGCTAGAGAATCAGTTAATGAGCCACTTCAAACAGGTATTAAGGTTATCGATGCTTTAGTACCTATCGGTAAAGGCCAGCGTGAGCTTATTATCGGTGATAGACAAACAGGTAAAACATCAATCGCTATTGATACTATTTTAAATCAAAAGGATACTGGAGTTATTTGTATTTATGTAGCAATTGGTCAGAAGGAATCAACTGTTAAATCAGTTTATGAAACCTTAAAGGATAATGATGCATTAAGATATTCAATTATTGTCTCTGCCTCAGCATCAACTCCAGCTCCATTACAATATTTAGCACCATATGCCGGTGTTACTATGGCTGAATATTTTATGGAAAAGGGTAAGGATGCCTTAATAATTTATGATGACCTATCAAAGCATGCGGTAAGCTACCGTGAGCTTTCATTACTATTACATCGTCCACCTGGACGTGAGGCTTACCCTGGTGATGTATTCTATCTACATTCAAGATTACTTGAGCGTGCAGCTAAGCTTAATAAGGAATTAGGTGGTGGTAGTATTACTGCTTTACCAATTATTGAGACTCAAGCTGGTGATATTTCAGCATATATTCCAACTAACGTAATTTCAATTACTGATGGTCAAATATTCTTACAAACAGATTATTTCCATAAAGGTATTAGACCTGCTATTAATGCTGGTTTATCAGTATCACGTGTTGGTGGTAGTGCTCAAATCAAGGCTATTAAGAAGGTTTCTGGTACATTACGTTTAGATTTAGCAGCCTATCGTGAATTAGAGTCATTTAGCCAATTTGGTAGTGATTTAGATGATGATACTAAGACAAGACTAGATAGAGGTGCTAAAACCGTTGAAATTTTAAAGCAAGGATTACATAAGACCTTGAGGGTTGAAGAGGAATATATTATTTTATATGCTTTAACTCGTGGTTTATTAGATAAGGTTGAATTAAGTGATATTCGTAAGGTTGAAGAAGCACTTTACAGTAATCTAAGAACTAATGAAAAGGGTAAAGAAATTACTAAGATTTTATTAGAAACTAAAAATTCAGTTGATGATGAGTTAGTAAAGAGCTTCATTAATGACACTATTAAAAAGGCTATATAGGTGATTATATGGCAAATTCATTAAGAGAGGTAAAGGCTAAGATTGACGCAACTAAAAGCACAATGCAAATAACAAAGGCGATGCATTTAGTTAGTCAGGCTAAGGTTAGAAAGGCTGAAAGAGCCTATAAGGATTTTAATGATTATTTAAATACTTTAGAGTCTTTAATTTCTAATATAATGGCAGACTTAGAAAGTGGCGAATATGAAAACCAGCTTTTAAAGGAAAATAAAGCTACTAAAAACCTTTATATACTTATTACAGCTGATAGAGGTTTAGCTGGGGCTTATAATCAAAATGTCTATAAAAAGTTTAAGGAAATAACAAAAGGTATTGATTCAAATAGTTATTTTGTCCAAAGCTTAGGTAAGCTAGGTCACTCTTTTATTAGAAGAAATGGCTATAATTCTATTTTGGAAAAGCCAATTTTAGTTAGAGATGATGTAATGTTTATGGACATTGATCCATTATTTAATGCTTTAAAAAATGGTTATTTAGATAATTCTATTGGTAAAGTATGTATTATATATAATCATTATATTAACTCAATTACAACCGAAATTAGAGTTGAGGAATTACTTCCTTTTAGTAGCTTTGAAAAGAAGGAAAGTAATATTAGATACAATTATGAATTAGGAATAAAAGAAACCCTAGATGAAATTATTCCAATTTACATTGAAAACAAGATTTTTGAAATAATACTCGATGCTAAAACTGCTGAGCATATGATTCGCATGAATTCAATGAAAAATGCCACAGATAATGCTAGTGATGTTATTTCAAAGCTACAATTATTATACAATAGAGCAAGACAGGCAAACATTACCAATGAGCTTATTGACATTGTTAATGGTGCTAAGGAAGGAGGCGAATCATAATGGAATATGGAAAAATTGAAGCAGTTAAAGGCCCAGTTGTTGATGTTAAATTTGAAGGAGAATTACCTAAAATTAATACAGCATTAAAGGTTAAGGTAGCTGCAGAGGATAACAATAATATTCCTATTGATTTAGTTTTAGAGGTTGCCTTACACGTAGGTAACCATACTGTAAGATGTATTGCCCTAGATTCAACTGATGGTTTAGTTCGTAACATGGATGTTATTAACACTAATGCTCCCGTAAGTGTACCAGTAGGTAAGGAAACATTAGGTCGTTTATTTAATGTACTTGGTGATACTATTGATGGTAAGGAGCCAATGGGTGAGGTTAGACGTGACCCAATTCATAGAGAAGCTCCTAAGCTTGAAAATTTAAACTCTAAGGTTGAGGTTCTAGAGACTGGTATCAAGGTCGTTGACCTTTTAGCACCTTATATTAAGGGTGGTAAGATTGGTCTATTCGGTGGTGCTGGTGTAGGTAAGACAGTTTTAATTCAAGAGTTGATTCACAATATCGCTGAAGAACACGGTGGTATTTCTGTATTTACAGGTGTTGGTGAAAGAACTAGAGAGGGTAACGATTTATATCGTGAAATGGAGCAAAGTGGCGTTATTAATAAAACAGCCATGGTCTTTGGTCAAATGAATGAACCACCAGGAGCACGTATGCGTGTTGCCTTAACTGGTTTAACAATGGCTGAATACTTTAGAGATGATTTAAATCAAGATGTATTATTATTTATTGATAATATTTTCCGTTTCACACAGGCAGGTAGTGAGGTTTCAGCCTTACTAGGTCGTATGCCTTCAGCTGTAGGCTATCAGCCTACATTAGCCTCAGAAATGGGTAAATTACAGGAAAGAATCACTTCAACAAAGAATGGCTCTATTACATCTATTCAAGCAATATATGTTCCTGCTGATGACTATACTGACCCAGCTCCTGCTACAACATTTACGCACTTAGATGCTACAACTAACCTTTCGCGTAAGCTAACTGAGGAAGGTATTTATCCAGCCGTTGATCCACTTGCTTCAACTTCTCGTGCTTTAACTCCAGAAATAGTTGGCCAGGAGCATTATGAGGTTGCCCGTAGAGTTCAAGAATTAATTCAACGCTATAATGAATTACTAGATATCATTGCCATTTTAGGTATGGATGAGCTAAGTGAAGAGGATAAGCTAGTCGTTGTTAGAGCACGTCGTGTAAAATTATTCTTATCCCAAAATATGTTCATTGGTGGTCAGTTTACCGGTATTCCTGGAAGCTACGTACCATTAGCTGAAACAATTAGAGGCTTTAAGGAGATTTTAGATGGTAAGCATGATGATGTACCAGAAGAAGCTTTCCGTTTAGTTGGTACAATTGATGACGTTTTGAAAAAAGCAGAGGAACTTAAAAAATGAAAGTAATAGTCAAAACTCACTCTGGTATGGTTAAGTCTGATAATATTAGCTATAAGGATGATGTTGATTCAGTAACTGTTTCAACTGAAAAAACAGGTGAATTTGGTATACTAGATAATTTTATTCCAACTATTTGTGTCATTGAAAATGGCTATATCTATATTAAAAGAAATAATGAGGATGCTTACATTGTTATTTCTAATGGTATCCTTGAATTTAAGGATAAGGTCTTAACTATCGTATGTCGTGAGGCCCATGTTGGTAAAACAAAGGATAGAGCAAAGGAACTTATGGATGAATTTAGAGCGAAGCGTCTAGATGATAATCGTAAAAAGTTAGTTGACTATCAAAAGCTTGAAAATGAGCTTAAAAAAAGCATAAAAAAAACTGGCGCAGGCCAGCTATAAGCGAACAAGTTTAGATTCTTCTCTAAACTCTAGTTCTAAATTAGTAACTCTTAAAAGACTTTCTAAATCTTTTAAGAGTTTTTCTTTATCCTTGGCTTCAATATTAATAGTAACAATAACATTGCTTAAAAATAAGGTTTCACTAATAGTTATGTAATTAAAGCTTGTAATTTGGTTATATTCCTTATAATCTAAAGGTACTGAACAAACTAAAAGCTCCTTTTTAATAAGTGGCTTAACTAAATTTATGCAGCTACTAGTTGAGTCACTATAGGCTCTAATTAAACCACCTGCTCCAAGTAAAATACCGCCAAAATAGCGTGTAACTATGGCAAGTATGTTAGTATACTCGCTTTTCTTTAAAGCATCTAATATCGGAGCACCGGCTGTCTTAGAGGGCTCGCCATCATCACTACACTTTTGAATATCCATTTTATCACCTAAAATATAGGCATAGCAATTATGAGTAGCATCATAATATTTTTTGCGATACATTTGCAAGCTTTCGTTTACCTCATCAATAGAAGTAACAGGTATTAAGTGGCAAATAAAAACTGATTTATTTATAATTATTTTTGATTCATAAGTTTGATCGATATAATACATATAATCACCAATGAAAATTATAGCATTTATTTAATAATAAGGCTATAAAAATGATAAAAACAGCATTTATTAACAAAAAAATCACTAAAATATGATATAATTAGTTGGTGGTAATTTATGGATAAGCTTAATATTGCATTGAATTTTTTAGAAGAAGTTAATAAATTAGGCTATGAAGCATATCTTATTGGCGGTTCAACTAGAGATCATTTATTAGGTAGACCAATTAATGATATCGATATTACTACTAATATGCCAATTTTAAAGGTGAATGAAATATTTGGAAGAGATTATAAGCTTACTAATCGCTTTTTAGGAACTAAAATTACTTATGCAGGAATTGAGTTAGAAATAACTGCTTTTCGTCGTGAATTAAGCTACAAGGATCATAGGCATCCAGTTGTAGTTTTAGCTAATAGCTTAAAGGAAGATTTGGCTAGAAGAGATTTTACAATTAATGCCATCGCCATGGATAGGAATAAGCGTATTTATGATAAATACCATGGAATAAATGATTTAAGTGCTAAAGTAATTAAAACGATTGGTAGACCAACTAGACGCTTTAATGAGGATGCTTTAAGAATTTTAAGGGCATGTTATTTTAGCATAAAGCTTGATTTTAGAATTGAGCCTAAAACGATGGCAGGCATTAGAAAAAAGCTTCATTTACTAAAGAATTTGCAGACTTTAACTATATTAACAGAGCTTATAAAAATATTTAAGCTTAAAAATAAGGAAATGTTTAGGCTTTTTAAAAGAATAAAGCTAACTAAGCATTTACCATATTTGAAGACTCTTTTCTATAACCTAGAAAAAAATAACTATTATCCTGAAAGCTTAGTTGAGCTTATTTATTTAATATCTTATTTTAATGGATCTTTATTAGATGTTAATATAAAAAAGGAATATAAAAGAAGAATAACGAAGGCTCTAGCTTTAAAAAAAACTAGCTATTCCTTTGCTGAAATATTAAGATTGCTAGAAAAAGGTGAAGTTGATGTTTAGCGCATTTTTAGATGCCATAGATGTAATTACATTACTGGTTGGTAAAACAGAAAAAACAGAAGATAATTTTCTATTAAGCTATATGAATAAACCCTATAATTTAGAGGTTTTGAATGTTTCTGAGGAACATGAATGGTTTAAAATAACCTTAAAGAATCCTATAATATTAAATATGAACATTAAATCATATGTTATAAATGGGAATAATAGATGTGTTATTAATTCTGGAAGCTTTGTAAGAGATCCTCGCTTTGATGAGCATTATAGCTATTCAGGACCATTAGGTGTAGAGTATCACAAGGAGTATTCTATTTTTAGAATCTGGTCTCCAGTTGCTAAGGATATTGTATTAGAGCTTACGTTAGCTAATGGAAATCTTATCACACCTCATTTAATCTCAAAGGAACTAGGCTTATGGGAGCTTAAGGTTGACGGTGACCTAGAAAAAGCTAAGTATCGCTATCGTGTGTTAGTTTTCCTTGAGTATCAAATATGTAATGATCCTTATGGAATTTCTAGTAATGCCAATGCGAATTTTAATTATGTGGTGGATGAAAATAAATTTAGAAAATTTAATTACTCAAAGCCTTATTTTAGTGGTAGATATACTGATGCAATAATTTATGAGGCGTCAGTGAGAGATTTGACATCTAAATTAGATGTACCTAATAAAATGCAGTTTAAGGCTTTAACACAAAAATTAATTTCACCTCATGGTCATAGTGCAGGTTTAGATTATATGGCTGCTTTAGGCATAACTCACCTACAGCTATTACCTGTTTTTGATTTTTATGGAATAAGTGATAAGAATCCAAGCCGTTACTATAATTGGGGCTATAATCCTATTCAATATTTTGTTCCTAAGGGTGCTTATTCAAGTAATCCTGATGATCCTTATGCGAGAATAAATGAATTGATTGAATTAATTGATTATTGTCATGCCTACGGTATTTTAGTCAATATGGATGTTGTTTTTAACCATGTTAATAATATGCAAAAATTCCCTTTTGATATTTTATGCCCAGGCTATTATTATAGAATGGACCATGGTTATCCTACAAATGTATCAGGCTGTGGCAATGATTTGGCTACTGAGCGTTTTATGACAAGTAGATTTATAGTAGATAATCTTTTGTATTTTCAAAGGACTTATCATATAAGTGGTTTTAGATTTGATTTGATGGGGCTTTTAGATATTGATACTTTACAAGCTGTTAGCGAAAAATTAAGAGCTAATGATCCTAATGTGATGCTTTATGGTGAGGGTTGGGATATGCCTAATACCCTAGATACGGCTAAAAGACCAACATATTTAAATTATGCTAAAATACCTGATTATGCCTTCTTTAATGACCAATATCGCGATTTTATGAAGGGAAATCAGTGGGATAAGACAAACGGCTTTTTATTTAATGAAACAGGTTCGCTATATGACTTTTATCATTTGATTACAGGCTCATGCCTTGATAATTTTAGATTTAATAAGCCTAGCCAATCAATTAATTATATTGAGTGTCATGATAATTATACCTTATATGATTTTATAAGAGTTAGTAATAAAAAAGCTAAGGAAAGAGATGTTTATAGCGCCTGCAAGCTAGGACTTGCTATAACTATTCTTTCAATTGGTATTCCTTTTTTACATTGTGGCCAAGAGTTTATGCGTAGTAAGGCTGGAGTAGAAAATTCATATAACGCAGGAGATTTAGTAAATGGTATTGATTGGGAAAAAAAGGATACATATCGCAATTTAGTTCAAACCACTAGAGATTTAATAAGAATAAGAAAAACATACAAGATTTTTTGTTCGAATGATCCTGAGGAAATTAGTAAAAGCATTAAATATATGCCTAATTATTCTAGTGATAATATTACTATATTTAGAGTTATGGATGGAGAAACTGAATTATATTTAATTGTAAAGGATAAAAAGGGTCGTTTTGAGATTAAACTACAAAATTACACCTTAATATTTGACGGAAGTAAAATATGTAATATTGAGGGTAAGAAAATTGTAGTTAGAGATAAAGGAATTTATTTATTAAGAAGGGATGGTTAGGATAATGTATATATATGGTGTCATTACGACAAATAACAGCAATGATGATAATATAAATTTAGTTGTCAAAGATAAGAATAATGAGATTTTTAATATTAAAACAACTAAAGAAATAAGCGAAAGCTTACTAAGAAATCATGTCTATCGTTTTGAGGTTGAAGAGCATGGTGGTCAACGTATCTCTTATCACTTAATAGACTTTCTTGATGTATCAAAGATAGACTCTGCTTTACGGGAAGAAATTTTAAGAGGCTTTATGCCACATAAGGAAAGAGTATTTGCAGAAAATGATAAGCTAATAACAGAATATATTAGTAAGATTGATAATAAAATCTTAAAAGAATTAACTATTAAGCTATATAATGACCATAAGGTTGATTTATTAACCTATCCAGGAGGCGTAAGAATTCATCACGCTTATCTAGGTGGCTTAAGTCAGCACCTACTTGGTATGCTAAAGCTTGCTGATAGCTTTTTAGAAAATTATCCTTTTTTAGATAAGAATTATTTATATTCAGGAATAATTTTGCATGATTTAGGTAAGGTTTATGAGTATAGTGATGTTCAAAATCCTTATTATGATGTTCCAGGGCAAATGCTAGGACACCTAGTAATAGGTGCTATTGAGGTCAGTAAGGCAGCTTTAGAATTAGGCTATGATAAGAGTGAAGAGGCCTTAATACTTGAACATATCCTTATTTCACATCATGGTCAGCTTCAGTTTGGTTCATGCAAGCGTCCAATAACAGCTGAAGCTTTAATCATTTGGTATATTGATACAATTGATTCAAAGTTCTCAGTTTTAGAAGAAGAATTAGCTAAAACTAAGCCAGGTGAGTTCACTGAAACTATTCCAGTTTTAGATAAGACAAAGATGTATAAGCCAATAAATAAGTAAATTAAAAGAGTTCAATTTAGGTTAATCCCCTAAATATGAACTCTTTTTTGTTTGTTTTATGCAAAAGAAAAGGATGCACTAAGCATCCTTTAATTTATTTATCTTTGCCAATCACAAGCATCAGTATACCATGCTTTATATGGTGATTCTTCAAGCTTATAATCTTCAGCTGTATTAATTAAATATGTTACATACTTATTATAGTCATAAGCACCATTTAATTCTTGAGCTTCAACTTTAACTTCACCAAGAGTCTTTACTAATAAGTATTCTTGGAAAGAAGCAGTCTTGAATTTATCAATTACTTGATCTAAAAGCTTAGATAAGTCATTTTTAATAGAAGTTTTAATAGAATGAACTGAACCATTAATGTATTCTACGTAGTATACGAATACTTGATTTAATGATGGCTTATTAGCTGCGTATACATCACCAAATTGGTCAGCCTTGCCTTCACGGTCATAGTTGAAGATATCAGTTATTGCATATAAGTCATCATTCTCGGTGTCAGCTGTTTTTTCATCTAACATAATCTTTAAATCTTTATAGTCCTTATTTGCTTCTGTATCTGATAATGTGAATGATAATTCTGCTGATTTATCACTGTAGCTATTTAAGCTAATTAAGTGATAACCAAACATTGTCTTGCAAACATCCTTATATTCGAAGTTTTCAGGTGTAACACCCTTAGTATCAAAATATAATTGGCCTTGCTTTTCATTCTTTTCATCGATTTCAAGTTTTTCTTCAACAGCCTTATCAAACATATTAATTACATAATCCTTGAATTCAGGAACATAATTATTAACGCTTGTTTCAGTTACATCACCTAATGATTCAGCTTTTAATTGGAACTTGAATGTTTTGAAATCAGCCCAATTCTTACCGCTATGAGTTGGATAATTATTATTAAAGGCTTCAACGATATACTCTAATTTAGAGAATGTTGTATGACCTTGAATAGCTTTAATTTCAGCTGCAATTTCCTTTGCTAAAGCGGTAACAGCTGCTTCAAATTCATCCTTTTTAGCTTGATTATCTAAGGTGCTTAGGAATTGCTTTAAATCATCTGGATTGCCATCACCGTTGTTATCAATTGAAATAAGAATATGATCAATATTCATATTGAATTGACGCTTTTTAGTTTTAGTATCTGTATTATTGTAGATTTCCATTGCTGTATCTCTTAAGTATTTTAAGTTTTTATTAGCAAATTCTACATTTATTTTATGATCAGAAGTTACTAGTGATTCATAAATAAAGTCATTTACATACTTTTGTTTAATTTGTTCACCTAATTTATTAACTAGTACTTCATTTTCACTAGTATATCCATAAGAATAGAATAAGAAGTTTTCTTCACCATAAGCCTTATTTAAGCCTGCCTTACCAGCATTAAAGTTCTTGATGTCATCCTTAATAGATTTCTTTAAATCTTCCTTAGCATCCTTTACTAAATAATTGCTATGCTTGTCATATAGCATCTTATTAAGTAATAGGTTAGTCCCAATGGCATTAACATTAGATTTTCTAATATCTGCATAGAAGTCTTCAACCTTATAGTTAGTGTCTTTAGTCTCAAATATATATTCGTTATTGAATGTTGTTGTAGGTTCGTAATCTGAATAAGTATTTAAGAATTGATTTTCAATAAATGGATCATAAATTTTAATTTCTTGCTTCTTTAAGCGTTCTGTATAAATATCAGAATCAACAGTAGTTAATTTTGAATTAATGAATGCTTTTTTAGTTTCAGCTAAGGCTTTAGCCTTTAACTCCTCATTACCTTCTAATTCTTTAAAATCATATTTATGATTATTTCCACTTAGAAGATACTTTGTATCAAATTTATAGATTAAATAGAATTTACCATCAATATTAACAGGTGAAGATAAGTACCAACTCTTGTTATCGTCATTTTTACCTTCATCATTTAATTCATCTAGGAACACAGACTCAACCTTTTCACTTAAAGCCTTTAAATCGTTTTTATCTTTATTGCTTTCAAAAACGATTCTTTCATCAGTTTTAACATCTGTTAAGGCATTTTCATAATTATAGTAATTATTGAATAGGTTAACATAAATCTCTTGAGCAGTAGAATCATTTAATTCTTTACCATTTTTAGCATTAGCTAAAGCGGTTTTTGCTTGATTTTCATTAGTAAAGCGAAGAACAATACCGCGAGATGTATTGTAATTTTTAATAGTTGAATTATATGTTGCCTCAAAATCCTTAGTTTCATCGAAATAATTTGGATTTTTTTCAGTAGTACCATCCTTTATTATTTCTTTTTGATCAATTGCAGACTCTAAATATTCCTTGTTAGCGATTTCTTTTACAATTTCAGGGCTATAATAGTTAATTAATTCTGGAGTTAAATTGTGGATAGAAGGAACTTCAACACTTTTATCTAACTTGTTAAGCATTAAACTATCTTCAGTTAGGTTTATACCAGCTGCCGCCATCTTATCGATGTACTTTAAACGTGCGATGTGTAGTTCCTTTGTTTTTTCTTCATCAAGATTTTTAACGATTAATTCTTTAACGTTGGCTGTACCATATATGTCAGTTACAACCTTTTTGTTTATACGGTCAGTATAGTCTTTATTTGTATTAAATTCATCGTTGAATTTTTTAATTTCATCTGCATAAATAATTGTATCTAGTTTATTTTTGAAAGCCTCATAACCTTTTGTATAACGTAGGCGGTTATATAGTTCTTTAGTTGATAGTTTATAATCACCAGCTGTTAATGCATTTTGGCTTAAATTAAGGTTTCCATAAGGAGTTTCTTGATTTCTAGTTTCCTCTTTACATGAAACTAGAGTTAAGGCGAATAGAGAAGCTAACGATAATGTTAATATTTTTTTTGATGCTTTCATTATTTGTTACCTCCTTTTAATTCAAGTGACTTAATAGTTTCCCACCAACCATGGAAGTTGTTAAATGCAGGATCCTCATCAGCACTTATATAATTATCTGTTATATTTTGGTTGATTTGACGAAGCTTATTGAAACGCTCTCCGTTTGCTGTATCGCCAAAGATGTATGCTTCATTTTCACCAACATACTTATATACGATTTCTGCTTGAGTAGTAGTATCTAAGAATCTTGTTAAAACAGGATTACAGTAGTTATTTAAGCTTTGACTAATTTCTGTTGGAAGAAGATTAGAAGTTTCATAAGCTAACTTCTCAAGAATATAAGCTTTAATTTGGTTATTATTTAAACGATCATCATTATTATAGATATTTTCAATTGTTTGTAATTTGTTGTTGTACATAATATGAATATTTTCAAATACCTTTTTAGGATCCTTATATGCTTCATATTTTGCACTTGTCTTACGATCAATAGCTGTTACTACATAATAATTATATGAATCGTTTACAGCTAAAATTGCATCAGCTTTATTTGCGTCTTCTAAGAAAGTGGAAATATATTTTCTTTCAGCAAACTTTTCTGTGTCATGTAAGTTTTTTAGCTTTTGTCTAATCTTAATGTCGATATCAGAAGAAGTATTAGTTACCTTTAATTCAGGAGCACTAATAGCAAAGCCTAATTTCTTGTAGCTTGAAAATAACCATTCACTACCAATTGGGTCATAATCATCTTTATCAAATTGGCTACCTTCTTTTGGATTGAAACGGCTTGATTGATTATATTTAGTAACAATGTTATCTAGAGCGGCAACATAAGTGTCATTGCTGTTTAATAGCATTCCATAAATATCTTTAATTAATTGTTGTGCAACAAATTCATAAGTCTTTCCTGCAAATTTGCCTGTATCAACAGTCTTTGTATAATCAAAGTCCTTATCTGGTTTTCCATCCTCATCAGTATCAATAAATACCTGTAAATTCTTAGTTGTTAAAGAGAAGAAGTTATCATAGGCAGCATTAGTGTATTTTGCGAATACATCTGTTAATAATTGATCATCTGAGTAGTCAATTAATATTTCACTAGATGCTTTAGCTATTTTAAAAACCTTATTAACAATTTCATCGATATCAGCAGTATGGTAGTATAGCATTAAGAAGTTGTATTTACCAATTGTTGAAGGATAGCCTTGTTGAGCTAAGCCATCATTTGCAAATGTTGCTAGGATATATTCAATAGAGCGATAGTAGTTATCGATATCCTCTTTTTCGATGTTTTTATAGGCATCGGTTTGCATAATTTTAATATCATTCATTAATTTTGAAGCAACAAATACACCTGTACGATATTCTAAAATATCCCATGCACCTGTACCTTCTTCATTAGTTAAGTCTAAGCTTACCTTATTATCTTTGTATTTAAACTCAGCAAGAGTATTTAAGCTTGGCGCTTTAGCTAATGTTTTTGAATAGTTAGAATCATTTACGGCATAAGAGATTTCAATGCTCTTATCATAGATGCTAACCTTAACCTCAGCAATCTCAGCATTAACCTTTTCCTCAATAAATGATTTAGTTAATTTTTCATCAGTTAGAGCTTCAATAATACCATCATAAATAGTTTGATTTTTTTCTAAAGTTAACGATTCAAATAAATCATCATCCTTGACTTGCTTCCATTCATCATTGAAGTTTAAAATGTCATCTTTTGTAAGAACTTGTTTTTCTTTAAAAACCATATAGTATGCATCACCAATTGATTTAGGAGAAGTAGAATAACGCTTTGCTTCAGATTCTTTTTCAACCCATTCAGGTGATCTATCACCAACTAATTCACTCTTTTTTGAATCTTCTTCCTTATAAGATAAGTCTTTATAAATATAAGAATGTAAAGAAGAATTAATTTTAGCAATTTCTTCAGATGTATAATGAACATACTTGTTGTTTACATCATTATTTAACAATGGCTGCATTATTGCATCAACACGGTTTTCATCAGCTGCTTTATCATTGATACCAAGCGAATCATATTTTTTAATTAAGCTTCTTGTGATTTCGCGGTTATCAACAGTAGTAGAAGGAGAAACCCCATCATTTGCTAATGGCTCACGATATGTATAAATGTAGTTATACATTGCGATATATAATTGTAAAATGATTGAGTTTCCGTAGTATGCATCTAACGGAAGATACTCACTTGTTTTTGCTTCAGCAAAATCAAAATCATCATAGTAAGTTTTATATTCGTTAAAGTTTCTATTGTCACTTAAGAAATAGAATTGATTATCTTTAACCTTTAAGCCAAAAGATCTTAATGTATTATTAGCCTCTTGCTCTGAAGCAAATTTAATCATAATTACATCAACATCGCCTTGATTTAAATATTCACTTCTATATTTGTTGATAATGTCTGACTTTGAGAAATAACCAACGGTATTTTCATCATCATCCTTTTGGGCCTCTTCATTCTTTTCTTTAATTTCTTCAGCTAATTTTTCTTCAGCGAATAATTCTTTAGCGAAACTTAAGTAGTATAGCTTGTAAAGAGGTTGTAAAGCATCTAAGTTATCACTTGCTAGGTTATCATAAATTTCTTTGATTGTTAAAAGGCTACCATCAGCCTTTTTAATTTTGTGATCCTTATAAACTTCATCAGCATATTTTCTAAAATTATTTTCTTTTGTTTTTTGGTCTAACTTTTTGATTTCCTCATCATGGTCCTCTAGAGAGTATTCAAGATTATGAACATCCTCAATTAGATAATTTTTTAGTCGTTTGATGTAGCTTTGCTTTTTCTCGCTATCCTCACCATTGACTGTATCTTTGATATCTTCAAGTTGAGTCTTTAAGATGGCTTCGTTCTTTTTGTCAGCAAATAAACTAGAAGCATTCCACTTTAATTCGTTCCAAACATCACCTTTAGTAACCTTATCGTTACCTACAGTTAAATAGTCTTCGTCGAAGTTTAAAGTGGACTCTTCAGGATTGCTACAGCTTGACATTGTAAAGGCTGTCAAACCAATAACAGAGACCATTAAAGTCTTCTTGAATATATTGGAAAAATTCTTAAATTTTAACATATAAAAAACTCCTTTTTAAAAAACTCTAGCGTTTTATATGATAACATTTTTAGCAACTAAAATCAATAATATTAGATGATTTTCTCCTATATATATAAGGATAAGGATACAAAAATAGTACTTATAATTTTTTTTACTTAAAAAGGGATTTTAAAGAGTAAATTTAACCAAACATTTTTAAGAAAAACGTTCATGCTCTTTATTACTAAAAAGCTAAAAACATTGAATTTATATACAAATATAGTATAATCAATTTGGAATATAGGTGATAGAATGATAGTAAAAATTTTGGCAAGTGGTTCTAGTGGCAATTCCTCATTTATTCATACTGAAAGCATGAATATTTTAATTGATTGTGGAATTACTAAAAAAAGAATTAATGATGTTTTAAAAAAGATTAATTATACAATTGACGATATAGATTATATTTTAATAACTCATGAGCATATTGATCACATTAAGAGCTTAGCAATGCTTTTAAAATATACAACCGCTAAGGTTATTTTAACTGAAGGAACCTTCGAATATCTTATTAAAAACGAAAAATACAAGGATATAGTTTTAGAAAATGAAAATCGCTTTATTTTTGCCCAATCTAATGGATTATTTTATGAAGCTATAGCTTTAAACGGGGTAAAGATAACCCCGATTAGAGCCTTTCATGATGCTTTAGAGCCAGTTGGTTATATGGTTGAAGTAGAAGGAAATCGTTTGGTTTCATTAACTGATACTGGCTACGTGCACAAGGATTTATTTCCAATATTATGCAATGCCAATGTGTATATTTGGGAGACTAATCATGATCCGGAAATTTTAATGAATAGTGATAGACCATATGAGTTAAAAATGCGCATTTTAAGTGATCATGGACACCTATCAAATGGTGACTCCTTATATGCTTTAGCAAATTTGGTTGGTGTTGAAACTAAATATGTTTTTTATTCGCATATATCAGCAGAATGTAATTTGAGAGAAATTATCGGTATAACGGAAGCAAGAGTTTTTAATAAGCTTGGTATTGATAGAAGTCACATTCATTTTATTTATACAATGCCTTTTGATATTGAGGAGATAGAACTATGAAAATAACTATTATTGCCGTAGGAAGCTTAAAGGAAAAATATTTGAAGGATGCTATTGCTGAATATAAAAAAAGAATAACTAGATTTTCCGATATTGAAATAATTGAGATTCCTGATGAGAGTAATTCAAAGGATGAAAAAACTGTAAAAAAGCTTGAGGGTGCAAGAATTTTAAAGAAAATTCCTGAACAGAGCTATGCTATTTTTTGTGATTTAAATGGAAAAATGCTAGATAGTATAGAGTTTGCAAATAAAATTTTAGATGTATGTAGCTATAATTCTAGCCATATCACATTTGTAATAGGTGGATCCTTAGGTTTTAGTGATGAAGTCCTAAAAAGAGCAGATTTTAAAATTTGCTTTAGCAAAATGACATTTCCTCATCAGCTGATGCGGGTTATCTTGCTAGAACAAGTATATAGGGCCTTCAAGATTAACAATAATGAAAGCTATCATAAATAAAATGTTTGATTACTAGGCTATCTAGTGTTAAAATAGGTGTGTTAATTTGATTAGGGGAAAAGTTTTAAGTAGGAGGAAAAGAAAAAATGAAAGATTTTATGGACAAAGATTTTTTGTTGTCTACTGAAACAGCAAAAAAATTATATCATGAGCATGCAGAAAAAATGCCTATCATTGATTATCATTGCCACTTATCACCAAAGGAAATTTGTGAGGATAAGAAATTCCGCAATTTAAGTGAGGTTTGGCTAGGACCAGGTGATAGAACTGGTGATCACTATAAGTGGAGAGCCCTAAGAGCAAGAGGCTATATGGAAGACACTATTTCAGGCCCAGCAGATGATAGATTAAAATTTGATCAATTCGTTGAATCTATGCCTTATTTTGTTGGTAATCCATTATATCATTGGAGCCACTTAGAAATGCAACGTTATTTTGATATTTATGATGTAATTAAGCCAGAAAATGCTGATAAGATTTGGGCTGAGGCTAATAAGAAGCTTGAAACATTAAGCTGTAGAAAAATGATGTATAAGATGAATGTTGCAGTAGCTTGTACAACAGATGACCCAGTTGATTCATTAGAATATCATAAGATTATGAATCAAGATAAGACCTTAAAAACTAAGGTTCTTCCAGCATTTAGACCTGATAAGGCAATCAATATTCAATTACCAACATTCGTTTTATGGATTAAACAATTAGAGGCAGTTGTAAATTATGAAATTACTGATTTAGCTTTATTATTAAAGGCTTTAAATGAACGAATTGATTACTTTAATGAAATGGGTTCAAAATTAAGTGACCATTCTTTAGAGGTTGTTCATTATAAGAAAACAACCTATGAAGAGGCTGATGCTGTATATAAGAAGGCATTAAGAGGCGAAGAAATTACTAGTGATGATGAAGATAGCTATAAGGGCTATCTATTAGTTCAATTAGCTAAGGCTTATAATCGTGTTGGTTGGGTACAGCAATATCATATTGGGGCAACTCGTAACAATTCAGAAAAGATGTTTAAGAAAATTGGTCCTGATACAGGCTTTGATGGTATGGGCGATGAAATTTTTATTGAAAAATTAGGTCAATTATTAGCTGATGAGGATTCAACAGATGAGCTTCCTAAGACTATTTTATATTGTTTAAATCCACGTGATACATACGCATTAATGGTTTTAGCAGGCTGCTTCCAAAAGGAAGGAGTTAAGGGCCGTGTTCAGGTTGGTACTGCTTGGTGGTTTAATGATCAACAGGATGGTATGCGTCATAATCTTGAGGCTTTAATGCAATCTGGTTTAATTAGCCAAACTGTAGGTATGCTAACTGATTCACGTTCATTCTTAGCTTATCCACGTCATGAATACTATCGTCGTATTTTATGTGATATGCTTGGGAATTTAGTTGAAACTGGTCAATATCCAGCTAGTGAATTAGATACTTTAGGTAAGATTGTTGAAGACATTTGCTACAACAATGCAAAGGAATACTTCAATTTCTAATGTGAATATAATGTGAAAACTAGCCATCTCAGGTGGCTAGTTTTTTTAAACTATGCTATAATTTAAGCAGGGTAAAGAAGGAGGTTATGCATATGATGAACATTGAGTGGATGCCAGCGTATGTTTTAGATATTATAATTTGTGTAATATTTTTAATGACAGTTTTAACCGGTTTAAAGGATGGTATATTTAAGAAAATATATAATTTAATATGTTTTGCTGTCTTGATTATATTGCTGTGGTTAGCTGTCCCAATGCTTGGTAGTGCTTTAGAGGGTACAGGCTGGATTCAAGGTGTGGTTGCTAAGCTGCCTGAGGAGGTTAAAAGCTTTTTTGAAAGTGCATTAGGCACGACTTTCTATTCCTTTTTAGCAGGCTTAATAATTGTAATTTGCTTTAGCTTGATTCAATTAATTGTTGGCATTGCAATTAGAAAAATTTTAAAAAGGAAAAGTGCTCTATGCCGTATTTTAGGTGGAGCTTATGGTTTAGTTTCAGGCTTTATAATTTCTAGTGTTTTATTAGTTTGTGTAGCGTCTCCAACATTGTTCGGAGAAGTTGGAGCAAAGAAAATAAGTGAGGCTCCTATAACTAGTACAGTATATCAAGGAACAGTTGGTATGCAAAATGCTTTAAAAAGTGTAAATTTACCATATAGCTTGGAAAGTGTTGGCGCAAGAGCTCTTGCAGGTAAGGATGCAACTAAAGAGGATGTAGATCGTTATACAGTAACGATTTCTCGCTTGCCAGAATTAAAGGATGAGCTTATAAATGTCGCTCAGGGTGGCGAGATTGATACTACTAAGTATTTAAATGAGGATGGTTCGATTAATCAAGAAGAGGCTAATTTATTAGTAGATGATACGATAGTAATTCTTGATTTAGTTAATAAGATGCCAGAAGATCAAAAGGCTCAAGCAGTAGCTGAGGCTGAACGTGCCCTAACTGATGTATCAAGTCAATTAGTGGTTGATGGTAAGCCAAAGGATACAATAATTGTTACAGCTGAGCAAAAGGAATCATTAAATAAGAGACTAGATGCTTTAGGAATTAGTGAAGAGCTAAAGACTACATTAAATATATGCTTAGTAGTTGAATAGCAAAGAATAAAAAGGAAAAACGACCAATTTTTCCTTTTTATTTTGCTTTAATTATTATATAATTTGCTTGGTGATTATAATGAAAAAAATTAAGATTATATATATAGTAATCCTATCTTTATTGGTTATTGGAAGCCTAATAGGTGGTTATTTTTTAGGCTATGAAACAGGTTCATTTTATTATTTATTAACATCAATTTTATTAATAGCTATACCTTTTGTTAGCCTTTTATTTATCTTGTTTATTGAGGTTAAAAGGATAGAGTTTAGCCGTAGTCAGTATTTAGAGGCTTATTTTGTTGTGCTTATGATAGCTGGCTCACTTTTAGAATGGCTATATTCAAAGCTTGAAATTAGTTTAGAAATAGTATACTGGCATATATTTAGTTTACTTGCTTTTTGTGTAATTACAGTTATATTTATGTTTCTTCACAAAAAGCATAAAAATGATCCAAAAAATGGTCCTAAATTTATCGCGAATAAGTAAATAATATGTTATAATCAAAAGTAGGAGTGATTTTTTTATGAAAGAATATAATTTTACTGAAATAGAAAAAAAATGGCAAAATTATTGGGATGAACACGAAACATTTAAAACGGATGTTTGGGATTTTAGCAAGCCTAAATATTATGCTTTAGATATGTTCCCTTATCCATCTGGACAAGGCTTACACGTAGGTCATCCTGAAGGTTATACAGCTACAGATATAATTTCAAGAATGAAAAGAATGCAAGGATACAATGTATTACATCCAATGGGATGGGATGCCTTTGGCCTACCAGCAGAGCAATTTGCGATTAAAACTGGTAATCATCCTTCAACCTTTACCTATAAGAATATTTCAACCTTTAAGCGTCAGTTAAAGATGCTAGGCTTTTCTTTTGATTGGACAAAGGAGTTCGCAACCTGTGATCCTAGCTATTTTAAATGGACACAATGGATTTTTAAGCAATTTTATGATAAAGGCTTAGCTAAGCTAGTTGATATGCCTGTTAACTGGTGTGAGGAATTAGGTACAGTTTTAGCTAATGATGAGATTATTGATGGTAAGAGTGAACGTGGTGGTTACCCTGTAACTCGTAAAAATATGAAGCAATGGGTAATGGATATTCCAGCCTATGCAGAAAAGCTATTAGATGGTCTTGATAAAATTGATTGGCCACAATCAACTAAGGATATGCAAAGGAATTGGATTGGTAAGTCAGTAGGTGCAAGAATTACCTTTAGTGTTAAGGATCATCCTGATACCTTTGATGTATTTACAACTAGATGTGATACCTTATTTGGTGCAACCTATTGTGTATTATCACCAGAGCATCCTTTAATTGAAAAAATAACAAGTGAAGATAAGAAGGCTTTGGTGTTAGCTTATCAAAAGGAATGCCAAGCTAAGTCTGATTTAGAGCGTACTGATTTAAATCATGATAAGACTGGTGTATTTGTTGGCGCTTATGCTATAAATCCAGCAAATGGTAATTTATTACCAATTTATATTTCTGACTATGTTTTAATGAGCTATGGTACAGGTGCAATTATGGCCGTTCCTGCTCATGATACAAGAGATTATGCCTTTGCTAAGAAATTTGATTTACCAATTATTCAGGTTTTAGCTGGTGGAGATATTTCAAAGGAAGCTTATACTGAAGATGGAATTCATATTAATTCTGGCTTCTTAGATGGCTTAAACAAAGAAGAAGCTATTGATAAAATGATTGAATTTTTAGAGGAAAAGGGTATTGGTGAAAAGAGAATTCAATATCGCTTACGTGAGTGGATTTTTGCTCGTCAGCGTTATTGGGGTGAACCAATTCCAGTAGTTCATTATGAAGATCACAGTGAAACATTACCTGATTCTGAATTACCTTTATTATTACCAGATGTTGATAATTATAAGGCTAAGGTTGCAGGTACAAGCCCATTAGCTAATGCTACTGATTGGGTAAATTATAAGGGTGGTAAGCGTGAAACAAATACAATGCCAGGTAGTGCTGCATCAAGCTGGTATTTCATGCGTTATATTGACCCACAAAATGATAAGGAATTTGCAAATTATGAATTATTAAAGCATTGGCTACCAGTTGATTTATATATCGGTGGTAGTGAGCATGCTGTAGGTCATTTATTATATTCTCGTTTCTTTACTAAATTCTTACATGATTTAGGCTTATGTCCAGTAGATGAACCATTTAAGCGTCTATTCCATCAGGGCTTAATTTTAGGTGAGAATAATGAGAAAATGTCAAAGAGCCGTGGTAACGTTGTAAATCCTGATGATATTGTTAGAGATTATGGTGCTGACTCATTACGTTTATATGAAATGTTTATGGGGCCACTTGAGGCATCCTTACCTTGGGTAAGCAAGAATGTTGATGGTGCAAAGAAGTTTATTGATCGTGTATGGCGTTTAGTAAATGATGAGTCCTTCAATACTCGTTTAACTAAGGAGAATGATGGTAAGCTTGATAAGATTTATAACCAAACTGTTAAGAAGGTAACTGATGATTTTGAGGCTTTACGCTTTAATACTGCAATTGCCCAAATGATGGTTTTCGTTAATGAATGCTATAAGAGTGAAAAAATTTATATTCCTTATTTAGAAGGTTTAATCAAGATGCTTGCATGTATTTGTCCACACGTTTGTGAGGAATTATGGCAAATTCTTGGTCATAATGAAACAATTACCTATGCACAATGGCCAACAGTAGATGAATCTAAGCTAGCTTCTGATACTGCTAGGATGGTTGTACAGGTAAATGGTAAGCTAAGAGATCAAATTGAGGTTTCTATTGATGAAACTAAGGAAAATATTGAGGCCTTAGCGCTTGCCTCAGAAAAGGTTAAAAAGTTTACTGATGGAAAAACAGTAGTTAAGATTATTGTTGTTCCTAAGAAGATTGTAAATATAGTTGTTAAATAGTCTTGATATCAAGACTATTTTTCTACGAATGGGGGGCCAGTGGTTTGCAAAAGAAAATTTTAATAATTGAAGATCTATCTGTAGTTGGAAAAACCTCTTTAGCAACTGCTATTCCTATTGTTAGTGCCTTTGGACACCAAAGCATAGCTGTTCCAACAGCTTTATTATCGGCTAATACAGCCTTTAAGGGTTTTACTTATTTAGATTTAACAGAAGAAATGGTGAAAATCTTAAAGCACCTAGAAAAATTAAAGCTAGGAATAGATGCGCTATATACTGGCTATTTAGGAAGTATTAAGCAGATTGATATAATTTTAGATTATCTTAATAAGTATAAAAAGCTTAAATATTATTTAGATCCAGCGATGGCAGATTCAGGCACTCTTTATCCAGGTTTCACTAATGAATTTGTTGCTGAAATGAAATGCTTAGTTAGCAAGGCCTACGTTTTAATGCCTAATTTAACTGAGGCTGAATTGCTTTTAGGCTTAGAGCATAAGCTAGAATATAGCGCTTTCGAAATTAGTGAAATACTAAAAGGACTAGCCTTACTAGGTCCAGAAAATGTAATTATTACAGGGGTAAAGGTTAATAATAAAATTATAAATTACGCTTATGCTAAAAATGAGGATAAAATTTACAGCCATAGCTATGATATTTTACCAAATAATTATTATGGTACAGGCGATATCTTTGCTAGCATAATTACAGGTGCCATGGAAAAAGGCCTTAGCCTAGATTTTGCATTAAAGCTTGCTGGAGATTTCTTGTTTAAATCAATAGATTTTACTAATAAATTAAATATAGATCCTATTTATGGAGTTTGCTTTGAAGAATATCTTAGTCTTTTAGGAGGTAATCTAAATGAATAGAATTGGTATGCGAGCAATAAAATCAGCTCTTGTTATTGTAATTTGTTATTTAGTTTATATAGGCCTTGTAGCCTTAGATAAGGTTATGGTTGAGGGAAGAATGATTTCTAAATGGTTCATTCCTTTTGTTGCAGCTATTACAGCCTTTTTTTCAGTTGCTAATTCGAAAAAGGATTTAGCTAAAACTAGCCTACATTTGTGGCTTTTATACATGGCTGTTTTTATGTATTCCTTCCTAATAATGGGAGTATATGTTTTGATAGCTAATAAGCCTTGGCCTGAAATCGAAAGCCTTGAGGCAGTAGATTTAATTATACCTTCGATTTTAGTCTGTATAGGTGTAGTATTTTTAGGCTATTTTATGCTTTTAGCCAATGAAAAAAAGCGTATATTAAATGGTATAGTTTTATATTTGATATTAGTTTCTATTAATTTTTATGATAGTAACTTTTGGCAATCATTTTTAGCGGTTTTTGTTTCAATTACCTTTGGAGTTTTGATTAGCTATTTTGCTAATTTATTCCCAGTTCATTTTAAAACCTACAATAAGTTTTTGTTTGTGTATGGAACTGATGGTATTTACAATAGACAGGAGCTAAGCTTTGATTATTATGTTAAATATGAGCTTCAGGAATTGATTAGAAGGGGTGCCGACATTACATTATTTACTAATAGATCTCCTTCAACCTTGATTCCTTTGATTGGGGATTTAAAGCTAAATATCCCTGTTATTTGTATGGGTGGTGCTGCCCTTTATGACACTACAAGTAACCTTTACTTAGATACTGAGCCTATTTCCTTAGAGCTAAGTAATAAGGTAAGAGGTTATTTAAATGAAAGAGGAATTATTCCTTTTATAAGTATAATTAGAGATAACCTTCAATATATCTATAAGAACTTAAGCAATAATATTGCAGAATTAAGGTTTGCAGATTTTATTAGAAATAATCCTTATAGTAACTATATTGCTGACGAGGCACCTAATACAGAGGTATTGTTTTTTTCAGTAGTCCTACCTAGCCAGGATATCTATGAGCTAATTAATTTATTAAAAAGTGAAGGCTATGGTAATGATTTATGCTTTAAAGCATTTAAAACGACAGATGTTTTAAGTGATTTTACTGATTATTTAATGCTAAATATTTATAGCAAAAAAATAGAAGGTCTTCGGGCTCTAGCCCAAATAGCCGAAGGGAAAACAAGTATGGCAATTTCAACCTCAATGGATGATTTGGTGTTACTTAATCAAGCGGATAGGATAATAACCTATAAAAATGCCCCAATTGAAATAAAAAATAAGGCTGACTACGTAATAAATAGTACGCGTAAGCACTCATTAATAAGAGTTATTAAACGTTTTTATTATCACAAGTCATCTTACTAGATTTTTAAGGGTGTTTATTGTATAATTTGAATTTGAAAGAAGAGTGAAAATATGTCAAGTATTTTAGAAATAAAAGATTTATACGCAAGTGTTCCAGAAAAGCAAATTTTAAAGGGACTAAATTTAACAGTTAAAACAGGTGAGGTCCATGCAATTATGGGTCCAAATGGTACAGGTAAATCAACCTTAGCATCAATCATTATGGGTAGAAAATCTTATAGTGTTAATGGTGGTGAAATTAATTTAGATGGTGAATCAATTTTACCTTTAGAGGTTGATGAAAGAGCAAGAAAGGGTATTTTCTTAGCCTACCAATATCCAGCTGAGGTATCAGGTGTAACTAATAGTGATTTCGTGCGTCAAGCAATGAAATCAGTTAATGGGGGTAAGGATATTCCATTATTCTCATTCATTCGTCAATATGAAAAGGCCTGCGATGATTTAAAAATGCCAGAGGATTTAGCTCATCGTTACTTAAATGAAGGCTTTTCTGGTGGGGAAAAGAAGCGTAATGAAATATTACAAATGAAAATGCTAAAGCCTAAATTTGCCATTTTAGATGAGATTGATTCAGGCTTAGACGTTGATGCCTTACGTATTGTTGGTGAAAACGTTCAAAAAATGGTAAACGATGATTTCGGTTGTATTTTAATTACTCACTATGAGCGTTTATTAGATTATGTAAAGCCTGATTATGTTCATATCATGATGGGTGGTAAGATAGTTATGACTGGTGGTAAGGAATTAATCGAAAAGATTGATCAAAATGGTTATGACTGGGTTCGTCGTGAATTAGGTATTGAAGAAGAGGTTCAAGAAGAGGAAGAGCATATTCTATTAGGCTCATGTGCTCGTCATGGAGCTAATAATGAGTAAGGTAGTATATGAAGTTAAGCAAAATGAGGCTATAGAAATTTTCTTAAATGAAGATGAAGTAATGACCTATTATGCTTTAGATAACCAAAATAAAAAGCGTATCTTCCATTTAGCTAGTAATGCAAAATTAGAATACTATGAGCTTAATACTAAACCACTTGAATCTGATTTTGAGGTTTTACTAGAAGGTGATGGTGCTACCCTTGAGGCTAAGACTCTTACTATTGGTGATACAAAGAAATATAATTACATACAAAATGTAATTCATAAAGAAAAGCATACAAATTCAAATATTACAAATTTCGCTATTGGTTTAAATGACTCTAATGTCATTTTTAATACAACTGGTAAAATTATGAAGGGAATGAGCGGTAGTGATTGCCGCCAGCTTAGTAAGGGTATAATAATTAGTGATAATTCAAAAATTACCTCTGAGCCTATTCTTTTAATTGATGAATATGATGTTTTTGCAGCTCATGGTGCTTCAATTGGTAAAATGAGTGATGAGGAAATGTTTTACCTAATGAGTAGAGGTTTAACAAAGGATGAGGCGTTAACCTTAATTGTTAATGGCTTAATTGAACCTTTCCTTGAAAAATTAGGTGAAGAGAAACATCAAAAATATGAAGATATTATTAGTGAAATAATTGAGAGGTAGTAAAAATGCTAGATGTTAAGGAAATAAGAAAAGATTTCAAGGCTTATCTTAAACATCCTAATATGACTTATCTTGATAGTGGCGCTTCAGCATTAAAGGCTGCACCAGTTGTTGATATAATGTCTGAGTATCTTTATTACAATGGCTCAAATGTTCATCGTGGTGTTTATAGCTTAAGCTATGAAGCAACTAATGAATATGAGAATGCTCGTAAAAAGGTAGCTGATTTTATTAATGCTGATTTTGAAGAAATTGTCTTTACAAGAGGCGCATCAAGTGCCTTAAACCTAGTAGCCTTAAGCTATGGCTTGAGCTTTTTAGGTGAGGGTGATGAAATTATTTCTTCAGAGCTTGAGCATCACTCAAATCAAATGCCTTGGTTAAATGTTAGCCAAAAGACAGGGGCTAAGCTTAAGTATGTGCCTCTTGATGCCGAAGGAAGAATCACAGTTGAGGGCTTTAAGAAGGTTTTAAGTAATAAAACTAAGATTGTTGCTTTAAATCAGGTTTCAAATGTTATGGGCTATATCTCACCAATTGAAGAGATTATAAAGCTAGCTCATGAGGTTGGTGCTTTAGTCATCGTTGATGCTGCTCAAAGTGCCCCACATATGAAGATTGATGTAAAGCAAATGGATTGTGATTTTTTGGCCTTTTCTGGTCATAAGATGTGTGGACCTACTGGTATAGGTGTGCTATATGGTAAGAAAAAGCTATTAGATAAAATGCCACCGGTTGAATTTGGTGGTGATATGGCTGAAGATGTTTATATGGATAAAATGTCCTTTAAGGATGCTCCATATAAGTTTGAAACAGGTACTCCACTTATTGCTGAGGCAATTGGTTTAGGAGCAGCCTGTGAATATATTGCTTCAATAGGCTTAGATAAGATAGCTTGCCATGAGAATCGTTTAGCTAAAATGGCAATTGAGGAAATGAAAAAGATTCCTAATGTTAAGATTTATAATCCTAATACTGATACAGGAGTTATTTCATTTAATATTGAAGGCGTTCATCCTCATGATGCAGCTTCAGTTTTTGATAAAAATGGAGTATGCATAAGAGCAGGTCATCATTGTGCGGAATTAATTATTCGCTGGTTGGATGTTGTAGGAACCCTAAGAGCAACATTCTATCTATATAATGATGAAGAGGATGTTAAGCGCTTTGTTGAATCAGTAAAGGAAGCAAGCGACTTCTTTAGTATGTTTATGTAGTAGGGGAAGATATTATGAAACTAGAAGATTTATATAGACAAGTAATAATGGATCATTATAAGAATCCTCGTAACAAAGGATTAGTTGAAGCCGATGGCTATCAAACAGTTCATTTACACAACCCATCTTGTGGTGATGATATGACTATTGAGGTTAAGGTGGAAGGCAATATTATAAAGGATGTTCGTCAGGCTGGTACTGGCTGTAGTATTTGCTGCAGTAGTGCTTCAGTTATGACTGAGGAATTGATTGGTAAAACTGTTGCTGAGGCAAATAAAACAATTCAAAATTTTTATCAGATGATTCAAGGTAATGATTTAACTGATGAGGAAATTGAAGAATTAGGTGAGGCTATGGCCTATAAGGGGGTTAGCCAATTTCCAGCACGTATTAAATGTGCAACCTTAGCTTGGAAGGCAGCAGAAAAAGCGTTAAAGGAAGCTGATGAAGATGAAAAATAATATAGATATAATTGGTAATGAGGATTATAAATATGGTTTTCATACTGACACTGAGGCTTATTTAACCTCTGGTAAGGGCTTAAACGAGGATGTAATTAGGTTTATCAGTAGTGCTAAGCATGAACCAGAATTTATGACAGAGTTTAGATTAAAGGCATATAAGAAATTTTTAGAGCTAAAAAATCCTAAGTGGGGACCTGATTTAAGTGGTATTGATTTTCAAGAATATACCTATTATGTAAAATCTACTCCAAAAACTGAGGATAGCTGGGATAATGTGCCTACTGAAATTAAGGATACCTTTGAAAAATTAGGTATTCCTGAGGCTGAGGCTAAGTATTTATCTGGTACAAGTACTCAGTTTGAAAGTGAAGTAGTTTACCATAAGAATTTACAGGAGCTAGAGGAAGAGGGCGTAATATTCTGTGATACAGATACAGCCTTACGTTTATATCCTGATTTATTTAAGAAGTATTTTGGTAAGGTAATTCCTGCTTCAGATAATAAATATGCAGCCTTAAATAGTGCAGTTTGGTCAGGTGGTTCATTTATTTATGTGCCTAAGGGTGTTCATGTTAAAAAGCCTGTTCAATCATATTTTAGAATTAATAGTGAAAGAGTAGGTCAGTTTGAAAGAACCCTAATTATTGTTGATGATGATGCAAGCATTCATTATGTTGAAGGCTGTACAGCTCCACAATATAGCAAGGATTCATTACATGCGGCGGTTGTTGAAATTTATGTAGGTAAGAATGCAAGCTGTAGATATTCAACAGTGCAAAACTGGTCAAACAATATCGTTAACCTAGTAACAAAGCGTGCTTTAGTTTTAGATAATGGTATGATGGAATGGATTGATGGTAACGTTGGTTCTGGCTTAAATATGAAATACCCTGCTTGTATTTTACAGGGTGATAATGCGAAGGGGAACTGCATTACTGTTGCTTTTGCTAGTCAAAATCAATATCAGGATACTGGTGCTAAAATGATTCATTTAGGTAAAAATACAACCTCAACTATCATTTCAAAATCAATTTGTCGAGGTGGCGGTAAGGTTAATTACCGAGGTACTGTTACTCATGGTAAAAATGCCAAGGGTGCAAGAAGTCACGTTGAGTGTGATACTTTAATTTTAGACCCAATTTCAACATCTGATACTATCCCTTTAAATAGAGGCGAGAATTCAGATATGTATATTGAGCATGAGGCAACTGTAAGTAAGGTTAACGAGGAGCAATTATTCTATTTAATGAGTAGAGGCTTAACTGAGGATGAGGCAACTGAATTAATTATCATGGGTTTTATTGAACCATTCTCTAAGGAATTACCTATGGAATATGCAGTTGAGTTAAACCGTCTAATTAAGATGGAAATGAAGGATTCAATTGGTTAAAATTTAGGGAATAGCTAGTCTATTCCTTTTTACTAGGTGAAAATATGAAATTAAAATTAGAAGAAAATTACATTTTAAGAACAAATGATTTTGATAATTTAGATCGCCTAAAGCCAACAGCTATTTTAGATATTTTTCAGGATATTGCTGGTCGTCAGGCTGAGCTAATTGGAGTTGGCTACGATGATATGCTTAAAAAGGGCTATTACTGGGTTGTTATAAGAGAAAGAATAACCATTTTAAAGCAGCCTAAATTTGGTAGTAAGGTTAAGGTTATAACCTGGCCAAACAAGAAAAACCGAATTGAGTTTACGAGAAATTACCGAATGGAAGCGGAAAACGGTGAGGTTATTGCCGTTGGTGGAAGCCTTTGGGTTTTAATTGATACCGTTAACCGTAGGATAAGTAGGGCAAGAGATGTTGACTATAATGGTGAGTGCTACGAGGAAAAGGTCTATGATTCCTTAGTAAAGCTTCCTGAATGTAGTGATTTTACTAATTTTTATGAATATGAGGTCCATTATACCGATTTAGATCATAATGGACATATGAATAATGCTAAATATGTAGATATAATTTTAAATGCCTTAAATCCCCAAAAGAAAGAAAAAATTAAGGATTTAGAAATTGATTTTATTAATGAGGTAAAGCTTCGGGATAGAATTAATTTAAAGTATTTAAAGGATGCCAATTATTATTTCTTTGAGGCTTATTTAGAGGATAAGGTAATATTTAGGGCAAAAGTGAGGTTAGAAAATGAATAAATTTTTAAGTTTTATGCGTGAAGCTGTATCTTGCTATCATGCAACAAAGGAAATTGAAGAAATCTTAGCTGAGGCTGGCTTTGAGGGCCTAGTTGAAAATAAAGCCTGGGAATTAGAAAATGGTAAAAAGTATTATGTAAAGCGTAATGATTCTAGTATTATTGCCTTTGCTACGCCAAAGGGAAAAACAAGCTATGGTATTAATATATGTGCAAGCCATAGTGATTCACCTAGCTTTAAAATTAAGCCAAATAGCCTATTAAAAAGCGAAGGCTACTTACGCTTAAATACTGAGGTTTATGGTGGAGCTATTTTAAATACCTGGTTAGATAAGCCTTTAAGCGTTGCAGGCCGTGTTATTGTAAGAGAAAATAATAGCATTACAACAAAGCTAGTTAGTATTGATAGAGACCTATTAGTTATTCCTAATATTGCTCCTCATATGGATCCAAAGGTTAGTAAAGGGAAGGAATACAACCCTCAAATTGATATGATGCCATTACTTGCCTGTGGTAATAATGATTTATCTATTGAAGGAATTCTTGCCCATGAAATGCATGTTAAGGAAG
Source organism: Anaeroplasmataceae bacterium (assembly GCA_020025015.1). GTDB lineage: Bacteria > Bacillota_I > Bacilli_A > Acholeplasmatales > Anaeroplasmataceae > CALUXS01. Next base: position 34,787 of record JAHHSV010000011.1, read on the forward strand.
AAGATATTTTAGATTTTGATTTAATTTTAGTGAATCGTCAGCGTGCAAGAATTTTAGGCTATAATAATGATTTAGTTATGTCACCTCAATTAGATGACCTAGCTTCAGCCTATACAACCTTAAGAGGCTTTTTAGAGGCTGACAATAGTGAGGCCTTCAATGTTTATGTTTGCTTCGATAATGAAGAGGTTGGAAGCCGTACACGTCAGGGTGCTGGTTCTAAGTTCTTATTTGATACCTTAGAAAGAGCTTTAACTAATTTAGGCTATACAGCAGAGGAATATAAAGCAATCTTAGCTAATTCATTCTTATTATCTGCTGATAATGCGCATGCAGTTCATCCAAATTTACCTCAATTTACTGATCAATTAAATAAGACCTTTATTAATGAGGGTGTGGTTTTAAAATATAATGCAAATCAAAGCTATACAACTGATTCCTTATCAGCAGCCTATATTCAAATGCTTGCCGATGAGGCAGAGGTTAAAATGCAAAAGTTTGCTAATAGAAGTGATGTAAGAGGTGGTGGTACCTTAGGTGCCATTTCATCTAGTCAGGTTTCTATTCATGCGGCAGATATTGGTTTACCTCAGCTTGCAATGCATTCATCATGTGAGGTTTGTGGTATTAAGGATTTAGATGCAATGGTTAGATTATGTAAGAATTATTTCAATCATAAGCTAGTTATTAAAAATGATAATACCATTGAATTAATTAAATAAAAATAAAAAAGGGGCTGTGAAAAAACCTAGTTTTTGAAATTAGGGACTTCACAGTCCTT
>JAHHSV010000012.1 GCA_020025015.1 Anaeroplasmataceae bacterium
CACTTTCCCTATTGCAAAGAAAAACAAGAATGGTAAAATTAAATTAGATATAAATAATTACGATAATTTAATAGAAAGGTGTAGTTTTTATGAAGAAATATATTTTGGCCTTAGACCAAGGAACCACATCGACTAGAGCCATTTTATTTGACAAAAACGGTAATAATGTTTGTAGTGCTCAGCAGGAGTTTTCCCAAATTTTTCCCTATAGCGGTTGGGTAGAGCATGATCCATTAGAAATATGGTCAAGTGTGGTTGATGTAATGTCATCTGTTATGATTAAAAAAGGCATAACAGCAGAGGCAATTGAGGCGATTGGTATTACTAATCAGCGTGAAACAACAGTTTTATGGGATAAGGAAACTAAAGAACCGGTTTATAATGCGATTGTATGGCAATCACGTCAAAGTAAGGATATTGCAGAAAAGCTAATTAATGATGGCTATAGTGAAATGATTCACGATAAGACGGGTTTAATTATTAACCCTTATTTTAGTGCGACTAAGATTCGTTGGATTATTGATAATATTCCTGGAGTTAAGGAATTAATGGATGAGGATAGATTATTATTTGGTACTATCGATACCTGGTTAATTTATAAGCTAACGAATGGTAAGGTTCACGCTACTGATTATACTAATGCAAGTAGAACTATGCTATTTAATATAAATACCTTAGAGTGGGATCAAGAGATTTTAGATATTTTAGGAATTAAAAAGAGTATTTTACCTGAGGTTAAATCCTCAAGTGAATTCTTTGGCTGTGCTGAACAGCTTTCACCATTTGGCGCCGTAAGAGAAATTCCAATTACTGGAGTTGCAGGTGATCAAAATGCATCTTTATTTGGTCATTGCTGCTTCACTAAGGGTGAGGCTAAGAATACCTATGGTACAGGCTGCTTTATGCTAATGAATACAGGCTCTGAGCCAGTTTATTCAAAGAATGGTTTATTAACAACTATTGCTTGGGGCTTAGATGGTAATATTACCTATGCGCTTGAGGGATCTGTCTTTGTTGGTGGTAGTGTTGTTCAGTGGATTAGAGATGGCTTAAGAATGATTAAGCATGCCAGTGATACTGAAAATTATGCTATAAAGGTTAATGATACCAATGGTGTTTATGTTGTACCTGCCTTTACTGGTCTTGGTACACCCTATTGGGATGATGATGCTAGAGGTGCTATCTTTGGTTTAACTAGAGGCACCACCAAGGAACACTTTATAAGGGCCATTTTAGAGTCGATAGCCTACCAGAGTAAAGATGTTATGGAGGTTATGAAAGAAGAGGCTAGCACCCCTTTAAAATGCTTATACGCTGATGGTGGAGCTACAGCTAATAATTTCTTAATGCAATTCCAGGCTGATATTCTAGGAACTGATGTAAGGATGCCTAAGGTTAGTGAAACTACAGCCTTAGGTGCAGCCTATTTAGCAGGCTTAGCAGTTGGCTTTTATGATTCAATAGAAGAGATTAAAAATAGTCATTCAATTATTCAGGAATATAAGCCTAATATGAAGGCTAAGTATCGTAATGAGCTTTATCGCGGCTGGAAGAAGGCTATTAAGGCTACAAGGAGGTTTAAGTAGTAATGGATAAGGTTATTATAATTGGGGCGGGAGTTATTGGTTCTGCGATTGCTCGTGAGCTTTCACGCTATCAGCTTGACATTAGAGTTATCGAAAGGGAGTCTGATGTTTGTGAGGTAACCTCAATGGCTAATAGTGCCATAATTCATAGTGGCTATGATCCAAAGCCTGGAACACTTAAGGCTAAGTTAAATGTTTTAGGTAATCAAATGTTTGATAAGCTAAGCGGGGAGCTAGGCTTTGAGTTTGAAAGAATTGGTAGCTTAACCGTTGCCTTAAATGAAGAGGATTTAGCTACGCTTAAGGAGCTTCAAAGCTTAGGTTTAGAAAATGGTGTTGAAACTGAAATTTTAAATCATGATGAATCCTTAAGGCTTGAGCCTTTCTTAAATCCAGAGGTGAAATATACCTTATTTGCTAAAACCTGTGGCATTGTAAATCCGTTTGAATATACCGTTGCCTTAATGGAAAATGCTATGGATAATGGAGTAAAGCTAAATTTAAATGAAGAGGTTATTGGTATTACTAAGGAAGAAAACCATTATTTAGTTAAGACTACTAAGAGCGTTTATGAGGCTGATATTGTCATCAATGCGGCAGGCTTAGGTAGTGGTAAAATAGCAGAAATGATTGGTAATGATACTATTAAAATTACTCCTCGTAAGGGTGAATATTTTGTCTTAGATCATTTTTCTTATCCTTATGTAACCCATACAATTTTCCCATTACCTAGTAAAAAGGGTAAAGGAATTTTAGTAACTCCAACTACTCATGGTAATTATTTAGTAGGACCATCTAGTGAGGTTGTTTTAGAGGATGATGATTTTAGTACAGACACTACGACCTTAAATAATGTTAGAGAAAGTGCTAAAACAGTTGTTAGTAGCATTCCTTTTGGTGAAACAATTAGAAGCTTTTCAGGCTTACGTTCAACACCAAGCACCCATGATTTTATCATTTGTGAGGATGAAAATTTTAAAGGCTTTTATCACGCAGCTGGTATTGAATCACCAGGCCTTGCTTCAAGCTATGCTATTGCAAAATATTTAATTGATATAATTAAGGAAAGCCATAATTTTGGCTTAAATAAGGGATTTAATCCTATTCGTAGACCATTTATTAAGCTTAATAAAATGTCTATGGAAGAGCGTAATGAATATTATAAAAGGGATAAGCGCTTTGCCCATTTGATTTGTCGCTGTGAAAGGATTAGTGAAGGAGAAATTCTTGATTGTATTAATCGTAATTGTGGAGCAATGACAATTAGGGGTGTAAAAAAAAGAATTAGACCAGGATTTGGTAAGTGCCAGGGTGGCTTTTGTGAAAGTCATGTTTTAGCGTTACTTGCTAAAGAGCTAAAGCGTGATCCTAAGGATATTAGATATGGTAATTTAGATTCAGTTATCCTTAAATATAATTCAAAGGAGGATGACTAAAATGCAAGAATATGATTTAGTAGTTATTGGTGGTGGCTCTGGTGGTATGGCTGCCGCAATCAGTGCTTATGATAAGGGAGTTAGAAGCATTCTAATTTTAGAGCGTGATTCAAGCCTTGGAGGAATCCTTTTACAATGTATTCATACAGGCTTTGGCTTGGAGATTTTTAAAGAGGAATTAAGTGGTCCTGAATTTGCTTATCGTCTAGAAAGCAAGGTTAAGGAAAGAGGTATTCAATATAAGCTTAATACCTTAGTTTTAAATGTTACTAAAAATAAAGAAATTTATTATACAAATGAAGCTGATGGCTACCAAGTTATTAAGGCTAAGAGTATTGTTATGGCTACTGGCTGTAGTGAAAGAACTCGCGGTGCTATTTCTATTCCAGGTGATAGACCTACCGGCGTTATGACTGCTGGTCTTGCCCAAAAGTATTTAAATATTGATGGCTATTTAGTTGGTAAGAAGGTCTTTATTTTAGGTAGTGGAGACATTGGCTTAATTATGGCTCGTCGTATGACCTTAGAGGGTGCTCAGGTTATGGGTGTCGCGGAATTAATGCCTTATTCTAATGGCTTAAATCGTAATATTGCTCAGTGCTTAAATGATTTTAATATTCCTTTATATTTATCTCATACTGTTACTAATATTAAGGGTAAGGGAAGATTAGAGGAAATTGAAATTAGTGAGGTTGATGCTAAGCTTAATCCAATTAAGGGTACGGAAAAAGCCTTTAAGGTTGATACCCTATTATTATCAGTTGGCTTAATTCCTTCTAATGATTTATTAAATGAGCTAGGGGTTAAAATGAATCCTAAAACTAAGGGTGCTTTAGTAAATGAGGCCTTAGAGTGTAATATTCCTGGTATTTTCTGTTGTGGTAATTCCTTACATGTTCATGATTTAGTTGACTTTGTAACTAAAGAGGGCTTTAGAGCAGGTGAATCGGTTAGCCGTTATTTAAATGGTGATATCACCTCTTGTACTGAGGTGATTGAATGTCTACCTGGTGATGGTATTGGCTATACAGTTCCTGCTATATTACGTAGGACTAATTTAGAGCCTAAGGTTACCTTTAACTTTAGAGTTCGTAAGCCATATAAGAATGCAGAAATTGTTATTACCTTTAATGGTAAGGTTATTAAGAAGGTTAAAAAGGCTGTTTTACTTCCAGCTGAAATGGTAAGCTTAGCTTTAGAAAGCAGCTTACTTGATAGTAATACAGGTAGCTTAGAATTTAAGGTGGTGGAATAATGGAAGGAAAAATTAGAGAATTTACATGTATAGTTTGTCCAAGAGGCTGTCACCTAGTTATTGATGATAAGCTAAACGTTACAGGTAATACCTGTAATAGAGGTAAGGAATATGCGATTAATGAGGTTACAAACCCAATGCGTAATATTACCTCTACGGTTAAAATTGAATCAAAATTAGTTAATAGATTACCGGTTAAAACTAGTAATAATATCCCTAAGGGTAAGATGTTTTTAGTAATGAAGGAATTAAACAAGGTTAGTGTTAAGGCTCCAATCAAAATGAATGAGGTAATAATTTCTAATGTCTTAGGCTTAGGGGTCGATATTATCGCAACAAGGGATGTAGCTGAATAATTGATTAAGGGAATAGAATTTCTATTTTCTTTTTCTTTCTTAAGGATAATTAAATTGCAATTGGTTAGGTTTTACTATAAAATAGGTATGTTAGAAAAGAGGGATAATATGCCAGCTAACCAGCATGAACAAAAAATAATAATTACCGCTTCTTATGTTGTAAAAAGAAGTGATACCTTATTAGAATTTTTATTAAAAAAATGTAATACCTCAAGAAATAATGTTAAGAATCTTTTGGCTCATCATCAGGTATTAGTAAATGGTACTATGGTAAGTCAATTTGATTTTCCTTTAGCTAAGGATGATGAAATTAAAATAGCTAAGAATCCAGTTAATGTCGAAGAAAAGAAGCTTGCTAAGCGTGAAAGAGTTAGAAGACCTCATATTGAGCTTTTATATGAGGATGATGACTTTATCGCTATTAGTAAGCCTGAGGGCCTATTAGCGGTTGAATCTGATAATGAGCACGCTGAGACTGCCTATAATTACGTTATGGAGTATTTACAATATAATAGTAAGCAGGCTCGACCATTTGTTATCCACCGTATTGATAAGGAAACTAGTGGAGTATTAGTATTTGCTAAAAATGCAAAGGTACAATCCGCAATCAGACTTAATTGGAATTCCTTAGTAAAGCGTCGTGAATACACTGTCGTTGTTGAAGGAAAAATGGAAGCAAAGTCAGGAAGAGTTGTGACCTATCTTGATCAAAATCAAAACAATTTAATGTTTGTAACAAGAGATAATACTAAGCAAAAGGCCATAACCAATTATGAGGTTTTAAAGGAAAATAATAAGTATTCCTTATTAAGAGTTTTACTAGAAACTGGTCGTAAAAATCAAATAAGAGTACATATGCATTATCTTGGTCATCCAGTTGTTGGTGATGATAAATATTTAGCTAATGAGGATCCAATTAAGCGTCTAGGCTTACATGCTTCAATGATTGAATTTAAGCATCCATTTAAGGATAAAATCATTAGCGTTAAGGCTTCTATACCAGGAACCTTCAATAGCTTATTTAAGTAATAAAACTGTAAAATAGCGACTATTAATTAAAGATAGCCGTTATTTTGCAGTTTTTTATTTTGAAGGCCTTACTAAAATTAGTTATTTAATTTATAATATTTATATGTTAGTTTGGAGTTGATGCTATGAAAAAAATTATCGTTTTATTATTGGGCGCTTTAGCAATATTTGGTCTTACAAGCTGTAAGGAAGAAGAAAAGGTTATTAAAATAGTTACCCCAGGTGGAGCGCCTTTAATGACTCAGGTGGGAATTTATGATAGAAGCCAAAATGAAGAGTTCACTATTGCCGGCTACAAGGTTAGCTTAACTACTGTTGGAGGTCCTGATCAAATTAAGGCTGCCTTTGGTAGTAAGGATTATGATCTAATTATTTCTCCTGTAAATATTGGTGCTGCTATGTATAGAAGTAAGCAGGAATATTTATATGCAGCTAATATTACTAGTGGAAATATCTTTTTAGCATCAACTAGTAAATTAGAAAGCTATGCGGATTTAAAGGATAAGAAGATTGTAATTTTTGGTAAGGGCACAATTAATGAAACAGCTTTAAAGCTTGTTTTAGAAAACAAGGGTATTAATCAAGAGCTTGACTATTTAGCATCAGCTAAGGATACTAACGCTAAGCTTATTGCTGATAAGGATCCTGATACAGTTTATTTAGTTGCTGAGCCTGCCTTAACGGCAGCTAAGGCTAAGCTTAAGCAGGCTGGTAAGATGGTTTATATACTTGATATAGTTTCTGAATATGAAAAGCTAAAGGGTATTGATTTTGTCCAGGCTGGTATATTTGCTAAAAAGGAGATAGCTTTAGATTTCTTAAACGAATATTTAGCTTTAGTTGAAGCTGATATTAATAGCTACAATTCTAATAGTGAAAATCTTACTAGAATCTTAGATAAATATCTTAAGGAAGATGGAACTAGCCTATTAGGCTTTCCTCCTTCAAAAATAGTTAGTAAGGCCTTAAAGGGCTGTAATTTAAATTTTATTAAGGGTAAGGCTGCAAAAAAATCATTAGAGGTTATAGTTGGTGGTGATCAATTAGGTGAAGAATTCTATTTATAAGGGCTTAGTATATACCTTATCATTAGGAGTATTCTTACTATTTTTATATCTAGTTTATTGGCAAACTGATAATGATATTTTGTTTCCTGCTCCTCATGATAGTATAAGTACCTTCTTCAATTTATTAGGAAAAGCCAATACCTACTTAGTTATTTTAGCTAGCTTAGGTAGGCTTATCTTAGCTATTATTATAAGCTTTTTAGTTGGTGGTATTTTGGGAATACTGGCGGTTAGATTTAGCTTTTTAGAATTATTTTTAAAGCCTTGGATTACTATTTTTAGAAGCGTACCACTTGCTTCTATAATTGTAATTATTATGGTTTTATTAGGGCTTAATAATTCAATTTATTTAATTGTTATGCTAGTTTTAGCACCAATAAGCTATGAATCCTTTTTAAATGGTCTTAAGAGCTTAGATAGATACCAAATGATGGCGCTACGCTTAGATGGTGGCTATACCTTTAAAAGCTTGTTTAAGGTTGTATTACCTTTAGCCTATCCTTTTATTAAGGTTGCCTTTATTAGCTCAGTTGGCTTAGGTATTAAGGTTTTAATAATGGCTGAATTTATTTGCTATACGGATAATTCAATTGGCAGGTCAATTAAGATTGCGGCAGATAATTTGGAATACAATTATGTTTTTGCTTGGACCTTGATTGCATTATTATTTGATTTAATTTTAGAGGGTATTCCTATTATTGCTTATAAGCTTAAAAATATAAAAAAATAGCACGGCTGTGCTATTTTTTATTTACCCTAACTGATATTTTAGATATGTATTTATTAGGATCCTTTGAGGCCCAGGAACCAATTATTGTTTCTTCATAGAAGTAATTATCGACATCAACATTATTTTCTTTTATGTAGTCACAAAAAATCTTATAGCCTTTATTTAAGGTATCTAGGCTTCCTTCGTGGTAGTAGGATAAATAGGTTCCACCTTCTTTTAAAACTGAATTTTTTTCCTTAGAAAGACATTTAGTATAGCAGGCTTGGGTACCATTAATTTCTCCTTTCATAATATCATTCTTTAATAGCCTTGTACCAGTTATGTATTCAATCTTTGCATAGTTTGAATGATGGATAGCATCAGTTAATAAAAGGGTATAGGTGAAATCATCAGTGTTAGTGCTAGTTTTAGAGAATGTTAAATATTCATCATGAAGCTCTTCAAATTTAATTTGGTTTTTGCAAGCAAGGGCTGTCTTAGCACCATTGCTTACAATCATTACGTTTTTCCTAATTAGCTTTAGCTGATCAATTCTTTTGTTAATTCGATTAAGCTGATTATCATAAACGGTTAGAATATTTTCTGGGCTTCGATTATTTAAATATTCCTTTATTTCACTAAGCTTCATACCAGCATCCTTTAAGTCTAGGATAGTATCTAGGGTATCATACTGATGAATATCATAGAAGCGATAGCCTTTTTCATTGACACAAGCCGGCTTAAACAAGTCTATATCATCATAATGAAAGAGGGTATGCTTAGTTATACCGAATAAATTTGCAAATTCCTGAGTTGTTAAATAGTTTCTATTTTTTTTCATAAGTTCACCTCTTGACTATAGTGTTACACTATAGATTATACTACTTAATGTAAGGTAAGAAAAGGAGGTTTTACTAATGAAAAAGGGCATTGAGAAAAAAATGAATTTTAAAAAGCTTTTTATTTTCGCTCTACCCTCAATTATTATGATGGTTTTCATGTCATCGTACCAAATAGTTGATAGCTTCTTTGTTTCTACATATGTTGGCAGTAAAGCCTTAGCTGCTTTAAATATAGTTTATCCAATTATCGGCTTAATATTCGCAATTGGAGTTATGTTTGAAACCGGAGGAAGTGCCTTAGTAGGCAGATTACTTGGCGAGAAGAATTATAAAGGGGCTAAACAAAGCTTTACCTTGATTGTTATTGTTACAATGCTTTTCAATCTTTTATTTCTAGCAATAGTTATTCCATTTTTGAATCCGATTTTAAGATTATTAGGTTGTGATGATACAACCCTAGCTCATTCGCATAATTATAGCTTAATCATCTTGATTTTTTCTCCAGCTTGTTTATTGCAGCTATTATTCCAAGGATTTTTCGTTGTTGATTCTAAGCCACGTTTAGGTTTAACTTTAACAATAATTTCTGGTTTAGCAAATATGCTGTTTGATTATGTTTTTATGGTTCCATTAAATATGGGTATTGAGGGTGCAGCCTATGCGACATCACTTGGTTATTTAATTGGTGGTGTTGGTGGTCTAATTTTCTTTATCTATAATCGTAAGGGCTTATGCTTTGTTAAACCTAAATTTAATTTTAGCTGGGTAAGAGAAAGCATGAGTAATGGTGCTAGTGAGATGATTAATAATTTAGCAGCATCAATTGTAACCCTATTATTTAATATTTATATGATGAAGCTAGTAGGTACAAATGGTATTGCCGCAATTACGGTAATATTATATGCCCAGTATGCATTTAACTCATTCTTTATGGGTTATGCTATAGGTGTGGCACCTGTATTTAGCTATCATTATGGAGCATGTAATGGTAATTATGTGCGAAAGATTAGAAATGAAAGCTACTATTTTATAATTGTGGTTGCAATAGTTACAGTTATTATTTCAATCTCAAGTGCCACATTGGTTGGTAAGGTATTTAGTAATGGTAGCAAGGAAATATATGATTTAATTGTAAGAGGTACATATTTATTCTCGTTCAATTATTTAATTGCCGGGGTAAATATATTTAATAGTTCGATGTTTACTGCTTTATCAGATGGTAAAACATCAGCTTTAATTTCATTTATGAGAACCCTATTATTTATTATACTAGGTATGATAATTATGGGTGAAATTTGGGGCACTGATGGTTTATTCTTAGCTGTACCAGTAGCTGAGCTATTAACCCTATTAGTAACATTAACATTCTATCATCATCAGTATAAGAAGCTTGATAATGAAATGAAAGAGGATATAGATACTAAGGCTGCATTAGTAATCATGAAAGAAGATAACAATGAATGCTTAGAGCCAAAAGAAGCAAATTAACAATAAAAAGGCAAGAGGTGTAGTTTGGATTCACTCTTGCTTTTTTTATTGTTAAAATAGGTATATAATCAAGTAAATATCGGCTTGCAACCAATAGTTGCGAAAATTCAAATTAAAATTGGTAGAGTAAAACAGCTTAAAATTATAATATATGACTATGAAAAAGGAGTGATCTTATGAATTTGGAAATTGCTAATCGTCTAGTAGAATTAAGAAAGAAAAATGGGCTAAGTCAAGAGGAACTGGCTAATAAGCTAGGTATATCACGGCAAGCTATCAGCAAATGGGAGCGTGCTGAAGCCTCACCTGACACTGATAACTTAATCTGCTTAGCTAAGCTTTACAATTGTTCACTAGATGAATTATTAAAAACTGATTCAACGGTTGAAGAAATTGCCTTAGGAAATGAACAGGATGATGATAATAAAATTATTCAAATGGAGAAAAATGGAAAGAAAATTTATATTTATTCAAATGGAATGAATATTGAAAAAGAGGGTAAAAGGATTCACATAAGTGGTGTAGCGTTAAATAAAAATAATTTTTATGAATTCAAAGCTAAGAAACGTAGCTTACTTAATGCTATTGATGGTTTAATTACGATAATAGCTATTGTAGCTTATATTTTAATGGGGGTTTATATGGATTTATGGCACCCTGGCTGGATTATCTTTTTAGGTGCTATAGCCCTTACTTCCTTGATTGAAGCTATTATAGATAAATCCTTTAGTAAATTTGCCTTTCCAGTATTAGTTACAGGTGTTTATTTATTATTAGGCTTTTTAAAAGGCTGGTGGCATCCAGGGTGGATAGTTTTCTTAGGCATTCCAATTTACTATAGCTTTGTACCATTTATAACAATTAGTAAAAGTAAGAAAGAAGAATAGGTTTATACCATAAATAAAAACGCTCGTAATATCTATTATGATTAGGTTATAATAAAAGATAGATCAGCTTCAAAAAAATAATAGAAAAAGGGACAATTGTTGAACAGGTTTGTTTTAAATGAAACCTCTTATCATGGTGCTGGTACAATTGAAATTTTTGCTAGAGTCTTTAAAAAAGCGTTTGTTTGTATAGATGCATTTTAATTAAGTTTAATATGTAGCCAAGAAGGCTTTTGATGCATTAGAGGCTAATAATATTGAATACACAGTATTTTCAGACATTATGCCAGCTATACTATGTTCTTTATGTTTACAAATAAATTGTGATACATTTGTACTAATTATATTAAATTTCTATGATATTAATCTATAATTCTAACCTTGTTCATGTAGTTTAATTATTTTCTAATGTTATCTTTATAATAAAAACCCCTTAAGTTAAACAACTTTCACATTGTCTAACTTAAGAGGTTCATTTCAAATTTTCCAATACTTTTTTATGGTCTTATTTGAGCTTTGCTCCACATTTATCACAATAGCTTTGCTCACCTGTAATAATCGCTCCACAATGTGGACAGGTTTCCTTAAGTGATTTGCCACAGCCTATACAAAAGTTTGCTTCGCTATCATTTGCTAGACCACAATTCTTACAAAAAATTTTACTGGTCTTGTCATCATCTAAGCCATTCTTAATTTTATTGACGGTTTTAGCAATTGTATCACTAGTTCCATCAACCATATAATTAATAGTATCCTTAGTTACTGGTGCGCCTTGAGAGGCAACGAAGCTTGCGGTTGCTCTCATAAAGCCAAGGGCTGTACAAACTCCACCAACAAATAGACAAGGAATACCAATAAAGGATAAGAAAAAAAGTGGTGATGGTCCAGACATTGAGCCAAAGGCTCCGGCAAAGCTAGCTAGAGAAATTATTTCTAAAACAGCTCCAACTACTAATAAAGAAATACCAACAATTCTTAAAGTCACCTTAGTTTTTTCATGCTTTGGGTCGTTAATCGTATTTAAAATCATAAGTGTCATCTCCTTTAATATATTATATTACATGTTTTAGGCTTTGTATATAGACAAAGTTGACTTGCTATCCTATTAAATGTTATAACTAAGAAAAACAAGGTGTATAATTGTATATACGGAGGTAAGCATAAATGAAGGGAAATTTTACTTTTTATAATCCGACAAAAATTTACTTTGGGCTTAATTCAGTAGGAAATTTAAAATATGAATTAGATAACTATGGCCCTAATATTTTATTGGCTTATGGTGGCGGGTCAATTAAGAAAAATGGTATTTATGATAAGGTTATGGAAATACTTGAAAGTAAGGAAAAGAAGGTCTTTGAATTCAAAGATATTATGCCAAATCCAACCTTAGCTAAGCTCTTAGAAGGAAGAAGCCTATGCTTAGAAAATAATATTGATTTAATTCTTGCTGTAGGTGGTGGTTCAGTAATAGATTGTGCTAAGGGTGTTTCAGCAAGTGTTTTTGTTGACGATCCATGGGAGGAGTTTTGGCTTTTAAATAAGCCAGCTACTAAAGCAATTCCAGTTGGAGCCATTTTAACTATGGTTGGTACTGGTAGTGAAATGAATGGTGGATCGGTCATTACTAATGAAGAGGAAAAGAAAAAGAAGGGGCATGTTTTTGGACCTAATGTTTTTCCAAGGTTTTCAATTTTAGATCCAACCTACACCTATACAGTAAGTAAATATCAAATGTGTAGTGGAATCTTTGATATATTTAGTCATCTAATGGAGCAGTATTTTAGTGGTGATGATGATAATGTTTCAGATTATCTAATAGAAGGCTTAATGAAGAGTCTTATTAATAGCACTAAGCTTGCTTTAAAAAATCCTAAGGACTATGAAGCTCGCAGCAATATAATGTGGATATCTACTCTAGCCTTAAATACCTTAGTTGGCTTAGGTAAGGACCAGGATTGGGAGGTCCATTCAATTGAGCATCAAATAAGTGCTTATACAAACTGTAGCCATGGTATGGGCTTAAGTGTGATATCACCAGCTTATTATCGTCATATTTATAAATATGGCTTAGGTAAGTTTTATCGTTTTGCAGTTAATGTTTTTGAGGTAAATCCTTTAGGAAAATCAGTAGATGATGTTGCCAAGGAGGGCTTGAATTGCTTAACTGAGTTTATTAAAGATTCAGATATGGTAACTAATCTAAAGGAGCTTGGCTGTACTAAGGATATGCTTATTAAGATAGCTGTTTCAAGTGATATTGAACAAACCAGCTACAAGGTTATGACAGCTGATGAAATATATGAAATATTATTAGAAAGTTTTGAGGGTTAATTATGAAGATTAATGTTTATCCAATTGTTTCAAGCTTACATCAAGGAAGTGTTGTAAATGAAGAGACTAAGTCCTTATTAGATGATATTGAAAGAAAGCTAAGTATTCCTATAAATATCACTAAAAAGGAAGAATTATACCAAGGTGATTTAGCAATAATTCTTGTTCAAAGTGGAGGTAGTGAGGGCTATTTTTTAGAGAATATTAAGAACTTTAAGGAGCCTTATTATCTATTAACCTATGGCACAAATAATAGCCTTTCAGCATCATTAGAAATATTATCTTATATTAAGGATAGGAATCTAGAGGGTGAGGTATTACATGGCTCTAGTGACTATATAAGTCAAAGAATTAAGTCCTTATTAGGTGAAAAAAAGTCATTACCTTATAGGAGGCTAGGTGTTTTAGGTAAGCCTTCAGATTGGTTAATTGCAAGTGATGTTAACTATGAGAATGCTAAGAAAATATTAAATGTTGATTTAATAGATATTAGTATGGATGAGGTAATAGATTTATATAATGAAAGTGAACCATTAGAAATGGAATATAATCTTGATTTTAATAAGGATGAGCTTATTAAATCTAAAAGACTATATAAGGCCTTAGATAGAATTAAGGAAAAGTATAATTTAGATGGTTTAACTATTCGTTGCTTCGATTTGCTTGGAACAATTAAAACAACAGCCTGTATGGCTCTATCAATGTTTAATGCCAAGGGTATTATTGGTTGCTGTGAGGGTGATATTCCTTCTATGCTAAGCATGCTATTAATGCAGGAATTGTTTAAGGCTCCAGCCTTCCAGGCTAATCCAAGTAGAATTGATGCGGTAAATAAAACAATGGTTTTTGCTCATTGTACCTTACCAATCAATATGGTTACTGATTATGAAATTATGACTCACTATGAATCAGGAATTGGGGTTGCAATTAGAGGCAAGCTTAAGGAAGATAAAATTACGATTTTTAAATTTTCAAGAAACCTTAAGGATTACTATGTAACAACTGGTAGAATCATTCGTAATTTAGCGGAAAAGAATCTTTGCCGTACCCAAATTGAGGTTGAAATTGATGATAATATTGAGTACTTTTTACAAAGACCTTATGGTAATCATCATATTATAATTTATGGTGATCATAAGGATGAAATTATTAATTTTTTTAATAACAAGTAGGTGATAAAGCAATGATAAAGCTTAAGGATGTGTCTAAGTACTATAATTCCAATGGGGTAGTTACAGTTGCACTTCAGCACATTAATTTAGAGTTTAACAAAAATGAAATTGTTGCCATTACGGGTGAAAGCGGAAGTGGTAAATCTACGCTATTAAATATCATAACTGGTGTAGATAATTATGATGAGGGAGAGATTTATTATTTTGGTAATGAAACCTCATATTTTAACAATGATGATATGGATAATTTTAGAAAGAAGCATGTAGGCTTTATTTTTCAAAATTATAATATTATTGATTCTTATACTGTCTTGCAAAATGTAATGCTACCATTATTAATTAATGGTTTAACTAAAAAGGAGGCTAAGGCAAAGGCTTTAGCTTTAATTGCTAAGGTTGGTTTAGCTAAGCGAGTACATAATCGTGGTAGTAAGCTAAGCGGTGGTGAAAAGCAAAGGGTTATAATTGCAAGAGCTCTAGCGAGTGATTGTGAGATTTTAGCCTGTGATGAACCAACTGGTAATCTTGATAGTAAAACTAGTAAGGAAATTATTGAATTAATTAGAGAGGTTGCTAAGGATAAGCTAGTCTTGATAGTAACGCATAACTATGCTGAGATTAAGGATATCGCAACGCGTAAGGTTGTGCTTTCTGATGGTAAGGTTATTGAAAACACAGTTATT
Source organism: Anaeroplasmataceae bacterium (assembly GCA_020025015.1). Lineage (GTDB taxonomy): Bacteria > Bacillota_I > Bacilli_A > Acholeplasmatales > Anaeroplasmataceae > CALUXS01. Next base: position 14,842 of record JAHHSV010000012.1, read on the forward strand.
GAGGCTAAGCCTAATGATAAGGAAGAAAAGCTAAATTTAGAAAGCTTACCAGTTAAGAATAAAACAATAGGCTTACTGGCTTGGTTTAATATTTTATCAACACCGCGTAAGTCATTTTTAATAGCTCTTATTTTCTTAGTGGTTACCTTTATTTTATATACCTTGCCTCAGCAAATTTATTATGAAAATAAAAAATCCTATAATACCTATTCCTATAGTAAATATCCAATTGATCAGGATAATTATTTAATTGCATATTCAAAAAACGGTATTGAAAAAGCTAAGCTAAATAATATTCAGGGTGATATTAAGCTTAATCCTTATGTTGAGCTTACGCCATTTAGATTAGAAAATTCATATGCTGATGAGGTTTATTATGCACCTTATGATTTTTCTTATTCACTTGAGTTTGGTAAAGAGCCTACTGGTAGTGATGAAATACTTTTAATATGTCCAGAAAATAAATACATGAGTAGTGCTGATTTAGTAGAAGCTACTTTAAAAAATTCTAAGAATGCTGCTAAGCCAGTAAGAATAACTGGTATTGCTAAGTCAGAGCATGCTAAAACTACCTTGTTTAAATCTGGTGGTAATTTAGATGAATTTTTAATGGATGGCTTAATTGAAAGCTTGTTAACGGCAAGGGTTAATAACAAGGGTATTGAGATTGAATTTACTAGTGAGGTTGAAACGATTAATTTAAAATATAATAAGGCTTATGCAGAAGCAGAGGTTAATTTAGAGCTTACTTTAAGAGATACCTATAGCTTAGCTTTGCCTTATGAAAAAACGCCAGCCTTGACTGAAGAATTTTCTTTGCAAATAAATCCAGATTTTATTAGTGAGGCTTCTTTTCCAATCAATGAGGTAAGAATTCTTGCGGATAATGTTGAAGCTGCTAAAAAAGAATTAGCACACTTTGATATTTCCTATATTCATCCGGCTCAGGAGGTCGAAAGGGATTTATATACAAGATTAATGTTAGCTATTAATTTGATTCTTTTAATCCTTCCTGTAATTATCGTTTATTTAATGTCCTATGTTATTTTAAGTAAGATATATCTTTCTAAGAACACTGAATATTCGATAATGCGAATTTTAGGAGTTAGAAGGAAGGATATGTTTAAAATGATAGCGATTGAAACAATGAGTATTGGCTTAGCCATCGCATTATTCACATATTTACTTACAATGATTTTAGGCTTTACGATTGATTATAGGTTCTTTAAAATTTATAAAGATGTTAATGCCTTAGTTTCTATTTTATATTTTATTGTAATGGTTATTTTCTCTTATTTATTGGCGCGAAAATTTAATAGAAAGCTCTTTAGCGATACCTCAAGAAAGGTCTTAAAGGAGGAATAATATGATTAAGATTAGTAATTTAGATAAGTATTATTCTAAGGGTAAGGAAAATGAGATTCATGTAATTAATAGGGTTAATTTAGCCTTGCCTGATACAGGCCTAGTTTCCTTTTTAGGACCATCTGGCTGTGGAAAAACTACGCTTTTAAATGTCATTGGTGGCTTAGATAAAGGTGATAGTGGGGTAATTGAATATGATGGCTTAAGGCTAGAAAAATATAAGCCAAAGCTTATCGATAGCTTTCGTAATGAAAATATTAGCTATGTATTTCAAAATTATTTATTGTTACCTGATTTAACGGTTTATGAAAATTTACGTCTAGCGCTTGAGATTATTGGCGTTATGGATAAGGATGAGGTTGATAAAAGAATAACCTATACCTTAACTGCCGTTGGTATGTATAAATATCGTAAGAAGTTTGCGAGAGCCTTAAGTGGTGGCCAGCAGCAAAGGGTTGCGATAGCGAGAGCTCTATTAAAGAATTCTAAAATTATTTTAGCTGATGAGCCAACTGGTAACCTTGATAAAAAGAATTCTGTTGAGGTTATGAATATCTTAAAGAAGGTTAGTGAAAAAACCTTGGTTTTATTAGTAACCCATAATAAGGAATTGGCTGAATTTTATAGTGATAAGATTTTATTATTAAAGGATGGCGAGGTTTTAAATGAAAGGGAAGGAAGCCTTGATACCTTAGCTAATTTTTCAGATAATACAATTTATTTAGAGGATTTAAATAAAGCAGAAGATATTGTTTCTGGTCTTAATTTAAAGCTATATAGTGATACTAATAGTGAGGCTTCAATTAGAATTATCAGAAAAAACGATCGCTTATTTATTGATTCTGATTTAGAAATTCAGCTTATTAATAATAATGTTAAGATCTTAGAAAATAGAGAAAAAGAAATAAGCAAGGAAAACATTCGTGATTTTGATTATGATACCTCTTGGTATAGTAAGCCTTTAACAAAGGAAAAGGAAAGCTTTTTTAAAATCTTTAAATATGATTTTCTTAATCTTTTTAGGTCAAAGCGTAAGGCTAAGGTTTTTAATTTTTTGTTTATTTTAATTGGTGCTCTATTTGCGATAACTACGATAATTCTTGCTAATGCTATTAGCCAAGAAATTAACTTTACAGGGCTTAAGGATAAGTATAGGGTTGAGTTTAACTATAATGATGCAAATGATGTTAGGGATAAGCTTACTAGGGCTTATGATTTAGGCTATATAGATGAGTTTAGTAATTTTGAGGAAGCAAGAATTAGGGTAATTAATAATAAAACATTTCTCGAGTCAAGCGAATTTAGAGGAAGCTATGATTTAATGCCTTCAAGCTATATTCATAAGAGTGAATTACTTTTGGGTAAGCTACCAGGTATCACTAATGCTTTAATAACTAAGGGTATAGCTTCAAGTATGCTAGATAATTTGGGCTTAAGTGATTATGATGCCTTAATTGGCCGTGAGCTTGAAATTGATGAAGGAAAAAGATTAACTATTTCGGGAATCACTAATAATGATGGTATGGCAATTTATGTTAATCCAATTAGTGGTATTTTCAATAATACAAATAAATATGAGGTATATAATTCAACCTATAATTATTTTTATAAGGATGATTTAAGCTATGAGCTACTTGAAGGTAGAGATATAGGAGATGGAACCTTTGAGGCGGTTGCCTTTAGCAATACTAATTTTAAGGTGGGAGATATAGTACCAGTTTCTGCCTATTATGGTGACGCTAGTGATTTTAGCAAATATGATGTTAAAATTGTTGGAATTGCGAAGCCTTTAAAATACGCTGATTATGAAAGAGGCTTAATTATTAGTGATAAGAAGCTTATACGTGGGCTTATTAGAACTAATGTGGGTGATTATGCTCCTTCAAGCTTAGCTTCCTATGAGATTATATCTGGTAGAGATGTTGAAAATGTTGATGAATGTTTAGTACCTGATAATTCTATGCTAGAGGATGAAGCTTCTTTTGGTAAATACAAAATAGTTGGTACCTATAGGGCAAAGCGTAGTGATTTCTTTGATTCAGCAATTATTAGTGAAAAGGCCTACAATTATGATTTGCCAAATAGCTTTAGTGAAAAGATTAATACAAGCTATGAATATTTAGGCTTTAGTGTTAATAACCTAGAGGCCTTAAGGGAGCTTTTAGTAGGTTACAATATTGATACTATTTATAATTTACAGGCTAAGAATCTAAAAAGCCAAAAGATGGATGGTATAATTGTTAACTTATCAATTGCTTTAGGCTTATTAGCTGTTTCAACAATTTATGTTTATTTCATTATGCGTAGTAAGCTTATTTCATCAATTTATCCAACGGCTGTTTTAAGAAGCATTGGAGCCTCAAAGGGATTTATTTATAGGAGGTTTTTAATTGAGCTTTTGGTTATAACCCTATTTACTAATTTGTTGGGCTTTTTAGGCGTTCATCTAATTTATTTTGGTATTGTATCAGCAGTTGAAAGTCTTTTAGGCTCTAGCTTTTTTGTAACAAATATTGGTCTATTTTTTGCAGGGATTCTTGCGATATTCCTTGTTAACTTTAGTGTGGGAATTTTGCCAATTCATAGATATTTAAAGGATACACCTTATGAAGCTACTAGCAAGTATGACATTTAGCTTTAAGCAAATAAGTATAAAAATAAGGCCTTTTACGGTATAATTAATATGTTAAGGTAGTTAAAATTACTATCTTTCTTAGAAGCTTTAAGGAGGAAAAATCATGATAGGAAAAATTTATCATGTTGGTTTAACGGTTAGTGATATCGATAGATCAATTAAGTTTTATAGAGATGTTTTAGGTCTAGAATTTCAAGGCGAAATTTTAATGGAAGGACCTAGTACAGACATTCTATTTAATATGCCTAATTCTAAATGTAGGGTTGCCTATTTAAATGGTAGTAAGCTAGTTCATACTCCACCAGTTGAGCTAATTCAATTTATTGATAATAAAGCTCGTCATAGTGAGTCTGATTTATTTAAAACCTCAATTAGTGAAATTTGCTTTGAGGTTAAGGATATTGATAAGGTCTATGAGCATTTAATTGCGAATAACGTTGAGTGCTTATCTAGTCCACAGTTCTTTGATTTTACAAAGGATGGTATGGGTAAGAGCAAGGCCTTATATTTTAAGGATCCTGATGGAATCATATTAGAGCTTATGGAAGCAGTAGAATAGAGGTTCGCCTCTATTCTTTTTTTTAATTTATTATTGACATATGTCAAGAATAAGCGTAAGATAGATATGAAAAGGAATGATAGTATGGCAAGAGGATGTATTAAAAGATGCGTTTGTAAGGAACCAAGCTATAAAGAATTTAAAGCGATAGCAGGAACTAATGAGCTAATTAATTTAACGGTTGATGAATATGAAACAATCAGATGCATTGATCTAAATAAAATGACTCAGGATGATACGGCTAAGATTATGCAGGTTGGTCGTACTACCGTTCAGGCTATTTATGAAAGCGCAAGATTTAAAATAGCAAGCTTTTTAATTAATGGTAGTAACTTAGAAATTAGAGGTGGCGATTATTATCTATGTAGTGGTAATAATGAAAGCTGTCCCCATCTAGAATATTGCAAAAAAATCAAGGAGGGAAAAGAAATGAAAATTGCAGTAACTCATAGTAATGGTAATGTATTTGAGCATTTTGGTAAGACTGAGGAATTTAAGCTTTATGATGTTAATGAGGGTAAGGTTTTAAAGAGTGAGGTTGTTTCAACTAATGGTAAGGGCCATGGGGCTTTAGCTGGCTTATTAGCTGAGCTTGGGGTTGATGTTTTAATTTGTGGTGGCTTAGGCGGCGGTGCTGTTGAGGCCTTAAAGCGTAATCAAATTAAGCTTGTTGCAGGTGCTAGTGGAAATTGTGATTTATTAGTAGAAAAGTTCTTAAAAAATGAGCTTGCTTTAAATGATACACCTAGCTGTAATCATCATGAGCATGATGGAAATCATCAATGCCATTGTGGTAAGCATCACGAATAATTTAATAAATGCTTGGCAAAAGGATTAGCTTTTTTAGGCTAATCTTTTTTGTTGTAAAAGTTTTAAAAAGAATTATAATATAAGAAATGAAATGAAAGAAATCGAGAAAATAAGGCGTATATTTTAGTGAATAATAGCTTTTAAGCCTTAAAATCACGATTTAGGAGGTCATATTTATGGATAAGGTAGACTTACATATTCATAGCTTTTATAGTGATGGTACAATGTCTCCAAGTGAGATTATCGCCGAGGCAAAGCGCTTAGGAATTAAGAAGATTGCGATAACTGATCATAATGTCTTAGAGGGTAATGACTTAGCCTTAAGCCTAGCGCCAGACTACGTAATTCCTGGTGTTGAAATTGATGCCTTAGAGGATGGAATCGATGTTCATATTCTTGCCTATAATTATAATTTAGCTGATCAGGAATTTAGAAAATTTATTAAAGAAAATAATCAAAAGCTTATGGAAACTGATGATATGCTAATTGATAAAATGATTGCTGGTGGAGAGCCATTAAGTAAAAACGAGTATAAAAATTATCAGTATGATCGCAGGCTTGGTGGCTGGAAGGCCTTAAATTATTTAATTGAGCTAGGTTATATTAAAACTGTTCCAGATTGCTTTAAGCTAATGGCTAAATTTAATCACTCTCACGCTAATATTCCTTTTTTGAGTGTAGAAGAGGTAATTAAGATTATTCACAAGGCTGGTGGTAAGGCAGTTCTTGCCCATCCTGGTAAAACATTTAGCTTAGAAAAAATGGATTATTATTTAGAAAAGATTATTTCCTATGGTATTGATGGAATTGAAGCCTATTATCCTGCTCACTCCTTAGATTTTAGAATGAAGCTAAGTGATCTAGCTAAAAGAAATAATTTACTTATTACCTGTGGTAATGATTGTCATGGGACCTTCCAAAGTACTTGGATTGGTGAGGTTCAAGCTGATATCAAGGATTTAAATTTAGAGGGCTTAATTTAAGGGAGATTAAAAAACTCTCTTTTTTCTTATTTTAAATTGTGTTAAAATAAACTGTTTTTATCTAAAGGGGGCTTAATAGTGGAAAAAATTAAGGAGAAGTATGGATTATTAGCCTCAATTTCAATGGTAGTTGGTATTGTTGTCGGTACAGGTATTTTCTTTAAGGCAGGGGATGTCTTAAAGGAGGTAAATGGTAATCTTGGTTTATCAATTTTAGCATGGGTAATTGGTGGCTTAATAATGATTATTATGAGCTATAACTTTGCTAATATTTCTTTAAAATATCATGGAATCAGTAGTATGGCGGATTTTGCTAGAGAAACTGTCGGGAAGAAATATGGTTTTATCGTTGGTGTCTTTGCTAAATACATTTATTTTCCAGCGATGACTGCGACAGTAGCCTTTGTTGTTGGTATGTATTTTTGTGAGGCTGCAGGCTTTAAAGGTCCAAATTTTCCTTTTAGTATGCCCGTTTTTTTAAGTGGCTTTATCTTTTTAAGTTTGTTAGTTTTAATGCATATTTTAGCACCTATTATTAGTGGTAGGATTCAAGTTTCAACAACTATTATTAAAATGATTCCTTTATTATTAATGGGAATTGTTGGAATTATTGTTGGTTTAGTAAATAACACCTTAATTGAAAATGTGACCGAGGTTTCAACTATTACTGGTGGTAATGGCTTCTTTGCAGCAATCTGTGTTACAGCCTTTGCCAATGAGGGTTGGATTTGTGCAACTAATTTAGGTCAGGAAATTAAAAATGGTAAGAAGAATCTTTCCTTAGCTTTAATTTTAGGTACCTTTATTGTAGTTATCATTTATCTGCTTTGTAGTTATCATTTATCTGCTTTATAGTATTGGTTTATTTGGGGCTAATACAAGTGAAAATATAATGGGTAATCCTACTGAGGCGGTTAGAGGGGCTTTTGCTAATCTATTTGGTAATGGCTTTGCGAGTCTTTTAATTATTATTGTTTTAATTAGTGCGATTGGTACGCTTAATGGGTTAAGCCTAGCTAATAGTAGATCTAGCTATGCCCTAGCCTATAATGAGGATGGTTACCTACAGGATAAAATGCTAAAGCTTACTAAGAAAAGTAATACTCCGTTATTATCCTCAATAGTCGGTTATGTTTTAGCCTGCTTGTGGCTTATCTATTATTATGTTAGTCAAACTAATGATTTAGCAGCAGGTATTGGGTTTCCGTTTGATTCAAGTGAGCTTCCAATCATAAGTGCCTATATGGTATATATTCCAATCTTAATTATGTTTATGGTTAGGTCATCAGAGCTAGGTATTTTAAAGCGATATATTGCGCCTTCCTTTGGTGTAGCATCAGCTTTATTTATGATTGGAGCATCTATTTATCGTCATGGTATTAATACCCTATATTATTTAATTTTCTTTGTAGCAGTAATTTTAATTGCATTAGTAGCTGAATGTTTTAGAGTAAAGAAAAAGCATGGGTAGTCATGCTTTTTTAGTTATTTAAATATTTAATTATTTCTAGTAAGGCTTTAACCTCATCATTATAGCTTAGGTTATCATAGCTAGGTAGATGAATGAATAAGCCCTTATAATTATATTTTTCTTGTAGCTCTAAAAGATTATAGTAAACGGTATTACAAACATAGCTTCCAGCTGATGTTGAAATATCAGCCTTAATATTAGAAACGGCTAGGACCTTTAGTAAATCGTTTAGATTTAAGCTAGTAAAGTAGGCTTCCTTGCCATTTGGCTTAATTAGCTTACCGGTTATGAGATTATTGTCATTATCTGTAATGCTCGCTCTTTGATAATTAATTGCGCAAAGCTCAAGGCTTAGGTAAGCTCTTTTATTAGCTAGACCTAAGGAGATAACAATATCAGGCTTTACCTCTTTAATTTTAGCCTCTAAAAGATCTCTTACGCGTAAATAGCTTACGGGAAGAAGTAGGGTTTCAATATTTTCACTTTTTAAATCCTTTAAAATATCTCCTGAGGGATTCGTTTCATTTCTACTAAAGGGCTCAAAGCCTGTAATTAAAAATTTCATTTTATCACCACTTTTATTATACACTATTTATAAAAAAACTAAAAAGTAATATAATAGAATAACGTTTGGAGGGCTTATTATGATAAAGCAAAGCATCAAAAATTATTTTATAAATTTAAAGCATTTCTTTACACCCCTTGGAACCTTCTTCCTAGGTGTAGTTTTAGGTCTATCGGTTTTAATGCCTGGATCAATCAATTTAATTTCTAATTTAGGTCAAAATGTTGGTGATTTAATTAATAATACAACCCTAAATTTTGATGCTTTAATGGATACTATAATTTCTAACATTAGTGATTTAAATTGGGCTGATTTTGGTTCGGCAATGCGCACATTATTTAATCCTGAATTCTTAGCTAAGGTTTTAGATAGTGCTCTACATGCTTTAGTAGGTGGGGATTATGGTATTTATGCCGATGAGATAGCTATTATGATTGATAATACGATTAAGGGCTTTATCCCTTTAGCGGTAGTGCTTATTATTACAAGTATTTTAGGTTTGATTTTAGGCTTCTTCTTAACTAAATATTTAGTTAGAAAGGAAGTAGCGAAAAGAACCTTTGGTAAGTTTATTTTAGCAACCCTTGTTGATTCTATTTTATCTGCTGCTGTAATTGCCTTTATTATTTGGCTTTCAACCATTTGGAAATATAGTGGTATTTTTGTTTTATTAGTTGCGATTATTTTATTTAGCTTTACCTCTTTATTGGAGGCTTATATTGTTCACAAAAATGATAAGCTTAAATTTAAGACGGTTGTTAATTTAAAGAATAGTGGTTTTTTATCAACATCTAATGCTTTAATCTTTGTTTTATCAATTCTATTTATTGGTTTAGTTAGCTATTTAATTAATCCTTTTGTTGGTGTGTTTGTTGGGGTATCCTTTGTTGAAATTGCCTTTGTCGTTATTAATTTAAATGCTGAGGCTTATGTTAAGAGCTTAGCTGAAAGGAAGTAGTATGTTTAGAATTGGCTTAAGAACAGTTAAAACTGCGGTTGCTATTTTGCTTTGTTTAGTAATTTTTATAGTGCTAAAGGCCTTTGAATTTATTCCTGGTGTTGATAGTGATTTTGCTATTACCTGGTTTAATCCTTTCTTTGCGGGCTTAGCAACAGCCTATTCAATGCAATCTAGTAGAACTAAAAGTATTGAACTTGCTAAAAATAGATGCCTTGCTTCAATTATTGGAGGCTTAATTGGTATTCTATTAATCTATTTATTTGAATTATGCGGTGGCAAGTGGCCTTCTCTTCCTGAGATTAATTTAGAGAGCTTAAATTTTATTTTACCTTATTTATTAATCGCTATTTTTGCGGTTTTAGTTATTTTTGTTGGTAATCTTTTAAAGCAGCCTCAGGTTATCTTTGTTGCCTTGCTGACCTTTTTATCCGTAACGGTTAATCCTGGTACAACTGTGCCAAACTGGGAGTTTCAATTTGGTATCAATAGAATTTTATCAACTATCGTTGGTGTTTTAATTGCGCTTGGGGTTAACTTTATGCACCTACCTCATAGGTATAAGAATAAGGATATTTTATTTTGTATAGGTATGGAAGGAATTTTAAAGGATGATAGCTCTTTATTTAGAGGCTATTTAGAATATAAGTTTCAATGCTTTAAGGAAGAGGGAATTAATTATACCTTCTTTACTACTCGTACACCTTCAACATTTATGGATTTAGCTAAGCGTTATGAGCTTAAAAATCCAATTGTTTGTATGAGTGGAGCTGCCTTATATGATCCTTTAAATTCACATTATATGGCTACTGAGGGCTTTAATGTTTTGGAGTCTGATGAAATTAGAGGCTTTTTTAAAACCTATAATATAACACCTTTTATTAATAAAATTGTTAACGACCAGCATTATATTTATGCCTATGGTATTGATAATGAGGCTGAGCTTTTATATGAATCATTAAAGAAAAATTCTGGCTATTGTAATTATCTAAAGGAGGATTTACCTTTAGGTAATGAGGTTTTATATTTCCTATTGCTTGAGGAGGAAACTAAGGTTGATGAATTGGTTTTAGCCTTAAATAAATCTAATTTAAAGGATAAAATAGTTATTCAGGTTTATGATTTTTTAGATGATTGGGTTAAGGATAGAAAGCTAAAGTATATTAAGCTTTACAGCAAGCGTATTTATAATTTAAGTGCCTTTAATCAATATAAGGAAGAAAATAAAGCAAGAATAGTTTCAGTTATTACTAATGATAACACCTATCCAATTGTTTCAATTAGTGATTATATTTTAACAATTCCTAGTGCTTCAGCAAGAATTTTAGCCAAGGCTGATTTAATTATTCCTAATGATAAATATGAAACCTTGTTTAAGGAAATGCATCGTTTATACTACAAAAAGAAATTAAACAAGTAATATTATTGGACATTTAAACATTTTTGTAGTATCTTATATGGAGTTAGAATCGAGGTGGAGTTATGCTGCATGTATTAGAGCATTCGTTATTAGATAGCTTAAAGGTTATGGCAATTGCCTTTTTAATATATTTTGTTTTAGCATTTTTTTCTGAAAAATGGATGAAGATTTTACACAAGAATAGTAAGGCTGCCCCGTTTTTTGGTTCATTAATTGGTTTGATTCCGCAATGTGGTGTACCAGTTGTTGGAGCGGATTTATACCTTAAAAGAAGAATTACTACAGGTACAATTATTGCGATATTCTTAGCCTGTAGTGATGAGGCTCTACCTGTTTTAATTGGTAGCGAGAAGTGGTATATGATTTTTCCACTTTTAGGTATAAAAATAGTTTTAGGCTTTTTAGTTGGAACAATTGTTGATTTATTTATCCATGATGAATTAGATGATAGTGTTATTATTAGTGAGGCTGATGAGCATTCTAAGCTTCATCGCTATTTAATTCATCCTTTATTAGATAGTATAAAGGTCTTTATTTATGTCTTTGTAATTAATTTCTTATTTGGAACAATGATTCATTATATTGGTGAAGAAAGTATTTTAAATTTCTTAAAGTCTAATATGATGCTATCACCAATCTTTACTATTTTATTAGGCTTAATTCCTAACTGTGCTCCATCTTTACTTATGAGTGAGCTTTATATTATGGGTGGTATTCCGTTTAGTGCTTTATTAGCTGGCTTATCTGTTAATGCTGGCTTAGGCTTTGTTTTCCTGCTTAAAAATAGTAAGATGTGGAAGAGAAATTTATTAATCTTAGGAGTTTTAGTATTAACCTCAATTATTGCAGGTTATGGTTTCATTTGGATTCAAGGCTAGAAATAGCCTTTTTTTCTTGCAAAAAAATAATTATAGGAGTATTATTCTTCCTAGATGAAACGTATATGCTAGTAATTGGGCTAGTGTCTCTACCAACTACCGGAATAGTTGTCTACGCGTCAATAGGAGGTAGAGGATGAAAAATAAAATATTTTATGGTGATATTTTGTATGCTGATGCCTTAAATCAGGTTAAGGAATACAAGAATCATTATTTAGTTAGTAGCGAGGGTAAGGTTTTAGGTATTTATAAGGATAAGCCTAAAGTTGCTGGTGAGTTTTTTAATTATGAAAATAAGCTTATAATTCCTGGCTTTGTTGATTTACACCTACATGCTCCTCAGCTACCATTAATGGGCTATAAGATGGATTTAGAGCTTTTAGATTGGTTAAATTCCTATGTTTTTCCTTTAGAAAGTAAGTATCAGGAGCTTAGGTTTGCTAAAGAGAAATATGCTTATTTTGTTGAGGAGCTTAAAAAAAGTAATTCTTGCTATTTTTCTATTTTTGCAACTATCCACACAAATAGCACAATCGCTTTAATGAAGCTTTTAGAAAAGAGTAATTTAATTAGCTATGTTGGCAAGGTTAATATGGATAGAAATAGTCCTAATTATCTAATTGAAGCAACTAAAGAATCAATGGCTGAAACTAATCGCTTTATAGAGCTAAGTAAGGATTTTAAAAGGACCAAGCCAATTATAACTCCTCGTTTTATCCCTAGCTGTACGGATGATTTAATGGAGTTTTTAGGCAGCTATGCCAAGGCTAATGCTTTAGCAATTCAAAGTCATTTAGATGAAAATCCGAATGAGATTAAGTGGGTAAGTGAGCTTGTTCCTAACTCTAAAAGCTATACGGATGCCTATAAAATGTTTAATACCTTAAATAATAGAACTATTATGGCGCATTCAGTTTGGATGACAGATGAGGAAATTAAGCTATTTAAGGAAAGCGGGGCTTATATTGCTCATTCACCAACCTCAAATGCTAATCTAGCAAGTGGAATTGCCCCAATTAGAAAGTATTTAGAGGCTGGCTTAAATGTTGGATTAGGAAGTGATATTGCAGCGGGTAATACCTTAGATATGTTCGAGGTTATGAACAATGCAATTATGATGAGTAAGATGTATTGGCGTTATGTTGATAATAAGTATAAGCCTTTATCCTTTAAGGAGGCTTTCTATCTAGCAACGGCTGGTGGAGGTGGCTTTTTTGGTAAGGTTGGTAAACTAGATAAGGATTATGATTTGTCAATTCTTGTTCTTGATGACACTAAGGCTAATGAAAATTATCAGCTTCCTAGCTTGATTGAAAGGCTTGAAAGAATTAGCTATAGTCATGAATATGAGCTTGAAGCTAAATTTGTTAAGGGTGAAAGGGTTCTCTAAACCTTGTTTATTAACATATAACTTTGTATAATAAATTTGATAATTATAAAAAGGGGGAAATCAGTTTAACTGATTATTATAATTATGGACTTAAATTGTGAAATAAATAAATTAAAGCAAGAAAAGAATGCCATAATATTAGCGCATTATTACTGCCCTGATGAGGTTCAAGCAATAGCGGACTATGTTGGTGATTCTTATTACCTAAGTAAGGTTGCTGCCAAAACTAATGCTAAGCTTATTGTTTTTGCCGGGGTTAGATTTATGGGAGAAAGTGCTAAGGCATTAAATTATGATAAGAAGGTTTGCTTAGTTAGCAATGAGGCTGATTGTGCAATGGCTCATATGGCCTTTGTTAAAAACATTTTAGAAATGCGTAAGAAATATGATGATTTAGCTGTTGTTTGCTATATCAATTCAACCTTAGAATTAAAGAAGTATTCTGATGTTTGTGTAACTAGTGCTAATGCTTTAAAGATTTGTAAGCGATTACCACAAAAGAATATTTACTTTATTCCTGATCAAAATTTAGGTAGATATGTTAAGGATAACATTGAGGATAAAAATGTAATTTTATGTGATGGCTATTGTCCTGTTCATCATTTATTAAGTATTGATGAGGTTAAGCATTGTCAAAAGGCTTTCCCTAAGGCTATAACCTTAGCGCATTTAGAGGTAAGAAAAGAAGTTTTAGATTTAGCCGATGAGGTTGGTAGTACATCTAATTTAATCGAGGCTGTTAGTCGTCATCCTGAGGTTAATGAATTTATTGTTTTAACTGAACGTGGAATTTTATATGAATTAAGAAGCCTATATCCAGATAAAACCTTCATTGAGGTTGAATCAACAATGTGCTGTAAGGATATGAAGCTTAATACGCTTGAAAATTTATATAATGTTTTAAAGACTGAAAAGAATGAGGTTTTAATTAGCGAAGAGGATAGAACAAAGGCTTTATTCCCTCTTGAGGAGATGTTGAGATATGCTAAATAATAAATATGATGAAATTATATGTGGTGCAGGCTGTAGTGGTTTGTTTTGTGCTTTAAATTTACCTAAGGAGCATAACATTTTAGTTATTAGTAAGGCTGGCTTAGAGGATAGTGATTCCTTCTTAGCACAGGGTGGAATTTGTGTTAAGCACGATGATAATGATTTTGATGCTTTCTTTGAGGATACAATGAAGGCTGGTCATAATGAGAATAACCCAGCTGCGGTTAAGGAAATGATTGATCGCTCAAGAGAAATTATCAATGACCTAGTTAGCTTAGGTGTTGCTTTTGAAAAAAATCCTGATGGTAGCTTTAAGTATACTCGTGAGGGTGCTCATAGTAGACCTCGTATTTTATTCCATGAGGATATTACAGGTAAGGAAATTACTAGTACCTTACTTGCGGTTGCGAAAACTAGAGCTAACATCACATTAGTTCCAAATACTTTATTATTAGATATATTAGAAGAAAATAATTGCTGTAGCGGTGCTATTATTTTACACGAGGGTAAGGAATGCTATATTCAAGCCCGTAATGTAATTATGGCCTGTGGTGGTGTTGGTGGCTTATATGAAAATAGCACTAACTTTCCTGAGCTAACTGGTGATGCGCTTGCTATTAGCAAAATGCATAATGTTGAATTAGAGCATATTGATTATGTTCAAATTCATCCAACTACTCTATATAGTCAAAAGAAGGGTAGAAGATTTTTAATTAGTGAATCTGTTCGTGGTGAGGGTGCATTATTATATAATGATAATCATGAAAGATTTACCTGTGAGACCTTAGCTAGAGATGTTGTAACTAAAAACATTAGAGCTGAGATGAAGAAGTTTGGCTCTAAGCATGTTTGGCTAGATATGCGTCCTTTAGGTGAGCACGAGATTTTAACTCATTTCCCTAATATTCGTAAGGCTTGTTTAGAGGAGGGCTATGATCCACTTACTGATTTAATTCCAGTTGTACCTGCTCAGCATTATTTTATGGGTGGAGTTAAGGTTGATTTAAATAGTCATACCTCAATGGAAAATCTATATTGTGTAGGTGAGGCTGCTTGTAATGGTGTTCATGGTAAGAATCGTCTTGCTTCTAACTCATTACTTGAAAGCTTAGTTTTTGCGAAAAATGCGGCTAAGAAGATGATCTTAGATAAGGCATCATTTAGACCATTACCTGATTATAAATATGATAAGGCACGTTTTTTACGTATTCATGAGGAAATTAGAAAGCAAGTTAAAGGAGAATAAAAATGAATTTTATTAAGGCTGATCCATTTTTAATTAGTGCTTTAAATGAAGATATTACTGATTGTGATATTACAACCGATTCAATAGTTGATGCTTTAGCTATGGGGGAGGCTCATCTATTTGCTAAAGAGGATGGTATCATTTGTGGCTTAGAGGTTTTTGAAAGAGTTTATAAGTTAGTTGATAGTAAAATGGAAATTACCTTCTATAAAAAAGATGGTGATTTTGTTAAGAATAAGGAAGAAATTGCCCTTGTTAAGGGTCCAGTTCGTGCTATTTTAACTGGTGAGCGTACTGCTTTAAATTATCTTCAAAGAATGAGTGGTATTGCCACAAAAACTAATGCTATTGTAAAGCTATTAGATGGCAGCAAGACTCATTTACTTGATACAAGAAAGACTACACCTAATATGCGTTTATTTGAAAAATATGCGGTTAGAATTGGTGGTGGGGTAAACCATCGCTATAATTTATCAGATGGAATTATGATTAAGGATAATCATATTGATGCTGCCGGAAGTATCGCTAAGGCTATCAAAATGAGTAGAGATATGTTTGGCTATACGCATAAGGTTGAGGTTGAATGTGAGAATTTAGCTGAGGTTAAAGAGGCAGTAGAAAATAAGGCAGATATTATTATGCTTGATAATATGACTAAGGAAATGATGATAGAGGCCATTAAATTAATTGACAGTCGTGCAGTTACTGAATGTAGCGGTAATATGGACTATGACAAGATTAATTTAATTAAAGAAATTGGCGTTGATTATATTTCTTCAGGTGCTATTACTCATAGTGCTAAGATTTTAGATATTTCCTTAAAGCATTTAACTGTTACAAAGTAAAAATAAAATTGGTGCTTTTTTAGCATCAATTTTTTTATGGAAGCTTCTAAAGTATTTTATATTTTTCCTGTTGATAAGTTTAATAGAAGCAAGACTTATGATATAATTTAAACAATATTAGGGCACAAAAGGAGGGGTTCTATGACTGATTTAGAAATTTGTCAAAGTGTTGAGGCAAAGGACATTCTAGAGATTAGTGATAAGCTAAATATAGATTCTAAAAGCCTAACTTGCTATGGTAGAGATAAGGCTAAGATTAGCTTGGATTTATTAAAAAACAAGCCTAAGGGTAAGCTTATTTTAGTTACAGCTATTAATCCAACTCCTGCTGGAGAGGGAAAGACAACTGTGACAATTGGATTAGCTGATGCTTTAAATCGCCTTGATAGGGAAGCTATGGTTTGCTTAAGAGAGCCTAGTTTAGGTCCAGTTATGGGCTTAAAGGGAGGTGCCTGCGGTGGTGGCTATGCTCAGGTTATTCCAATGGAGGATATTAATTTACATTTCACTGGTGACTTGCATGCGATAACGGCTGCTAATAATTTAATTTGTGCAATTATTGATAATTCAATAATGCGTGATAATCCTTTAAATATTGATCCTAATAGGGTGGCAATTCACAGGGTTATGGATATGAATGATCGAGCCTTACGTAATATAACCATCGCTAATGGTGGTGGTAAGATGAATGGTGTTACCCGTCCAGATCATTTTGATATTACAGTTGCCTCTGAGGTTATGGCTGTTTTATGCTTAGCTAAGAATGAAGAGGACTTTAAGAAAAGAATTAGTAATATGCTTGTTGCCTATACCTATGACAATAAGCCAGTTTATGTTAAGGATTTAGGGGTTGAAGGAGCGGTTAGCCTTTTAATGAAGGATGCCTTAAAGCCTAATTTAGTTCAAACCCTAGAGGGAACTCCAGTTTTAATTCATGGTGGACCTTTTGCTAATATAGCTCATGGCTGTAATAGTGTAATTGCTACTAAAATGGGACTTGGCTTAAGTGATTATGTTGTAACTGAGGCAGGCTTTGGTGCCGATTTAGGAGCAGAGAAGTTCTTAGATATTAAGTGTCAAAGTGCTAATTTAAAGCCTAGTGCGGTAGTTGTTGTGGCAACTATTAGAGCTTTAAAGATGCATGGTGGTGTTTTAAAGGAGGATTTAGCCTTTGAAAATGTTGATGCTTTACTAAAGGGTGTAAGTAATTTAGAGAAGCATTGTGAAAATATAAGTAAATATAATTTACCATTTGTTATTGCAATTAATCGTTTTAATACCGATACTGATTTAGAAATCGAGGCTTTAACTAACTGGGCTAATAGTAAGGGCTATAGTATTAGCTTAACTGATGTTTATAATAAGGGTGGAGCTGGGGCCTTAGATTTAGGTGGTAAGCTTTTAAATATCTTAGATGATAGTAAATTTAAACCAATTTATTCTTTAGCTATGAGTGTTGAAGAAAAAATAAATAGAGTTGCTAAGGAAATCTATGGGGCTAGTGAAATAGAATATACTAGTGATGCCTTAGAGGATTTAAAAATGCTAAAGGAATTAAGCTTAGATTCCTTACCAATTTGTATGGCAAAAACTCAATATTCTCTATCTGATAATCCTAAGCTTTTAGGAAGACCTAGGGATTTTACAATTACTATTAAGCGTTTGTTACCGCAAATAGGAGCGGGCTTTATCGTAGTTATGCTAGGTGATATTATTAGAATGCCAGGGCTTCCGGCTAAGCCAGCAGCTTTAGAAATGGATTTAATTGATGGCAAGGCCAAGGGCTTATTTTAGGAGGAAGTATGAAAAAAATTAAGTATTATAATGATAATAAGCGTGTTGTATTAAACTTTACTGAGGTTTATTGTAAAAATGAAACTGAGGTTTTAAATAGTGAGTGCTTTAAGGATGTTTTTGGTAGATTTTGTGATAGTCTAGTTAAGCATCAAAGGGTTGACCTATTATATTTATTAAATTTAGTTAATGATCCTAAAAATAGCTTTATTGACTTATTTAAGCTATTAAATGTTGTACCTTATAGTGAAATCAATAATTTAACTGATTCTTATCATGAGGTTTTAAAAAATCGTGATTTATTATATCAATTAGTTGAGGATTTCTATAATTATTGGCGTAAGCTTGAAAGATATTCCTTAATTGTCGCTAAGCTTGAGGAAAAAGGCTTACAGGGTAATGTCTTTATTGATGCTAATAAAAACTTTACTGATGTAATTTTAAAAACCTATCGTACAATTAGTGAAAAGATTTTAAATAAGCATTTCCCAATTTATCGTCAGCTTCCTGCTGGTATTAATGCTTCCTTATTAATTAGTGATTTAAAATGGGCACCACAGGGTAGTATTTATGAAATATTTAATGATATTCCTGGTATTGAATCAGTAATGATTCGTCCACCATTTATTTCTTATTCAAGAATTAATAAGCGTACTGGTATTTATCCTGAGGTTTTTGAAAATCCATTAATTGGCGTAAAGCTAGATCCAAATGAGTATTTATGCTATCCAATTTATGTTGGTAGTGCCCTAGCCTTTGTTTATTTCCATCGTGATTTTATGGCGCATGGTATTGCCCTATCTAACCTTTTTGAATTTGCCCCTTGGGATGAGATTCAAGGTAAGAAGCCTAATTTAATTTATTTATTTGGTTATGGTACTGAGTCTTCATCATTCTACTATGATGAAAGCTGGGATATTTATGTAGGTAGAGCTCCGCTTGATAAGAGTGTTGACTACTTTGGCTATATGAAAAAGATGCTACTAACCCTATATAATGTTAAGATGATTAAAGAAGAAGGCTTACCTATTCATGGTGCCTGTGTAAATATTGTTTTAAAGAATGGTATGAATAAGACTCTAGTAATCATTGGTGATAGTGGGGCTGGTAAGAGTGAAACCTTAGCTGCTTTAACTGCTTGTGCTGGTGATGATATTGTGCAAATGCATACTATCTTTGATGATATGGGTACCTTCAAAATTAAGGATAATGAAATTTATGCCTATGGTACAGAAATTGGTGCCTTTGTTAGAACTGATGATATGGCATCAGATTATGCCTATAAGGAAATGGATAGAGCAATCTTCTTAAATCCAGATAAGCAAAATGCGCGTTTAGTTATTCCGGTTGCAACCTATAAGCAAATTTCTAAGGGCTTTAAGGTTGATATGCTATTCTATGCTAACAACTATGATAATAGTGATGAAATTCGTTTCTTTAAGACAAGAGATGAGGCCTTAGAAACCTTTATTAGAGGAGCTCGTATGGCTAAGGGTACAACTGGTGAGGTTGGCTTAGTTGAATCATTCTTTGCTAATCCATTTGGTCCTTGTCAAAAGCAAGAGGAAACTAGAGCTTTATTAAATAAGATGTTTGATAACCTGTTTGAAAGAAATATTCCAGTAGGAGAGATTCATACAAGATTAGCTATTCATGGCTATGAGCAAAAGGGCCCTGAGGCTATGGCTAAGAAGCTATTTGAATTATTATACAAGTAAAAAAATAAGGTTGAGGATTTCCTCAACCTTTTATTTTGCTAGTCGAAGACTGCAAAAAAACCACATGCTATGCATGTGAGAA
>JAHHSV010000013.1 GCA_020025015.1 Anaeroplasmataceae bacterium
CACACACCGATTATTTTATAGTCGTATAGGACACACCGAATAAAAAGGATTACCAGGAAATTCCACTTTTTTGTATTTTTAGAGTATTTTTTATAGAAAATTTACGCTTATAAATAAAAAATATGTATTTGCTTTATTAGTGGAAAAATAGGGGGGGTAGTCGCAATAGATATGTAGTAGATATGTAGTAGATATGTCACGTTTTAACATTTTGATATATCTACACATTACTAAAGTAGAATAATAGATATGCCGAAAAGACATATAATCGATTAACAAATAACAAAAAAAATTAACAAATAACAAATAAAATTAACAAATAATTTGAAATATAACAAATAAAAGCTTATAATATAACTAAGAGGAGATGATCCATTATGAAAAAAGACTCTGAATTTTATATGAATTTAAAAGAGGGCTTAAATATTGAAATGAAAAAAGCTGCGGATTCATTACCTAAATCTTTGTGGGAAACTTACTCAAGCTTCGCAAACACAAATGGTGGTACAATTTATCTAGGTATTGATGAGGGTAATCCAAATATAATTGTTGGTGTGGAAAAAATTAATGAAATAAAAAAAGATTTTTTTACAATACTTAATAATCCGCAAAAGGTTAATAAAAATATTTTAAAAGAAAACGATTTTCAAATAGTTAATGTTGATGGTAAATGTATTGTCGAAATAAATGTGCCAGAAGCTAATATTTATGATAAGCCAATTTATTTAAATGGAAGTGTTATTAATTCTTATAAAAGAAATTTCGAAGGCGACTTTAAGCTAAATCAAATTGAATTAATTGAAATGATAGATGATGCTAATGTATTAAGTAGAGATGGTTTGGCCAATAAAATGAACTTTGGAATCGAAGCAGTTGATTTAGCAACATTAAATGATTTTAGAGATTCTTTAAACAAAAGTAATCCTAATAATATTTTTATTGATGAGGGTAATGAGGATTTTTTAATAAAATTTGGTTTGATGGTTCCTAATGACAATGGGAAATATGTGCTAAATAATGCTGGATTATTACTTTTTTCTTATCCTGGATATATTAGACAAATTAATTCGGATTACTTTTTAGATTATCAAGAAAAAAACAATTTTGAAGATGATTATTGGACAAATAGAATTACAACTGACGATATAGATTATGTTGGAAATTTATATAATTTTTTCACTAAGGTGTTGAAAGAATTAACAAGTAATTTGCCTAAACCCTTTCTGTTAGAAGGAGTTAAAGATTCTGGAGAAGAAAATTTGATATTTATGATGAGAGAAGCATTTCTTAATTCATTGACAAACGCAAACTATATATCTGGTTCTGCAATTAAAATAATTAAAACAAAAGATAGAATTGTCTTTAAAAATTCTGGTAAGCTTAAAATTCCATATAAAGATGCTATAAAATACGGAAATAGTGATCCTAGAAATAAGACATTGATGAGTGTGTTTAGAAATCTAAAACTATGTGATAGAGGAGGAACAGGACTACCACGTATTTTTAAAATTAGTGAAAAGCTTAAATTATATAAGCCAGCATTAGTAGAGGATAGCATTGAAAATACAACAACTCTAACAATTTATTTGAAAACGGATAATTATTCTAATGACAATGCTCAAAGTATATTAAATTACTTAAAGAATCATCAAGAATTTATTTCAATATCGCAATTAGCCAATGAATTAAACATTAATCGTACAACCACATCAATGATTGTTAATGATTTAATTGATAATGGTATTATAGTTACTAATGGTCAATTAACAAAGGGAAAGAAAATTAAACTTAATTAGTGTATATAACAGAATAACAATTATTTTTTTATGGTATCTATTGTTTAAATACTACCTAATTTAGGTGCAGATTCATGTCTACTATGATGTCTATTTATGATTAACTATCCGTCGTTAAATATCTATTTAGAATTTTTTTAAATGTTGGAAATTTAAATTTTATTCTAAAAATTAATCTATTTTGTTTATATATTATATGGATAAAAATAAATCTTATTCAATTGTGTCCTGAACCAACATATTATATTAATTATGTGAGAAAACCACCTATAATTATTCTTGTCATAACAAATCATTTCCAATATGACATATTGGCATATACAAAAACAAAAATATGCCATTTTGTCATACAATACTCGAAACTATATGACAAACATTATAAAATATAGTTGGTGATGATTGGCATGGAGTTAAAATTTATGATAAGTCAAAAGAATGATACATATTATATTGAAAAAACACAATAAACACTTGACCTTAGAGATACTCTAAGGTTTATGATAGCCTTAGAAAGGGTGGTTTTATGAATATTAATGAGGTAGAAAAAGTAACTAACATCAGTAAGTACAATATTAGGTTTTATGAAAAAATAGGCTTAATCAAGCCTAAAAGAAATAAAGCTAATGACTATAGGGATTATAGTGATATTGACATTGAGACTTTAGAGAAAATTAAATTATTTAGACTATTATCTTTTTCCATAGAGGAAATAGAAAAGATGCTAAAGACTGGCAAGATTCAAAATGTAGAGGAACACATTAATTCATTAAATAGTCAAATAGAAAGTCTAAGTGGAGCTGTTAAGGTTTGTGAAATGCTTAAAGCTGAAAATGCTATTCAAGATTTAGATACAAAATCATATCTAAATGAAATTAAAAAGCTTGAAAATGAGGGATCTCACTTTAATAATTTTAAGGATGATTTTAAAGCATACTTAAATTATAAGCAGCTAAAGCAATTTGCGATTACACCTGACTTTCCGGTTCTTAATGAAGATGATGTAATTAGAGGCATTGAAGAATATGCGGCAAATAATGATTATGATTTAGAATTTATTTCTAAGTCAATTCAGCCAAAGTTTTATTTAAATGGTTTAAAATTTCATGCTTATAAAAGAATAAGAGGAGTACGTATGCATGAGATTGTTTGTGTTTGTGATGAAGAATTAGTAGAACCAGTAATAGCTAAAAAACGAATATTTTTAATTAATACTATTTTTTTCTTACCATTTGTTAGCATAATTATCTTGTTTTTTATGCCAACTATAATGATGTATGTGCCTTTGTATATTACAATTCCATTATTAATTTTATTAATAGTTTCTGTAATTATTCCAATGGTATTTTTGGTAAAAAGTCGCAGGAAAGCTTTTTCTAATATAAGAAAAAAATAATAACTAGTAATTTAGAATCCATAGCCGTTTTAGAATTAAATAAGTAGTGATTAGAAATCCCATTAGCAGGAAAGCTTTTGAAATTTTTCATTTAATCTTTAATCTTGATACATCAATAAAAAGACTATATCAATATTGAAAAAATATTTCTAAATTTTGAGGCGAGATAATGATATTAGATTATATTGAAAAAACTATGATAAGGGTGAGCCTATTTTTTTAGATGAGCTACCATGTACATCTAAAGAAGCTCTAAGGCAAAAGATGAAAGCTTTGACAGATGCAGGTCAGCTTATTAGACTATATAATGAAGTTTATTATAAACCTTATAAAACGATATTAGGAATAGAAGGTAAAATGTCTATAAAGAGATTTATTGAAAAGAAATATCTATATAAAAACAAATCTAGGAGTGGATATATAAGAGGACTAGGGCTTTACAATAAATATGGATTTACAACTCAAAAACCTTCAGTAATTGAGATTGCATCAAATATGGCAACTACTAAACAAAGAGAAGTGGATGTAGATGGCTATAAGATTATCGTCTATAAGCCTCTAGCAGAAATAAATGAGGATAATATTAGTGAAATTAGTGTAGAAGAGGTTAAATTTAAGCTTAGAGAATATGCCGACAAAAATTAACTAAGCTTCAGTAAGTTAAAAGAGCTTCTAAAACTATATCCAGACAAGGTTTATAGAAATTTATACATAGAGGATTAATGAATTGGTATAGTGAATATAAAGAATAATGGGAGAAAATAATTGATATCATTTTTGTTCAATTAAAAAGAAATCCATTGATGATAGAAAAGGATACTATTCAATCATTATTTTTGTATGAATTAAGAAAAAGCAATTTACCATTATATTTTAAGGTGGAACTTCATTATCAAAGGGATAGGATTTAATTGATAGATTTTCGGAAGATATAGATTTATCAATGTCTAGGAAAATAACAGCAAAAGAAAAGAAGGATTCTAAGGAGACTATAATTTTAATAGCAAACCAGTTAGGATTAACGTTAAAAAATCCTAATGAAGTGTTATCACGACATAATTATAATAAATATTTATTTGAATATGAATATTTTTATAGTGATGATATGTTAGAGTTGATGGTAGAAACAAGCTATTATCAAGTTGCATTTCCTGTTGTTAATTATAAAATTTCAGGATTTGTTGGAGAAAGCCTTTAAACAAAATAATATAACGTTGCCGCTAAACTTTGAAGCAATCGAAAAAGGAATAAGTAAAATTATAGAAACTAATATTTTTGATTAATAGTTGGTTTGTTAATCAATAGAAAAGTGGTAGTAGGAAAGTTACAGGTAAAGCTAGGCCTTACTATCACCTTTTTGATTTTTGTTATTTAGCTAAATTTATTTTAAAAATAATCATTTATTTAAGCTATTATTATAATGGATGGTTTAAAATAAAAGTAATAGATGAATGATAATTGTTAAATTAAAGCTGGAGGATAGCCATGAATGATAGAGATGAATTAATTAAATTAATAAAGTCCTTAAGAGAGGAAAACCAATATTTAAAAAAGCTACTAGCTGACAATAATATTAAAACAGATTTAGCTAAGGGCGAGATAAGGGCTTTATCGAGGGATGATAAGATTAATATCTATATGTCTTATTTTAAAGGCCGTGAGGATGTATATGCGTTAAAATATATCAGTAATGGTAAAAAGGGCTATAGTAAGGTATGTCAAAATAAATTTAAGGTGGGCTGTGACATTTATAATACTCATTGTAAGGGCTGTAGTCTTTTTAAGGGTGCTTCATTGACTCGTGAGGTTTACTTTGAGCATTTAAGAAGTAATAATGATATTAAAAATAATAAAGCTATTGGTATATATCCAATGGTTGAAGGTAATAGATGCTATTTTTTGGCAATTGATTTTGATGATGAGGGCTTTAAGGAGGCTGCAGTCGCCTATAAAAGAGAATGTGATAAGCTAAATATAGATTCTGTAATTGAAGTGTCACAATCAGGCAGGGGAGCACATGTTTGGATTTTCTTTGAAAATAGTGTTAAGGCTAGGGATGCTAGGATCCTTGGAGATTATATATTAACTAATACAATAAATAATAATTCTGGCATTAAATTTAATTCGTATGATAGATTCTTTCCAGCTCAGGATATTATATCTAAGGATGGCTATGGAAGTCTAATAGCATTGCCACTTGAAGGTAATTCAGTTGCTATTAATAGAACTTCTATGCTAGTCGATGATAGTTTTAATCCGTATTCAAATCAAATAGATACCTTAAGTAAGGTAAAAAAGGTCAGTGATTTAAAGCTGGCTACAATACTATTAGAGGCTAATAAGACTCATGAGGAGCTAGAAAGTAGCCCAAAGCTTGTTAAAAAATTAAATTTAAAGCCTATAGATTTTAATAATTCACTCAATATATTAGTAAGAAATGAAATATTTATATCTAAGGATGGCTTATCTAATAAGGCCTTATCATTCATAAGAAGATTAGGAGTTATCCATAATCCTGAATTTTATGATAAGCAGGCTAAAAGAATATCTACCTATGGAATTAGTAGAATAATAGCTCTATATAAGGAGGACTCATCACATATTGGTCTACCTAGAGGAGCATTAGATAATTTAATTGAATGCTTAGAGTCAATTGGACTTAAATACAAGCTTATAGATGAAAGAACTTGTGGAACTGATATTGAGGTTACATTTAATGGTGAATTAAGAGAAAACCAAAAGGATGCGGTTGAAACAATAATAGATTATGATAATGGAGTTTTAGTAGCTCCTACAGGTAGTGGTAAGACTATAATGGGACTTAATATAATATCGTTGCTTCATAAAAGAACACTTATTCTAGTTGAAAAGACTAATCTATTAGACCAGTGGTGTAAAAGAATTAAGCAGTTTTTAACCATAAACAAGGATGGTACTGAAATAGAGTGTGGCTATTATACTAGCAGTAAGCATAAGCTTAGTGGTATTATTGATGTAGCAATGATTAGATCAATTGAAAATGCCTCTGTTTTTGGATCATATGATGTGATTTTAGTTGATGAGGCTCACCATATAGCTAGTAGAGAAAGTGAAAGAATAATAAGAATGTTCAATGCTAGGTATGTATATGGTTTAACTGCTACAGCTAAAAGATCAGATAAGCTTGAAAAGATAATATTTAAATCAATTGGACCAATAAGATATGAAATGAGCTCTAACTATAACGAAAGCATTAAAAGAGAGCTTAGAGTAGTATTTACTAAATTTAAGGCTCATGATGAGGTGATAAAAAATAATTCGGATTTAACCAAGGAATTAGCCCTAGATGAGGAAAGAAATTCATTAATAATAGAAAATGCCCTATTAGAATATGAGAATAGTAGAGGAATATTAATTCTAACTAAAAGAGTTGATCATATAAAGCTTTTATATGAAAGGCTAGGTAAATTATGTAGTAATGTCTATGCTATTGCCGGAGAATACAGCAAAGAGGAAAAACTAAAATTTAATGAGGGATTAACAAATTTAAAAAGAAAATATATTATAATTTCTACAGGTCAATATTTAGGTGAGGGCTTTGACTTAGAAACTCTAGATACATTATTCCTCGCCATGCCAATTAAATGGGAAGGTCTTGTTCAGCAATTTACAGGTAGAATAGAAAGGCTTTGCGTAGGTAAGAGAAGAGTAATGGTATATGACTTTGTGGATATAAAGGTAGGTAGTTTATGTGGTATGTTTAAGGTAAGGCTTCCTAAATATCAAAAGCTCGGATATTCAATTATCAATGAGGATAAGAGAGATGAGCTAATTTATTCTAATAATAATTATAAGAAAAAGCTATTTGAGGATATTGAATACTCTAAGAAAATGTCATTACTTGTTAATTTATATAATCAAGAAATATTAGACAATTATTTAAATATAGATACTAATATAACTGTTATTACTAATAAGGATATAGTAATACCAGATAATGCTAAGCTTATCAAAAGGGATGCTCCTGCAGATATGATTATAATAGATAGTAAGATAATATGGTATGGAAGCCTTAATCCATTTATTCATAATAAAAGCATAGAAACTATATTAAGGATAGAAGATAGTGAATACGCTAAGGAACTAGAGAGCATAGGTAGCTAAGGTATGAAAGTCTATTAAAATAAAGGAGTAAGGGAAAGAGTAAATGAAAATATAAGATTTGAGTTAGAAAAAATAAGTGATGATCTTGTAGAACTAAAATTTATAATTAATGAATCTAATATACTTGCTTTTAATCAAAATGATGAATGCACAACGGCTAGATGGGACTTTAGATGAATAGTAGATTATTTTACTGAAAATTTGGTGAATATAATGAAAGAAGATAAGTTCCCATTTGATGCAGATGGAGTAACTTCAGCAGAGCTAGATAATAATGTTTCATCATTAGATTGGGTCTCTATGAGTATAGACGAAATGGAAGAAAATTACGAAGGACAATATAATTGGGGACAAAAACATTCTTGGTTACATGCTGCAAATGGAGCGGTACTACCTGATGTATTCTTTAGATGAGTAGGAGCAAACGTTGAAATTTCATGTTGGAATTCTGATTTATAGGATGGTGTAGAATTCATAGATGATAATAATTGTGCATATGTAAATTGTAATGATTTTTAAGAGGCTATAAAAAATTTGTTCGAGATTATAAAATATTAACTATGCGTTAAAATGAGTTAATGAGTTTTTAATATATTGTGTCTTTAAGTAAGTCCCATTTATATTTTGTTGTAATTGAATCTGAACTATAAGCTATTGGTATGTTCTTATAGTTTATGAACTAGCATCCTAGTGCTTGAGAACATATCAACTAATAGGTCTTAAAAAAACATATTTTTAAGATTTTGTATGTTCATCACGTTGTTACCCCACATATGGAATATGTTGTAGTATTAGAATTAAATAAATAATGATTAGAAATCCCATTGGCAGGTATGCTTTTGGGATTTTTCTTTGTCATTTTTATAACTAAATTACTACAAATGGTGGGATTAAATTCCCTTTTTGTAGATAGTGTAATGGTATTGTAGAAGGTTGGTGTTAAAATGATTAGTAGAATAATTAAAAAAGTACTTATTAATAATATAAAAACTTATCCCGTAATATTAGTTACTGGTGCCAGACAAGTAGGAAAATCTACACTATATTATGAATTAGCTAAGGAATATAACTTTAACTATGTATTTTTAGAAGATATTGACAATAGAAGTGAAAGTATGACTTTAGATAAAAGTTTTGAAAGATTAAACTGGGCTATATGAGGTTGGGTAAATTATTTTAGAATAGGAAAGATGAAAACATTCCTAGCACAAGTTGATGCCAAACTACGAATAAGAATAAGAACGATAATTTGGCAATGGAAGGTCACAAAAAGGAGGATTATAAATCTTATTAGATGTGCCTTTTCAGAGAATGAAGCGAGAGGGTTGGCTAACTGTAGAAAAGGATATATGTATGTAGCACACTCTAATATTCTGCAAAATGCAATAACAAAAGAACTTTTGGCTAGAATTAAATTATAAATTGAACCGCCGTATACCGAAAGGCACGCACGGTGGTGTGATAGGGGAGAAAGTTTACAAAACTTTCCCTCTACTCGATTAAAATAAAATGCTTTTTTAAAGTATATATCTTTAATTGTGCTATAATTATTTAAGGAACTAGTAGTAAATAATACTTTTAAATAGATAAAGGGGCGATAATATGTTATATGAATCAATAATTGATACTATTGGTAATACTCCATTGATTAAGCTTAAGAAAATTAAGGAGCAATTTGATTTAAAGGCTAATATTTTTGTTAAGCTTGAAAGCCGTAATCCTGGTGGTAGTGTTAAGGACAGGCCGGCTTTAGAAATGATTAAGGGTTATATAAATACGGGTAAGATTAATAGTAATACAACTGTAATAGAGCCAACTAGTGGGAATACTGGTATTGGGCTTGCTATGGTTTGTGCTAGATTAGGATTAAACTTTATTGTTTGTATGCCAGAAACGATGTCTATTGAAAGGCGTAAACTTATTGCCGCCTATGGAGCAAGGCTGATTTTAACTGAGGGTAAGCTTGGTATGAAGGGAGCTATTGCTAAGGCTCGAGAATTAGAAGAAGAAATCGGTAATGCAATAGTAGTAGGCCAATTTGTTAATTTGGATAATCCTAAAGCTCATTATTTAACAACTGGCCCAGAAATTTATAATGATTTAGAGGGTAAGGTTGATATATTAGTTTCAGGTATTGGAACGGGTGGAACTATTACTGGAATTAGTAAATACTTAAAGGAAAAGATACCTAGTGTTTTAGCCATTGGTGTTGAGCCCTTAGATAGTGCGGTTATTAATGGTAATAAGCCAGGAAGCCACAAGCTTCAGGGCTTAGGGGCAGGCTTTATTCCAGAGGCTTTAGATTTAAGCTTTGTCGATAAGGTTAAAATGGTTAGTAATGAGGAAGCCTATACTATGGCAAGATTAATTCCTAAGCTTGAGGGAATATTAGTTGGTATTAGTAGTGGGGCAGCTTTAAGTGTTGCAGTTAAGGAAGCCAAAAAGGAAGAAAATAAGGATAAAAATATTGTTGTTGTTTTACCAGATAGTGGTGAACGTTATTTATCAACAGATTTATTTGAGGAGTAATATGAAAAGATTAATGGAGCTAGCGCTAAAGACAGATAAAGAGGCGCATTTAGATATATTTCCAATTCTATATTTTGCTAAAAGCCTACGTAAGCTTTTGTTTTTTGCTTACTTTTATGATAAGAATCAAGAAAATTATTGTGATTATTATATAAAGACTAAAAATGCTTTAACAACCTTTGTTAAGGAAGAGGATGTCGATAGAATCTTTGAGGATTTAGCAGATATTAGAATTATGCTTGATGAGGATGTTGAGGCAATGATTAAAAGTGATCCAATAAATCCCACAAAGCAGGAGGTAATATTATGCTATCCCGGCTTTGAGGCTATCACCTATTACCGCATTGCCCATTTGATTTATAAATTAGACTATAAGCTTGTTGCTAGAGTAATTAGTGAATATGCTCATCGTAAAACTCAGGTTGATATCCATCCGGGTGCGACAATTGGTCATCGTTTTTGTATTGATCATGCGACAGGTGTAGTAATTGGTGAAACAACAATAATTGAAGATGATGTTAGAATTTATCAAGGTGTAACCTTAGGAGCTAAATCATTAAATGATGCGAGCAAGGTTATAGGCACTAAGCGTCATCCAACTATTCGAAGTGGCGTAATAATTTATGCTAATGCGACAATTTTAGGTGGCGATACAGTAATTGAAAAAAATAGTATAGTTAAGGCTAATGATTTTATTGTTAGGTAGGAATAGGTATTAAATTTTTGGATGGAGATTACTAGACTATGAATATTAGAATTGGCGAAGAAATAATAGCAAGGACAAATAGTGAATTTTTAAACATAGCATTTGGAACAAACCATAAGCTATATCTTAGATCAATATATAATTTAAGCTCTGATAGTGTAGTGTGGATGATTAGAATTGATTCGACTGAACGCAAGGGCTTTAAAAATTATTACGAGGGTCATTATATAGTTGAATATTCTAAAGCCGGTGAAACTAGAACACAAAAGCCATATAGACATATATTTAAAATTATAGAAGAATATGGCAAGCGTAAATATATATATTTAGGAAAATATAAGATAGACAACGAAAAAAGCACGAAAGAAAGAAGATACTTTAAATTAGTAGCATAGTATAATAAATAAGATTTTAAATAAAGATTTTTGTAAGACCTGACTAAATTTGATTGGGCCTTGTTCATTTCAAGAATATGAGTAAATAATTTTTAAGCAAATTAATTGCACAAAATGAATCTATCAGTATAATAAAAAGTGAAGTTAGGCGATACTAACTTTATGAAGGAGGATTTGTTTTATGCAAGAAAATTTTAATAAAATGCCATTAATTGGCGATAACGCACCTGCATTTACTGCAGTTACAACACAAGGAACAATTAACTTTCCAAGTGATTATGAAGGAAAATGGGTAATTTTATTTTCTCACCCAGCTGATTTTACACCAGTTTGTACAACTGAATTTATGACCTTTGGTTCAATGATTGATGAGTTCAAGGCTATCAATACAGAATTAGTTGGCTTAAGTGTAGATTCTTTATATTCTCACATTGCTTGGTTAAGAAAAATCCAAGAGCTTGAATGGAAGGATAAGAAGCATATTAATGTAACCTTTCCATTAATTGAGGACATTAGAATGGAAGTTGCTAATAAATATGGTATGATCCAACCAGGTCAAAGTAATACGCAAGCTGTTCGTGCTGTATTTGTAATTGATCCAAAGGGAATCATTCGTACTATTTTATATTATCCATTATCAACAGGTCGTAACTTTGATGAAATTAAACGTATAGTTTTAGCTTTACAAAAGGTTGATAGTGAAAGCTGCGCAACACCTGCTGACTGGAGACCAGGTGACGATGTAATTATCCCACCAGCTGGTTCTTGTGGAACTGCTAAGGAGCGTATGGAAACTCAAACAGATGGTCAATATTGCCTAGATTGGTTCCTATGCTTTAAGCGTGATAAGAAATAATAATTTATTAAGATTTAAGGACTGTTAGTATAGTAAGACTAATAGTCCTTTTTAGCATAAAAAATCAAATATATGAGGGCAATTGTTTGACTTTTTTAGCTAGAAGTGATAAAATAAACAATCAAAAAAATAATATATGGATATATAGCAAAGCGTTTTTAAATTAGTTGTATAATTTAAAAATTATTTTTTTGAAGACTGGTTAGCAGTGCCTAACCAATTAAGGAGGTAAGTAGAAGGCGGTTATAAAATAGGCTTTCTATATAGTATGCTAGAAGAAAACAAGATTTATCAAAGAACTAAGAGAAACTTAATAAAATACGGTTTAATAAAAGCATATGGTTACTCCATTGGTATTTCTTTAATTATAAGTGTTATTTTATTTATAGCTTTATATTTAATGAACCCCAAAATTATTTATTTTAGTGCCATTGCTTTTTTAGCCATAGGTTTAATTTTAGGTCCGATTATTTATTTAATTTTTTATAGACCTAAGGAAATTGAGGTAGCAAGAATAATGGATTCAAGCCTAGCCTTAAACGATCGAGTTAAGACTATGCTTGAGCTTAAGGATGACAATTCCTTTATGGCTAAATTACAAAGAGAGGAAACATTAGAGGCTTTAGATAAAATTGATAGTAAGAAGCTTTGTTTCAATTTAACAAAGCCTTTGCTAGGCTTTGTTAAAATATTTTCTATAGCAATCTTAACAATTACTTCGATATTAGTTTTGAATTTCAATATCGTCAGGATAGAAGAAAATAAAATTTTGAATGCGACAGTTGAAATAAGATATATTGAAACTGAAGGAGGAGTAGTATTAGGGGAGAAAAATCAAGTCATTAAGCTTGGCGATTCAACAAGTGAGGTTGTTGCACTTGCTAATAAGGGCTATGTTTTTGTTGGGTGGTCAGATGGAAAAGCTCAAAATAGTAGGATTGATGAAAATTGTCAGGAATCGAAGGAAATTAAATCAATCTTTAGAAAAATAGACAGTACCATTACAGGGGGCTTTACAGCTGATTCAACTGTGCCTAATCCTGATGATATAAAAAACAATAATAACCAAGATGTTGATGGCAATATGCCAGGTGCTTCTGGAGAATACATTGAGAATAATCAGGTTATTGATGGTAATACCTATTATAGAGATGTGTATAAGGAATATTTAGAGCAAGCCCTAAGGGATTTAGAGGCCGGTAAGGAATTATCAGAATATTTAAAATTAATAGTTGAGGATTATTTTCAAATAATCAAGTAGGAGGAAGCTATGGAAGAATTTGATGTAAAAGAATTAAGCGCAAGAATCGAAAGAATTTTTGCTGAAATAAGAAAAGATATGATTGGTCAAGAGGATGTAATTAAGGATTCCATCATCGCTATGATTGCCGGAGGCAACATTCTATTAGAGGGTGTGCCAGGGGTTGGTAAAACTAGATTAGTTAGAACCTTAGGCAATGTTTTTAATATGTCATTTAAGCGTATTCAGTTTACGCCAGATTTAATGCCAGCAGATGTTACAGGAACTAATATTATTGTTAAGGATGAAGCGGGTAGCTCAGAATTTAGGTTTGAAAAGGGACCAATTTTTGCCAACATTGTTTTAGCTGATGAAATTAACCGTGCAACTCCTAAAACCCAATCTGCCTTACTTGAAGCGATGCAGGAGCATAGGGTTACAATTATGGGTAAAACCTATAAGCTTGAAGAGCCATTCTTTGTCTTAGCAACTCAAAATCCAATTGAGCAGGATGGTACCTATCCATTGCCAGAGGCTCAAATGGATAGATTTATGTTTAAGATTATCGTTGATAATCCAACCTTTAGTGAACTAGCCAAAATAGTTGCCTTAACTGAGGTAACTATGGATGAGGTTTCTACCTGTGTTTGTACAAAAGAAGAATTATTAGAGCTAAAAAATATTTCTAATAAGATTTTAGCTAATAAGGATGTATTTGATTATGCAATTAAGCTTTGCATGGCAACGCATCCTACAGGTGAGTATAAGAGCAAGGCTGCTGTTAAGTATGTTCAGACTGGAGCTTCACCGCGAGCTGCTCAGGCTATTATTAAGGCTAGCAAGGCTAAGGCCTTAATTGAAGGCAGATATAATATATCTATAGATGATATCAATGAATTAGCCTACCCTGTATTACGTCATCGTTTAAAGCTTAATTTTGAAGCAATATCTGATGGGGTTAATCAGGATGATGTTATTGGAATGATATTAAAAGAAATAAAGTAAAAAAGTGGTGATCATATGGAAAATCCATATATTAATAGTCAGTTTTTTCAAAAGCTTGAAACTAGAGCTATAACTGCTAGAAAAAACCTTGAGGCTTTTTATTCGGGAAAGCATCAAACAAATAAATATGGTCAAACTGTTGAATTTAGTGAGCATAAGGAATATGTGGTTGGTGATGACTTAAGAAAAATTGACTGGAATCTTTATAGTCGATTTAATCAATACTACATAAAGTATTATAAGGATGAGCAGCAAATTCAAATTAACATATATTTAGATATTTCTAAGTCAATGACTGAGCTTAAAAGTAAGCGCGATTACGCTATTGCCCTAGCGGCGGGCTTGGGTTATTTAGGAATTATCAATATGGATAAAATTAAATTCTATTTTATTAAAAATAATAGACTAGAAAGCTCTGATTTAATGGTTGGTAAGGAAAAATTTTTTAAGGAAATAAAGAAAATAAATGATTTGACATTTGGTGGAGAAAGCTACATATCTGAGGCTATAATGAGCAAAAAAAGTAAAGAAAAAGGTCAAATGGCTATCATTATTTCAGATTTTTTAACAGCTAATGATTATAAAAGGGGAATAGATTATTTGGCCTATAATAAGCAACAAATTGTTATGCTTCAGCTTCTAGCAAAGGAAGAAATAAGCCCTAATTATATGGGTAGATATAATCTAATTGATAGTGAAGCTTTAGCCATAGAGGACATTAAAAATTTAAAGCTAAAAATTACCCAGGCTAATATTAAAGCCTATGATAAGGCACTTGCTGAAATTATAGAAGGTAATAAAAGCTATGCTAAAAGGAAGGGCTATGCCTATGCATTTGCTTCAACTGACTTAAAGCTAGAAAGGCTAATTTTTAGTGAATTAATGATGATAGGGGTGGTTGAATGAGATTTTTAACACCACTAGGCTTCATCGCCTTAATTTCTATAATTATTTTATTGCTAATCCATTTAATTAAGCCAACCTATAAGTCTAAGGTAATTACCTCAACCTATATTTGGCAGGAAAGCTTAAAATATAAGAAAACGCCTAAGCATGATAATAAAATCAAGAGTATTTTAATTCTTGCTAATCAAATATTAATTTGCTTATTAATAACCTTGATTCTAGCAACAACAGTTTTAAATTTGCAGGGAATTGATAATAGTAATCAAAGCATTTTTGTCCTAGATGCTTCAGCATCAATGAATTATGGTAGTGATGCTACGCGCTTTAATAGAGCGAAGGAATTACTTAAAAATAAAGCCTTAGAATCGCTTAATGCTAATAAGCCAGTTAGTATTATTAAATTAAGTAAGAAGGCTACAGTTATTGCTAATAAGGAGCGTAATATTGATACAATTTCTGAAATTTTAGCTAAGACTCTTCCAACCTATGAGGAAGATAGCATAGAGGAGGCAGTTAAGCTTCTTAATGTGACGCTAAAGGCTAATCCTAATAGTGAGGTTTCTTTATTTACGGATAAAAATTTCACTAATGAGGGTGAAATAAAGGTTTATAATGTAGCCTTAGAAAATGAGAATAATTATGCTATTTTAGATGCTAAAGGAATGCTTGTTGATAATTATTATGAATTTATAGTTGATGTAGCCTCATATGGCGAGGATAGCTTTTTAACGGTTATCCTAGATGTAAATGGCATTAATGAATCTACTGAGAGTAAACAAATTAAAATGCGAGTTAATGCTAAAAAGGATAGGCCGACTAGGCTTAAATTTACTAACACAGAAATTTATGAATTTACCAGTGCTAGCATTAAGATTTTAGAAGCTGATGGCTTACCTATTGATAATAGCTATTACATTCCTAATAGTAAGAAGGATGAGATTAAAATTCAGTATTGTAGTAAAAAACCAAATAACTTTTTTGTTGGTGCCTTAGAGGCTGTTGGCAACACTCATAGTGATTTCTTTGATGTTAGTGTTGATACGGTAACAGAGCTAGAAAAGGCCGAAAATAAGGGCTATGATTTATATATTTATGAGCATATGGATCTAAGAAGCTTACCTAGTGATGGAGCAGTTATGCTTGTTAATCCGGAAACTCTTCCTAGTGATAGTGGAATAAAAATATATGAAACAAAGTCAGGTAATTTTACTTTTACAAAGGCTGAAGAAAGTAAGCTTACTGATAATTTAGATATTAGTAAAATTGAAGCAATTGAATATAAAAGATTAATGTTAAATGAGGGGAAGGCTTTAATTAAACATTTAGATGATGTAATTTTAGCCTTAAATGAGTCTAAAAGATTGGTTGTTTTAGGCTTAAATTTAAATAAATCTAATTTACCATTATTATTAGATTTTCCTCTATTTATCAATAACTTTTTTGAAAATTACATTGTACCTATAACCTTAAAGAAAACCTATAATGCAGGTGAAGAAATTAGCTTTAATTCACGAGGTAAGGCTTTATCAATTAAAATAGATGGTAAGCCAACGAGAATTGAATTTCCTAAGACTCTTAGTATAGCTAAACCAGGTATTTATGAGGTTAATGAAACCTTATATAGTAATAAGCGTAATACTAAGAAATTATTTATTAAAATTAGTGCTACTGAAAGTAGCTTTAATCCCTTAGTTAAAAATAGTGATACTAGTATGAAGCTAGTTAGAGATAGGAGTAATGGCTATGATATTTATTTATATTTAGGCCTAGCCTTATTCTCGTTATTACTGCTTGATAGGCTTTTAAAGCAAAGTAAGAAGATGTAAAGGAGATATATTATGATAAGATTTAATATTGAAAATCCCTTATGGCTATTACTTTTAATCCCAGCCTTTCTAGTAGCGTTTATTACCTTTTTTATGGTTAATAAACGATTTAGATATGATGCTACAAGAATAGTATCCTTGATATTATATTTGCTTGGTTCAATTATATTGGTTTTAGTTATAAGTGGATTTACCATGGGTATAACTAAGGAAAATAAAGAAAATGAGGTTTTATTATTAGTTGATAAATCCTATAGTGATAAAGATTCTAAGGAGTCAAGAGATAGCTTTGTTAGAAAAGCGATTGATAATAAGCCGGCTAATGTTAAGCTAGGAATCGTTACCTTTGGTTATGATTTAGCTTATCTTCTTGAATTAACAAACGATAAAACTGGGGCTTATGATAAATATTTAAAGGCTCAACCATTAGATGATTCAGCAACGAATTTAGAAAAGGCCTTAGATTATAGTGGTAATCTATTTAAAAATAAAAAAACTGCTAAAATAATTATCGTTAGTGATTTAATTGAAACTGATGGTAGTGCCTTAAATAAGATTCAAAGCCTAACCTTGGATGGTATTGCTGTCGATTATTATGAATTAGAGGCTAATGGGGCTAGTAATGAAATTTTAATTACAGATTTGCAATTACCAAACCGAGCTATTGAGATAAATGAAGAGATAGAATTTACGCTTAAGCTTGAAAGCAGTGTAAAAACCGATGCGATTATAAAAATATATGATAATGATTTAGAAATTAAAGCAACTAGTCAGGCCTTTATGCCAGGTAAAAATCAGTTTAGATTTAGACATAGCTTTACTGATACTGGCTTACATAAATTAAAGGCTGTAATTGAGCCTTTAAATGATACTAATTTAAATAATAATAGCTATACAAGCTTTATTAATCTTGAAAAGATTGAAAATGTTTTGATCCTAGAAAGAGCTAAAGAATCAAGTGAGCTAGTTAAGATTTTAAAGGATAGTAAGCTAAGTGAGGTAATTGATGTTAAAAAGATTAAGGATAAGGGTATATCCCTAGATACCTTAAGAAGCTATAATCAGGTAATACTAAATAATATTAGCAATGCCGATATGCCAGCAGGCTTTATCGATATTTTACATGAATATGTTTATGATTATGGTGGTGGCGTTTTAACTGTTGCTGGTAGTAAGCTTATTGATGGAGTTAAGAAGAACAATACCTATGATAAGGAAGATATGGAAGGTACGCTTTATGAGGAGATGCTTCCGGTAATTTCAGAACGCTACACTCCTCCGGTTGGCGTTATGATTGTTATTGATGCTTCTGGTAGTATGTCAAATACTGTACCTGGTGGTAAAACCCGAATGGACGAGGCTAAATATGCAGCTAAGAGGGCCTTAAGTGCCTTAGATTCACGAGATTATCTAGGAATTATTTCCTTTACGGAAGCGCCAAAGCTTATTTTAAAGCCTACAGCAGTAGCCAAAAAAGCTACAATTGAATCGAAGATTAATACCTTAGAATCTGTGATGGCGGGAACTGTTTATTCAGGAGCCTTAGATTTAGCTGGTCTTGAATTACGTGCTTTAGAGGGAGTTAATAAGAAGCATATTATTTTAATTTCTGATGGTGAGCCTTCTGCTTCAGATGGCGAATATTTAAATAAAACAACAGCCAATTTAGCGGCTTCAGTTACAACCTCATGTATTTCATTTAGAGATAATGTTGCGGTTATGGATAAGATTGCTAAGGCTGGTAATGGCCGCTTTTATTCGGCAACTAATGGTAAAGAATTAGAAAGGCTATTAAAAGAAGAGCTTGCATCAGAGGAAATTAGAGAATTTGAGCAAAGAGAATATAAGCCTGCCGTAGGAAAATCATCGCAGGTATTTAATAATGTCAATCTAGAGCTTCTTCCTAATTTAGAGGGCTTTTATGGCACTAAGCTAAAGAGTGAAGCAACAAGCTATATTGTTGGTGAGTTTGGTCAGCCTATCTATGCTGCCTGGGCTTATGGTAATGGTAAGGTTGGCAGCTTGATGGTTGATTTAAACAAGGAGTTTTCCAATAAGCTTATAGAATCTAATGAAGGTAGAAAGCTTATTTTAAATATTGTTAAAAGTGTTTTTCCTAGTAAAAGCATAATCAAGGAGGATATTGATTTACACTTAACTAGAGAAAACTATAGTTTGAAAATAGATTTAACAACAGCTCTTAAGGAAAATGAAAGCCTAGTCTTAAGGGTTACCCTTTTAGGGAAGGCTACAAATGAAGTTATTTTGGAAAAGGAAATTACAAATTTAAGCCTATCAAATCTAGCCTATTTAAAGGAAGAAGGAGTTTATCTGGTTGAGGCCTATAAGTATAACCAAGATAAGACAATAAGTAGAACTATAAAATATGTTCCTTTTTCCTATTCTGAGGAATATAATCCTTTTATTGATAGTGCAAAGCATACGGAATTTATAAAAAATTTAGATTCTATAATTAATGGTAGTAGGCTTGATTTAAATAGTGATTGTTATCAAGGATTAAATATGAGCTATTATCATGAATTTGATTTTAAGTATCTATTTATTTCTTTCACGCTAATTTGCTTTTTAGTAGATACGTTTATTTTGAAGTTTAAAATCAAGTGGCCTCATGAAATTTATAAAAGCTATAAGGAAAGGAAGATGAAGTAATGAAAAGTAAAATCAAAATATTTTTTGTAGTTCTAATTTTATTCTTTCTTTCTGGCTGTAATAAAGAGCTTTTAAGCCCTACTAATTTAGCAATTGACCATATTAATAATGCTATTACCTGGGATGAGGTAGAAGGTGCTCAAAAATACATAGTGAGTGCTAATGATAGCCTTTATGAGGCTAAGCAAAATACCTTTTCCTTAAATAATCTTGAAGTAAAAAGCTATGAAATAAAGGTTAAGGCTATTAAAAATAAAGAAGAATCTGGCTGGTCAGATATTCTTACGGTTGATTTAACTAATCTAACGGGCTTGAGTCTTAAAAAGCTTCCTGGTATGGATGAATATGAGGTTATAGGAATTGGGGGCATTAGAAGCAAGGATTTAGTAATTCCTGATAATTATAATGGCCTACCTGTAACAAGAATTGCTGAGGGAGCTTTTGCCAATTATACCTTAATTGAAACTGTACGCTTAGGAAAAAATATTAAGGTAATTGGTAGGGATGCCTTTAAAAATTTACCAATGCTTACAAGCCTTTGGCTAAATGAAGGCTTAGAAAAAATTTCCTATGGTGCCTTTCAAGGAGCTTTATCATTAAAGGAATTAAAGCTACCAGCCAGCCTAAAAGAAATTGGTGACTATGCTTTTTCCTATAATAAGAGTATAGAAAATGTGGCTGTTCCGAGTGGAATTAAAACTATTAATAAGAAGGCTTTTTATGAGGCTTCTAAGCTAAGGGAGGTTACCTTACCGGAAAATCTTACGGATATTTTAGATAGTGCCTTTGCTAGATGTCTTAGCTTAGAAAAAATAAATTTACCGGTTTCCTTAAAATATATTGGTGAGTCAGCCTTTTATGAGACGAGTAAGCTTAAGGAAATAACTATTCCTAGTAAGGTTAAAAGAATTGAAAAATACGCCTTTGAAAGAACCGGCTTAACAAAGCTTCAGGTTTCAGAGGGAGTGTTAGAAATTGGGGCGAATGCCTTTTATGAGGCAAGGAATTTAGAGGTAGTTAGCTTACCTACTACCTTAACTAGAATTGAAGATTTTGCTTTTAGTGAAACTAAGCTTTTAAAGGAAGCAACAGCGGATTTATATGCTGGTAATTGGCTATTAAAGGTTAGCTCTAATAAGGAAATTATTGTTAAGGATGGCACGATTGGTATAGCAGCCTCAGTAATTAGAGATGATAATTTAATAACAAGCGTTATGTTACCTAAAAGCCTTAAATATATTGGTGATTATAATTTCTTTAAGCTTGAAAGCATAAATACCGTTAACCTTGAAAATACAGCCTTAGTTGAAATAGGAGAGGGTAGCTTTAATGATGTTAAGTCATTAAGAATTGATAAATTACCGGGTAGCCTTAAAAGCGTTGGCAGATATGCCTTTTATAATACCGAAAATACAATTTTAGCTAAGGATTATATAATTATTGATAATTGGTTAATTGGGCATAAGATGCAGGCTATTGAGAATTTATTAATTCCTGATAATATTATTGGAATAAGTGATTATGCCTTTAATGGTTTTACTAATGTTAAAAATATTAACTTTAATAACGTCCTAAAATATATTGGTGTATCTGCCTTTAATGGCTTAAAAAAGGTAAATTCTTTAGATATCCCTGATAGCGTTATTGCTATCGATAGGTATGCATTTAGTAATATGATAAATTTACTAGGGGTTAAATTACCAAAGGGCTTAGTTAGTATTTCGCAATCCTTATTTTATGGTGATTTAAAGCTTGAGAAAATAGTTTTTCCAACGGAATTAGAAGAAATTGGTGATTATGCCTTTTATGAAAACAATTTTAAGGAATTAGCTTTACCTTCTAAGCTTAAGAAAATTGGTAAGGCTGCCTTCTATCAAAATGTTCAACTAAGAGAGATTAAGCTTAATGAGGGCTTAGAGCTAATTGGCCCTTATGCCTTTAGTAAAGCTCTTAAGCTAGAAAGCCTAACTATTCCTAGTACGGTTTTAAAAATATCTGAATATGCGTTTTATAGTGCTAAGGAATTGAAGGAGTTAAATTTAGGTAGGGTAGTAGAGGTTGCTGATTATGCCTTTTATGATACTAATAAGCTTGCAAGCATTAATTTTGGTGAGGATTTAAAGAAAATTGGAGCTTATGCCTTTAGTAATAATGAGGTAATAGAGGTTTTGGTTTTACCAAGGCGATTAGAAAAAATTGGCGCCTTTGCTTTTTCAGGATTTAAGAGGCTTAATCAGGTTTATATAAAAAAGAATATTGAGTCAATAGGAAGCTGTGCCTTTGAATATAATGATGGTTTAACCTTCTATATGGAAGAATATAAGGAAAGCTTAAATAAAGCCTTCTGGAATTCTAGATATAGACCGCTTGTTTATGGTGGTATATTTTCTAGTGATGGTAGCTACATAGAAGCATTAAATTTAACTAGAAAAATTGATAACCTAAATAAATATGTAACTATTACAGATCCTGAGAGACAAGGCTATAAATTCTTAGGCTGGTCAACAAGAAAGGATGGTGAGGTAGAGTTTACGAGCGAAAAATTAAGCGAAATTGCTTTAAATCAAATTATTTTCCCAATTTGGGAAAAAATTTTAATCGAGGGTTAGTCTAGACTAACTGCAATAGAAAGGAAAATGAAATGAAAAAGAAACAATTAATTGGCTTATTATTGGCCGGAGCAATTGCTCCATTTATGTTGGCATCCTGCAACAATAATCAAGGTGGTACGGATGGAGGTACACCAACTCCACCAATCGTTAATCCTCCTGTTGATCCTGTAGTAAAGGAAAACAAGTTAACCTTACTTGAGGATGAAAACTTTAACTTAACACAAAAGGAGCTAGTAGTAAATGAAGGAGAAACCTTTAAATTAGAGGTTCCTAATTTAGAAGGTATGTATGAATTCCATGGTTGGTTTACAAACGAAGGAATTCAAATTACTGATGAAACTGGTAAATCTATTGAAGCCTGGGATGGATCTTTAGGTGACATTAGCTTAAAGGCTAGATACTACGCTAGATTTACCTATGAGGAAAGAGAGGATGGCTATCTTGTAGCTGGTAATGAAAATACAATGGAGCTAGTAGATGTTGTAATTCCAGAAAGCTATAAGGGAAAGCCTGTAGTTGAAATTGGGGATTTTGCCAACCATCTTTTAGTTAAGACTGTTAGCCTTCCTAATTCAATTAAGGTAATTAATGAAACCAGCTTTAATGAATCTCCAGTTTTAAAAGCATTTGAGGTTTATGAGGCTAATGGAGTAAAAAAACCAAGCTTTATATCTAAGGATGGCGTTATTTATAGTGCTGATGAAAGCACATTGGTTAAGTATCCAATCGCTAAGGATGCTGTTAAATTTGATGTACCAAAAACAGTAACTA
Source organism: Anaeroplasmataceae bacterium (assembly GCA_020025015.1). Classification (GTDB taxonomy): domain Bacteria; phylum Bacillota_I; class Bacilli_A; order Acholeplasmatales; family Anaeroplasmataceae; genus CALUXS01. The sequence goes on from JAHHSV010000013.1 coordinate 22,849, forward strand.
AGCTTGAGGCTTACTCATTCTATGGAGTAGTTGTTGACTATAAGCCTGTAGGAGCATTAAAAGAGGTTACGCTTCCAGCTACTATTGAGGTTGTTGGTAGCCATGCCTTCTATGATAGAGGAGGCTTAGAAAAGGTAAGCTTTGCTAGTGCTTCAAAGACTAAGCTAGAAATTGGCGCTTATGCTTTTGCTAGGGTTGGGTTAAAGAATTTTGCTATTCCTAAGAATACAGTTTCTATTGGTGAAGGAGCCTTTGCTGGTGAATTAAGTGGTGCTAAGGTAAGCTTTGTTGAAAATTTAGTTCTACCTGAGGGTTTAACCTCAATAGGAGCTAATGCCTTTGCCTTAAATAAAAGCTTAAAAAGCTTAACCTTACCTTCAACTATTGAGTTTATCGGTCAAGCAGCCTTTAAGGGTGCTGGTATCACAGAATTACATTTACCTAAGACTGCTAAATTAGAAAAGCTTTCAGCTGAGGTATTCTCAACAACTAACTTTACAACAATTGAAATTCCCTCATATATTAAGATTATTGATGATATGGCTTTTGAAAAGTCTGATTTAGTAGAGGTTAATATTTTACCTGGCGTTATGTCTATTGGCCATAGAGCATTTGGCTCAAGTGATGCATTAACGAAAATAACTTTACCTAATACTGTTGGTAGTGTTATGGCAGACTGGATTGAGAATTGTCCTAATTTAACTGCCTCAGGTCTTGTAATTCCAAGTGATTCTCAGGTATTTGAGGTTCTAGATGGTGTAATTTATAATAAGGGTAAAACGGAAATTTATTTATATCCAAGCGACAAGCAGGATCAAACCTATGTAATGCCTAATACTGTTGAAAGAATTCCTGCTTACCTATTTAAGGAGCATGAATTTATTAAGAATGTTACCCTATCTGGAAGCCTAAAGGAAATTCCAGCCTATGCTTTCTATGGTGCTAATATTGATTCAATTACCATTCCTGCTAGTGTTACAAGAATTGATGAAAGTGCCTTTGGTTCATTTAGAGGCGCTGGAGTTAAGAATGTTACCTTTGCGGCTAATTCAAGCTTAATGGTTATTGGAAAACGTGCCTTTGATCACACCAATATAACTAAGCTAGATTTACCAGAGGGCTTAGAGGTAATCGAGGATGGGGCGTTTACTTCTTCAAAATTAGTAACAATTAATATTCCAAGCACAGTAACCTCAATTAATAGTATGGCCTTTGGTGGTGTGTCAGCCAAGGTTAAAGAGATTAATGTTAGTGCTAACAATAAGAATTATCAATCAGTTGACGGTGTATTATACACTAAGGATATGACAAACTTAGTTTGCTATCCTGTTGCTAAAACAGCTAAGGAAATAGTCTTACCTGATACAGTTGTAGAAATATCTGATCGTGCCTTAAGTAGAACAAAGGCTACTAAGGTAAGTGGTAAAAATGTTAAGAAGCTAGGCTATGATGCCTTCTATAACTCTAAGGTTGTAACTATCGATTTCCCTAATTTAGAGGATGTAGGTGAAAGAGCCTTTGGTTATTGTAGTAATCTTGCAACTATTGATTTAGCTAAGGTATTAAAGCTTGGTATTAATGCCTTTAGTGGTTGTTCAAGCTTAACTTCAATCAAGTTAAACAATGCTTTAGAGCTTATTCCTGAGAGCGCTTTTGCTAAAACAGGAATTACAAGCATTGTAATTCCTGGTAGTGTTAAGCAAATTGATGCCTTTGCCTTCCAAGATTCTATGCTAAAGGAAGTTGTAATTGAAGAAGGCTTATTAACACTTGGTGAGGGTGCATTCCAATATAATATGGAATTAGAATCTATTAAATTACCTAATAGCCTAAGAAGTATTGGCGCAAATGCCTTTGATGGCTTTAAGACTGATTATAGTGGCAATAGAAGTGGATTACCTAAATTAAAAACTATAAATATTCCTAGTGGGGTTAAATTTATCGGTAATAATGTATTCTTAGGTAGTGTTTTAGAAACTATTACAGTTGCTAAGGATAATCGTTGGTTTACTATGAATGAAGAAAATAATTTATTATTATCTAAGGATATGACTAAATTATTATATGTAGTAGTTAAACTAGGCTTAACTGAATTAGTTGTACCAGAGGGTGTTTTAGAAATATCAGATAATTTATTTAATAATTTAACTGAGCTAGTTAAGATTACCTTCCCAGCAAGCTTAGAAAGTGTTGGCAATTCATTATTTATTGGCTCTAATGCTTTAACTAAAATTGAGGTTAGTGCTAATAATAAATTCTTTACTAGCAAGGATGGAGTTTTATATTCTAAGGACATGGAGATTTTATATTTCTATCCCTTTGGTAAGCAAGAAACTAAATTTGTTGTTCCTAGTGAGGTAGAGGTACTTTCTGAAACCGCCTTTGCTGGAGCACCTCAAGGCTTCAAGTTAACTGAATTAGTCTTAGGCGCTAATGTGAAGCGTCGTCATAAGACAACATTTGCGGATGTGTCTTCAATTAAGACCTTAGAGATTAATTCTCAGGAAATGATTGAACAATTAGAATTCCCTAATTTAGCAGGCTATGATGAATATGCTATAACAGCTTATGTAAAAACCTTAAGAATTAAAAAGGGATTAGCTGTAAATAAATATGTGACAGCTGGCTTTGAATTAAGTCAAGAAGTAACTAATCCAAATTATGATATTTATGTTCCTAAGAAGGCATAAATTATAGTAAATAAAAAATGCGTTACAGTAATGTAGCGCATTTTTATGTTTTTATAAATGACCTCTATTTAGCTTGATACCAATTTCAATTTTAGTACCAATGTTTGTAAGGCTACTAGTTGCCTCCTCTAGGGTGATGGTTTTATTGTTATTAATGCATTCTAGCATGTAGTATAATAAACCGCCAACTAAGAAGAAGATTGCATTTTTATCATGCATATCGTATTGAGTGGCGAACTTACATTCTAAAAATTCTAGAAGACGCTTAGTAATTATTGTACGGCATAAAGAGTTTTTCATATAAACCTTTAGTAAATCTGCACGCTCATAGCCATGAGTTAATAGATTTATGCAGGTATCCTTTAAAGGTAGATCTTTATTTGCTTCTAGTAGGTTATTAAGTTTTGTTGTAATGAAAAAGCTTATAAATTCTTCTTTATTCTTGAAATGTCTATAAAATGTTTGGTGATGTAGATTTGCCTCCTCACAAATCATGTCTACTGAAATTTTAGACGTTTTTAGAAGAAGCTTTTCGTAAGATTCCATTAATTTTCTTTCTGTTTCTTTAAATTGTTCTGCTTTCTTCATAATTATATATAATTATACAATCATATTCAAAAAAATCAATAAGTAAATTAAATATTTTAAAAATATCATCTTTATATATTTTGGACCTTTTTTGTCTAGTTTTAAGTTGAAATTAGTAATCTTTATAGAATCTTAACAGCCTCATAGGAAAAACGAATAGAATCTTAACAAGCCTAAAAATTATAATATAGTTAAGGGGGGATTCACATGAATGATTTTAACGGAAAAATAATTAAGGTATATTTAAATACTAATACAGGCTATCTTTGTGAGGCTGGACCTTTTATTGAATTAAAGGATGATTTTGTTGTAATTAAGAATGAGTGTAACAATAAAATACAATATATTTCTAAGTACAGCATTAAATATATTGAGATTGTGAAACCTAGAGGAGGCGAGGATTATGAGTAAGCTTATTAGCAATAGTGTAATTGTAGTTATAGGTATTGGTAGGCTTGGTGCCTCTATTGCTAAGCAATTATCTCAACAGGGTGAAAATGTTTTATGTATCGATAGTGATGAAAAGGCCTTTAATAAATTAGATGACTTTTCTGGCTTCACTCAGGTTGGTGATGCGACAGATTTAGAGTTCTTAAGGGATTTAGGTATTGAGAATGCTAAAACAATTATTATTACAACGGAAAATGATGATACTAATATTTATTTAGGACATGTTTGCTTTTTAATTTTTAATTGCTTAAGAGTATTTATTCGTTTAGATGATAGTGATAAGAAGAAGCTATTAAAAGATACGCCAATCGAGGCAATTTATCCATTCTTACTATCTTTAAATAATTTTATGGAAAGATTTGAAGGTGATAATCTATGAGAATAGTTATAGCAGGCGGAAATCAAGAGGCTGATTATATTATTGGTGAATTTAATAAGCCTAAAAATCCAATTTCAGTTATTAATCCTGATATGAATGTATGTAAGTATCTATCTAAAAACAACCATATTAATGTAATTTGTGGCAAAATAAATAAGGAATTTGATTTGGGCTGTGCACAAATTAATGATGCCGATTTGTTTATTGCCTTAAGTGATGATGATGTTAAAAATTATATAGCTTGTAAAATGGCTAAGATAATGTTTAATGTTAAGAAGACAATTGCGTCAGTTAGAAACCCTAAAAACGTTACAGTATTTAAGGAGCTAGGTATTGATTCAGTAATTTCTTCAACCTATTTACTAGGTGAAACAATTAAGTCTGAATTATCTATTGAAAATATGATTAATACCTTAGCCTTTGAGGATAATAAGATTTTAGTTAGTGAATTTGAAATTAAGAAGAACTATAAGATTATTGGTAAGAGCCTTAAGGATATTACCTTCCCCAAAAACACTAGTGTTGCTTGTATTTATCGTTCAACAGGAATGGTCATTCCTAATGGTGAAACTATAATTGAGCTTGGGGATAAGGTTTTAATGGTATCTAGCGCTAATGATCAAAAGAAAGTACAAGAATTCATTTGTAAGAGGTAGAAGATATGAATAAGCTTTGTGGATATAAGCTAATTGCATTTTATCTTGGTACCTTTATGATTATGATTGGTTGTATTATATTATTTCCACTAATCATGCTTATGTTTTATCCCGAGGATGCAAACGAGGCTTATTGTTTTTTAATACCTGGTATTTCCTCTATCTTTTTAGGCTATTTGATTCGTTATTTTTTAAAGCATCATGCGGTAACCTGTAATTTAGAGAAGCATCAGGATTCGATTTTGGTTGTTTTGGTATGGATGGTAGCTATTGTAATTAGTGCTTTTCCTTGGATGCTAACAGGAAAATACAATTTTACGCAAGCCGTTTTTGAATGCACATCTGGTTATACAACGACAGGCTTAACGGTTGTAGATGTTACAAAAACCTCCCATTTATTTTTGTTTTATCGTAGTGTAATGCTATTTGTTGGTGGTGTTGGGTTGGTTTTAGTTTTAACTGCGGCAATCAGTGATAGATATGGCTTAAGATTATATAGTGCTGAGGGTCATCCAGATAAATTGTTACCTAACCTAAGAAAATCAGCTAGAGTTATTATTTCTATTTATTCTGGCTATATTTTACTAGGCACAATTGCTTATGTAATTGCTGGTATGCCATTATTTGATGCGATAAATCATAGTATAAGTGCTTTGTCAACTGGTGGCTTCTCAACTCAACCAGATAGTATTTTACATTATCATAGTATTCCTATTGATATTATTACTGATGTTTTAATGCTTTTAGGTAGTACTAACTTTATGATTCATCTTTATTTATTTAGAGGCGAAATCAAGAAAATTTTAACTCATTGTGAAATTAGATTTATGGTTTTCTTTACTATTATTGGCATAGCTATTATGTCTATTATATTAATTTTTAATAATTATAAGGTTGGTGAATCTATTAATGTTGCAGCCTTCCAATTTATTTCGGCAATTACTACAACTGGCTTTAGTAATGTACCTACAATTGGTGGTTTACCTGTTGGTTTTATCTTTGCCATGATAATTTTAATGCTTATTGGTGCTGGTATTGGTTCAACCGGTGGTGGTATTAAGCAATATCGTTTCATTGTTGGTATGAAGGGGATGTGGTATAATATTCAAAGCAAGCTTCATATGCGTAAGACTGTATCAACTAACTATATTTCTAAGCTAGGTAGTGTCGAGGAATTGACTGATGAAGAGGTAAGTGAAACTCATAATTTCATCTTACTATATTTAATTATTTTCTTTATTGGTACCTTTATCTTTACCTGCTTTGGTTATTCTGTACAGGATTCGGCGTTTGAATTTGCTTCATCACTTGGTACAGTTGGTGTAAGTATTGGAGTAATTCAATATACAACCCATCCAGTACTATTATGGACTTCAATTATCGGTATGTTTATCGGTAGATTGGAAATACTAGTAGTCTTCAATGCCTTCTCAAAGGTAAGAAGAGATATATTTAGGGTGAGATAAGATGAATTTTATAGATAAGGCTAAGAGCTATTTTAAAAAATTAAATAAAAAGCAAATTTTAATTAATGCAATTGTATCTTTATTGATTATGGCATTGGCTATTGCGATGCAGTATGCCTTAGTTGCGATGAAGGTAAGAGAAGAAAATGTTCTACTAGTGTTTACTATTGCAATAATTATTATTTTGATTGAGACTAAAAACATAGTTTATGGTATAGCTTCCTCAATAATATTTGTATTGGCTTTTAATTTCTTTAACACTGAGCCTTATTTTACCTTTAAGGTTAATGATCCAAACTATTACATTACCTTTGCTATTTTTATTATAGTTTCTTTAATTGTTGGTACCTTAGTTTTAGATTTACAAAAGAAAAACAAGGCTGCCGTTGAAAATGCTAAAAAGGTTCAGGCAATGTATGATTTGTCATCAAGGCTTTTAGATAACCATGATAAGACCTTTATTTATAGCTTTGTTGTTAATTTCTTTCATAAATATTTAGCCTATGATATTTCAATTCGTGATGTAAATTTAAAAACCTATGGTAAGGAAATTAATTCTGAGGATACTGATGAAATGCTAAAGTATGCCCTAGAGAAAAATATTACTGTAGGTAGGGATACCTTTGTTTATACAAAATCTAATTATTTAGTATTCCCAATTAGAAGTAAAAAGCAAAAGTATGCCGGCTTATTTATTTATGTTGGAGATAATTCAATTCCTACTGATGAGATTGAATTTATTAAGAAAAATATTTTACATCTAGTCGTTGTTTTAGATCGTGAGCTAGCCTTAAAGGAGCAAGAAAGCATTAAGGTTGCTATTGAAAAGGAAAAGTTTAAAAATTCAATTTTAAGAAGCTTAAGCCATGATTTAAAAACACCTTTAACCTCAATTAAATCTGGTAGCGATTTAATATTATCTAGCTATGATCAAATTGATGATGCTTCTAAAAAAGAAATATTAACCGATATTTATAATGATGCTTGCGACTTAAATGTGTTTATTGTTAATCTTTTAAATATGACTAAACTTGATAAAAATAAAAAGCTTTTAAATCGTAAGAAGGAGCCTGTTGATGATATTTTAGCTGATGTATATCAAAAGATTGAAAGAAATTTAGCAGATAAGACCTTAGAGATTAAGCAAAGTGAGGAATTAATATTTGTTTATACTGATTTAACCTTACTAGTTCAGGTTATTATTAACCTGGTTGATAATGCCATTAAGCATACAAGGCCTAACACAAAAATTGTTATTGATTATAAGAAAACTGACACTGGTGTTGAATTTAATGTAATCGATAATGGTGGTGGCATTAATCCTAAATATATGGATAAAATATTTGAGGATTTTTATTCATTAGCCTTAAAGCAGGATAAGAAGCGTAGCACAGGCTTAGGCTTATCTATTTGTAGAGCCATCGTTGAAGCTCATGGTGGAAATATTAAGGCCTATAATAATGATTTAGGCGGAGCAACATTTACATTTAATATTCCTGATGAGGAGGATAGAGATGAACAATAAGATTTTAATTATTGAGGATGATAAGGCAATTGTAAGATTAATGGAAATTGCCTTAAAAACAAATGGCTATGAGTCTGTTGTAGCTAATAGTGGTATTGAAGGAATTAGCTTGTTTTTAAATTCTAGTCCCAATTTAGTTTTACTAGATATGGGGTTACCTGATATTGATGGCAGCGATGTTTTAGAGCAAATTAGAGCTATGTCTAATACGCCTGTTATTATCGTTTCTGCGCGTGATCGAGAACAAGAAAAGGTTAATGCTCTAGATAATGGGGCTAATGATTATATAACTAAGCCTTTTAATGTTGGTGAGCTTTTAGCACGTATTAGAGTAGCCTTTAGATTAGTTAAGCCGGTGGTAAAGGAAGATTACTTTAGCTTAGATTACTTAAATGTTGATTTCATTAGGCGTAGGGTTACAATTGATGGAGAAGAGGTTCATTTAACTCCAATTGAATATAAGCTTTTAAAGCTATTAATTGATAATAAGGGTAAGGTTTTAACTCACTCATTTATTAATAAGGAAATTTGGGGCTATGATACTGAGGATGATTACCAATCATTAAGAGTATTTATGGCAACCCTAAGAAGAAAAATTGAAAAGAATACTAGCAATCCACGCTTCATTTTAACTGAGGTGGGAATTGGCTATCGAATGAATGACGAATAAGAGCTTAGGCTCTTTTTTGTTTATCTAGAGAATGCTATAATTAACTAGAAAGGGTGATTTTGATGAAGGTTTTAGCGATATTAAATAACGGCTTTGAGGATTTAGAGGCTAATGGTAGTATTATCATTTTTAGAAGAGCAGGCTATGATGTCGATGTTATAGGTGATACTCCTAATATTTTAAGTAAGTATACTCAGTATACTAATTTAAAAACCTTTAAGAATCTAAGCTTTAGGGATTATGATATTTTATTTATTCCAGGTGGTGGTTACCTACCTAGTGATAATACTAATAAAGCAATTTCTTATTTTATGGATAATAATAAGGTGGTTGTATCTATTTGTAGTGCATCAACCTATTTAGGTCATTTAGGCTATTTAAAGGGACGTAAATATGTGTGTTTTCCTCCAATGAATGAGGATTTTGGTGGAGAATTTATCGATGATTACGTTGTTCATGATGGTAATATCTTTACTGGCCGTAGCGTAAGTGCCGCAATGAAGCTTCCATTTAAGGTAGTTGAGGAATTAAGTGGTAAGGAAGCCTTAAGGGCTTTAAAGCAGCAAATGAAATTTTTAGATAGTGATTTATAAAAAAAGCACCCGGCTAATTGCTAGATGCTTCAGATTTGAATTTGATAATAAAGTATAAAATGTATAGACCTAGAGATGCTAGGATGATTGAGGCTGCCCAAACGAAAACAATAGGGCTTGCCTTAACGTAGATGGCAGAACCAAGCAGTGGCCCAATAACATTACCTATAGATAGGATGGTTTGACGGGCACCCATAATTTTACCATAGCTTTCACTAGTAGCATAGGAAGCTAATTCATTTTGCTCAAGGGGAGTAATTAAGGCCTTTAAAACGCTATAAATTAAATGAGTAGTAAATAAGGTATACATAATATTAACTGGTGTTAGGAAGGTAATATAGGTTAATATACCTGATAGCATAACAAAGCTTGTTAAAAGTAGAGCAAGCTTTTTATTTTTAGCCTTTTTGATGATAGGAATAATAGCAAGGTTACCAATTCCAGCAACGATACCAGTAATTAGGACATAATGTCCTAGGGCTGCAGGCTCATTACCAATATGAATGAAGTAAGGATCTAAATACTTATTAACAAGAATTTGCCCAACGGTTAAGACAAATAAGCTCCCTAATAATAAATAAACAATACCTTTTAAATTAAATAGGCTTTTTAAGGAAAACTTAGCTTTTAGACCATTACTTAGATTCTTATCAAGTTTTTTATCGCCTATAAATAAAGTAAAGATTAGAGATATACCTACGCCAAATAAAACCTGGAATAAGAAGACATCCTGAATACTAAAGCTTAAATAATTATATAAGGAGCCACCTATTTCATAGCCTAGTGAGGTACCTAGAATATTACAAAAGCTCATTATTAGTAAATTTTTAACATTAGTTTTCTCATCAGAATAATCTAGACACATCGAAATGAATAGGGTATGAGGGGCTGAAACAAAGAGTCCAGACATAACCCTAAACACTAGGATTAATAATGGCCAGGAATTAATAAAGCCAAAGAAGCCTTGAGCCATAGCATATCCTAGCATTCCCATTATAATTAACCATTTACGTCCGATTTTATCTGATAAAAATCCCCAAAATAAAGCACCTATTACCTGACCTAGGCTCATTAGAGCAAAGAAGAAACCAAAATAATATTCTGGTAAATTTAAGGAATCAACATAGGTTGTTGTAATAGGATGGACAATATTTACAAAGATGGAAAACATAAAATATAAAGTGAAAAATAAAGCAAATTTCCATTTTTTCAAAACCATCACCCAATGTATTATAGCATCTAAAAAACATTTGTGAATTAATACGAAAAGATATTTGCAAAAGAACTGAAAATTTATTTAATATTCTTAAAGAAGAGCTTTATGCCAGGTGAAAAAATTCTTATTGGGTAATATTATTTCCTTTGCTTAATTATTTACATTAATAAAATTTTCAAAAACATTATTTCTAATTAAAAATGAGGAACAATTTGCTCCTCATTATTCTTTAACAATTATATCTGCATAGGTAACCTGAATTAGCTTAGTTAAATCGTTAGGATTTAATTCAATTTGTATTCCACGTTCGCCACCACTTAAGCAAACTGTTTCATAGGTTAAAAAAGATTCATGGATGAAGGTTTTAAAGCTTTTCTTCATACCAATAGGGGTGCAACCTCCTCTAACATAGCCAGTTAAATCAAAAAGATTCTTAACGTGTAAAAGCTCAAGACTTTTTTCACCAGCTAATTTGGCCGCTTTTTTAAGATCTAATGAAGCGTTAACCGGAATACAAAAAGTATAATTTTTCTTTGATTTACCAGTAGTTACAAGGGTTTTAAAAACTCTATTTGAGTCTTCACCAAGGCTTTCAGCAACTCTTAAACCATAGTCATCATGTAGGTTATCTACCTCATACTCATGAATTTCATATTTAATTTTTTTCTGATCTAAAATTCGCATTGCGTTAGTTTTTTTCATTTCACACACTCCATAATCAATAGATTATATAGGATTTTTCAAAAAAGTCAACATATGGGTGGTAATATCCCAACTTCGACAGCAAAAATATATAAAAATCCTAAAAACGTTGTAACTGTGC
>JAHHSV010000014.1 GCA_020025015.1 Anaeroplasmataceae bacterium
TATTTTTATATAAAAATGGTATCTAATTTAAAAAAAATACTTATATTTATGTTATAATTAAATAACGGATGGTGATTTATATGTGGGAAAATATTGTCAATTATATTAATGAAACAATGTGGCTTAAAATTATGCTAGATGCGTATTTTGTTTTTATAGTTGTTTCCTTAATTGTTTTTATTATTGCATACAGTAGAAGAGCATTTTATTTAATTTTTATGCTTTTATTATTATTTGGAATCGGCTTCTTAGCTAATTCCTTTGGCTTACCTATTAGTCAAAATTTTTATAAATACTTTGTATTCATAGGTGGTATTTTTGCTGTTTGTGTCATAGCTCCAGATTTTAGAAATATAAGCTATAAGCAAGATTCTAAGGATGGATTTGTTGTATCAAGCGAAAACACAAAAAATCAAATTGTAGATGCTGTTATGTATTTAGCAAGTAAAAAAATTGGTGCATTAATAACAATGGAAAGACATAATTCATTGGATCAATTTGCTGAAAAAGCGATACAATTAAATTCAGATGTAAGTAAGGAATTATTAATTAATATTTTCACTCCAAATACTCCGCTACATGATGGAGCTGTTATTATTCGTGGAAACAAGATAAGATGTGCAGGAGCATACTACGTTTTGACTCAGCATGATGAAATTGATAAAACAACAGGTTCTAGACATAGAGCAGGTTTAGGTATTTCTGAAGTAACTGATTCATTCACTATAATTGTCAGTGAGGAAACAGGAAATGTTTCTGTTGCAACTGAAGGATTTATAATAAAGATAAATGATCGTGATAAATTAGGAACATATATTGATATGTTTATTGATAAGAAGTAGGAGGTAAGAAAAATGAAGTTCATTAATAAAATTATAGAAGCTATTTTTAATCCCTTCTTTTCTATTTTAACTGCCAATTCTAGACCTAATAATAAGGGATTTATTCAATCAATTAAAAAGAAACCATGGTTTTTACTATTAGTATCTTTAGTAATAACACTTGTTATTATTTTCTCAGTTTATCACAAGGAAATTTTTGGGGTGTAGAATATGATTATCCAACATCCACTTTATCCTTTAATTTTTGCGGTTATTTTAGCTGCAATAATAGTTAAGCAATGCATAGTTAGACATAAATTTTTGAAAAATAGGTTAGTTTTGTCATTTATTTTAATATTTGCTTTAGTTATGTGTTGTGTTTTTTACGAAAACATAAAAAAAAGTGAGGTTTTTTTTCAAATTTTAAATTACACTTTAATTGGTGTTGATATACTTATTGCAGTGTTTTTCTTTTTAAATATTGATATTTCTTTATCTAGAGAGCATTTTCAGCGTGAAATTGTCCGTTCTTTAGATGAGACTGAGTACTTTTTATTTATAAATAAAAAAGGAAAAGTTGTTGAAATGTCACATTTGTTTGCCGAAAAATTCAATATAGATAAATCTGAGGTTTTAGGTAATAATATCAGAGATATTTTAGATGAAAATATAACTATAGAAAGCGTAAATGGTAACAAGGTATCTAACAAAGAATTTTTTGATTATTTAATAGGAGAAAAGCCAACAAAGGATTCTCAAGATTTAAAGGTTAAATTCTTAAGAGAAGATAAAACTGAAGATGAAATTGATTGTATAGAAACACCTATTTATGTATTAGATAAGTATTCTGGTCGTATGTATTTAAGTAGAAATACTAATCAGACAGAAGTAGTTAATGTTAAAAGCGAAGAAGATACTTTATTAGAAGAACGTTTCCAAGCAATTCTTGAAGAGAGTCAGGAAGGTATATTCATTGCTGATTTGGAAAAAAAGAATGTTTGGTGTAATGATTATCTAGTAGAAAATTTAGCATTACTTGGTAATACAGTTAGCTTGAATGACTATTATTTAATGCTTAATAAGGATGACTATAATAAGTACCAACAAACATTAAGCTATGCGACCCCTGAAAATCCTAACTATAAGGTTTCATATCGTTTTTTTAATGATAATAAAACGATGATTGTAAAAGAAGAAGGTAAGGTTTTATTTGATGGTAGAAAGCCAATTGAAATAATTGCTTCACTTAAGGCTTTCTATAATAGAGGTCATATGAAAACAAATATTGGTCTTTTAGATAGTCTTGAGGATGAGAATCACCTATATGCTTTTTTATCTAAGTTGGGTGAAAATAGAGATTCATCCTTATTTGAAGTTGTATATTTACGTTTGGACAATATCCCTGAGATTAATGAAAAATATGGTAGACCTATTGGCAATATGGTAATTGAAGAGTATGTTGCTTCTTTACAAAAGGCTTTTGCTGACAACGAGGGCTTTTATAGAATCAGCGGTTTAGACTTTGTTTTTGTAATTACTGACATTAGAAAGATGGAGCAATTTAGAAAGGTTCTATTAAAGAAAAACATATTGACACCAGAGTTATCAATTGGCTCAGTTAATTTAGCTATGAATGTATATATGGGAATATCCTTTGCTGAAGATGCAATTAGACCTAAGGATATTTATTTAAATGCTAAAACCGCCTTGAATAAGGCTTTAGATGATAAGAAACATTTTTGCTTTTATCGTGATATTAAGTAATAAAAGTGAGGTTAAATATGGATGCTATAATTGTGATGGCAGGTAAGGGAACTAGACTTAATGCAGGAATAAACAAGGTATTATTAGATTTAAATGGTAAGCCTATTTTTATGCATTCAGTTGAGCTGTTAAAAAAATTTGCTGATCGAGTTATCTTGGTTATAAATCCAGCGGATGAAGCAATAATCAAAGAATACATTACCAAGGATGTTCTAATTACCTATGGTGGTAAGGAAAGATATTTAAGCGTCTTAAATGGTATGAAGCTTGCTTTAAGTGATAAAGTCATAATCCATGATGCAGCAAGAGCCAATGTTAATCCAACTGCTTTAGCAGAGCTTATTGAATACTCCAATGATTATGATGCTTTGATGCTAACGCAAACAGAAAAAAATACTTCCTATCTTTTAGAGGATAATTGTTTAGTTCCACTTGATAGAGCTAAAATGGTTTTAGCGGCAACCCCACAAATTGTTGATCGCAAGCTATATATGGAGGCTTCAATAAAGGCTTTAGAGACAAAATATTTACCAACAGATGATATAAGCCTTTTGCTTAGGTTTAACCCTAAATTAAAGGTTAAATGTGTAAATGATGAGGGAAATTTTAAAATCACGACAGCAAGTGATTTAGAATTGGCAAGGATGGTGAAAAAGGATGCTTAGAATAGGTCACGCTTGGGATGTACATAAATTAGTAGAGAATAGAAAGCTAATTTTAGGTGGAGTAGAGGTTGATAGTAAGGTTGGCCTTTTAGGTCATAGTGATGCTGATGTCGTTTTACATGCGGTAGCTGAGGCCTTACTAGGTAGCTTAGCTTTAGGTGATTTGGGCACCTTTTATCCAGATAACAGTGATAGTACTTTAGGGATGGATAGCAAGATTATCTTAAAAGAATGCTATGAAAGAGTTAAAGAAAAAGGCTATCGCTTAAATAATTTAGATTTAACAATTTATTCTCAATATATTAAGATAAGTCCAATTCGTTTAGATATTCAAAATAGTATTGCTAAGATATTAGAGGTTGCTCCTGATCTTGTTAGCATAAAGGCAACAACCTACGAAAAGATGGGATTTATTGGTCGAGGAGAAGCTATTGCTGCTGAAGCAGTAGTGTTAATAGAAAGAAAAAAAGAAGTATAGTTCTATACTTCTTTTATTTTGCTATAACTTTTTTAAAATAATGCCTTAAATGCTTTTCCCAGGATGCTTCATTGTGCTCGCCAAGATTATTTATTTTAGCATAAAAATTAGCATTTATTGAGCTTAAATAGTTTTGATATTCATAAAATGAGGTTAGATACATTTCACTGCTATAAATGTTATCAGAGATTTCCTTTTTACCAACCCCTATATAAAGCTTCTCACAGCAATTTTTATTGTTACTTAAGTGTTTTTCCATTGCATCATTAAATATAAAATTAGAGTTTGATAGAATGCACATTGTATCAAAAAGCTTTGTGGTACTATTAATATAAATAGCCAAGGAAGCTCCAAGGCTTGAGCCGATTAAATGCTTTTTCTTAGGATGGAATTTATTATCAATAGATGGAATAATCACATTTTTTAATTCACTTATAAACTTATTACAAATATTTGGGGTATTTTTAAAACCGTTAAGATAGGGAGTATCGATAACAAAAGGACTATACATATTTAGTCTATCCCTATCTGTATTTGGTGAATGAATGGCAATAGCAATATAATTAGTACGTAACTTATCTAGGTGTGAAAGAGCTCTTAGGCTTCTACCATAGGTTGCAAGATCATCAAAAAATGCATTTTGGCCATCTAAAAAGAAGAAGGCTTGCAAATCCTTATTGGAATACTTTTCACTTACAACATAGTCTATTTTGATTTCACACTTTAATTGTTCACTATTGTATTTTATACTTTTCATAATGCTCACCATTTTATTAAAAATTAGTATCTTATTACTATTATATAACATAAAAAAGGAAAGAAAAATCTTCCTTTCCTAATTTTTCGAATTTTTTAATTTAATTTATTTTCAGCGATAACTTTATCCTTTAAATATTGAGGAACCTCTTCATAGTCATAGAATTCACGATTGAAGAAGCCACGGCTTTGGGTAATTGCCTTTAGCTCAGTTGCATAGTTACCAATTTCAGCCTCAGGAACAAGAGCAACTATTTCTTGATCACCATTACCTAAATCATTCATATTTTGAATCTTTCCACGTTTAGTATTTAAATCAGATAAAACATCACCAATATAATCAGAACTTACATTGATTATTATCTTACAAATTGGCTCTAGAATAACTGGGTTGCATTTCAAGTAAGCATCTTTGAAGGCTAGTATAGCTGCCATTTTGAATGCCATTTCATTAGAGTCAACTGGATGATATTTACCATCTAATAAAGTAGCCTTAACACCGATAACAGGGAAGCCTGCTAATAAGCCTTGCTGTAATGCTTCAAAGAAGCCTTTTTCAACAGCAGGGAAGTAGTTTTTAGGAACTGCACCACCAAAGATTTCTTCATGGAAGCTTGATTCCTCAGTAGTAGGCTCAAATTTCATTTGAACTACACCATAGAAGCCGGCACCGCCAGATTGCTTAATATAACGACCATCACCAGTAGCACTGCCTTTAATGCTTTCACGATAAATGATTTTTGGCTCTTCAGTTAATAAATCTACCTTATAGGTATTTTTCATCTTATCTAAAATATATTGTAAGTGGCTATTACCAGCACCACCTAGAAGAAGCTGCTTAGTTTCACTATTACGTTTAACCTCGATAGTTGGATCTTCAGTCATCATCTTTTGTAGAACCTGACTTAATTTATCCTCATCAGCTTTATTTTTAGGAGAAATAGCCTTAAATATAACAGCTGTAGGATATTTAACTGGCTTATAGGTTACGATGCTCTTAGGTGAGCATAGGGTATAAGAAGAACGAATACCAGTTAATTTAGTGATTGCACAAATATCACCAGCATGAGCCTCTTGAATACTAGTTTGTGTTTTACCAAATAGGGTAAATAGAGCGCTAACCTTTTCAGTTTTACCTGTTTGAGGACAGTAAACCTCATCACCAAGCTTAAGAATACCTGAGTTAACCTTTAAAATATTAATGATACCTGCATATGGATCAACGGTGGTTTTGAAAACATAAGCAGAGAAAGGCTCTGTATCTAATGTTTTTCTTTCAACTGTTTCACCCTTATCAGTAGTAACCTGATATGGCTTTAAATCAGCAGGAGATGGTAAATAATCAATTAGCATATCTAAAGCTGTATGAACAGAAATATTATTTAAAGCACTACCTACAATTACAGGGTATAAATCACCAGCTAAGACACCCTCACGTAATCCTTCGTGAATTTCTTCTCTAGTTAATTCACCACCATCAAAGAATTTTTCAAGTAGCTCTTCATTAGTTGAAGCAACAGCCTCACAAATTGTATTATGTAATTCGAAAACCTTAGCACGCTTATCAGGATGAATTTCATCATCAACGCACTCCTTACCATTATATCTACGGGCTTTCATATCTACAACATTTACGAAGCCATCAAAGCCTTGGTTATGACCAATTGGATAGCAGAATGAAATTGCATTTTTACCAAGCTTAGTTCTAATGTCTTGCATAATATCTTCGAAATTAACATTTTCCTTATCCATCTTATTAATATAGATAATAGTAGGAATGTTTTTCTTTCTTAGGATATTCCAATGCTTAATAGTACCAACCTCAACCTTACTAGCGGCATCAACAACAAGAATTGCACCTTTTATTAATCTAGTAACGCTTAGGATTTCACCAACAAAATCATCATTTCCTGGTAAATCAATAAGGTTAACCTTATGATTATGATACTCTAAAGGAATGATTGAAGCACTAACTGATGATTGACGTGTTTGCTCTTCAGCTAGATAATCACTAATTGTTGTTTTCTTTTCAACTGATCCTTTTTCCTTAATTGCTCCAGCAGCTAGGGCTAATGCCTCCACTAGAGATGTTTTACCGCAACCCTGATGGCCTAATATGGCAATGTTGCGAATGTTTTCTGACGTATAAGTCATAATATTACCTTCTTTCTTATGAAAACGTTATCATTAAGATAATTATAGCACAAAATTAATGGGTATAACAACAAAAAAACTTATTTTTCTTATCTATATAATTATGCTATAATTATTGCGAGAGAAGAAGGTGAATTAATGTATAATGATATTACGCTAGGAAAAAGAGTCCTATTGTTCATTACGGATTATTTAATAGTAGGCTTAATTTGTTATTTCATATACTTAGGTTTAGCGGGTGTATTTTTTGAGGGAGTAGTAATTCCTCAAGAATTCATTGATTGGTCAAATAATAGTGGAACCTTTGATGATCTAGTTAATCTAATAAATACGAATTCAGAAGTAAAGTATTTTTTTGAAATTGAAATGCAATTTTTGGGCATTATTTTATTAGCAACATTTATTGTTAGTGCAATCTATTTTGTTTTAATTCCTTTGGTTTGGTCAGGTCAAACTATTGGTAGACGTTTGTTAAGGGTTAAGGTAATTAGAGAAAATAATACAGATCCTAAGGCCTCAAGCCTTATCATAAGAGAAATAATTGGTAACTGCTTAATTAATTTATTTGTTGTCTTTTTCGGTTTAGTTATTTTTATTAATATAATTTTGATTGTGGGAAGACGTAGAAGCATTGCGGATATGATTTCAGGCACTAAAATTATTGATTTAAGAGAACCATTAAATAAAAATGCTACAATGGAGTAGTTCGACTTTTAAGTAATGAAAGAGCGCTTTCATTTCCGTTTATCTTTTATTTAATAAGAATAGATGGTATAATGATGGAAGATAAAACTATTTATATATTTGGAGGAATAAAAATGGCAAAGAAAATAGTTTCAGATTTAGATTTAAAAGGAAAACGCGTTTTAATTAGAGTTGATTTTAACGTTCCTATGAAGGATGGCGTTATTCAAGATGATACTCGTATTAGAGCAGCACTTCCAACTATCGAATATGTATTAAATCATGGTGGTAAGGCAATTGTATTCTCTCATCTTGGTAGAATTAAGACTGAAGAGGATTTAGCTAAGAATGATTTAAAACCTGTTAGTGTTCATTTAGAGGAATTATTAGGAAAGCATGTTACATTCATTAACGCAACTCGTGGTAAGGAATTAGAGGATGCAATCGCTAATTTAAAGGATGGCGACATCTTAATGTTCCAAAATACTCGTTATGAGGATTTAGATGGCAAGAAGGAATCAAAGAATGATTCTGAATTAGGTGCATATTGGGCATCTTTAGGTGATGTATTTATCAATGATGCATTTGGTACAGCTCATAGAGCTCACGCTTCAAATGTTGGTATCGCATCTAACATTAAGGAATCAGCAGCAGGCTTTTTATTAGAAAAGGAAATTAAATATATTGGTGGTGCAGTTGAAAATCCTGAGCATCCATATGTTGCAATTCTTGGTGGTGCTAAGGTTTCTGATAAGATTGCAGTTATCGAAGAATTAATTAAGAAGGCTGATAAGATTTTAATCGGTGGCGGTATGCGCTATACATTCTTAAAGGCTCAAGGCTATAATATTGGTCAATCTTTATGTGAGGATGACAAGCTAGATTTAGCTCGTGAATTATTAGCTAAGGCTAATGGCAAAATCATTTTACCAGGTGATGCAGTATGTGCTAAAGAATTCGCTGATGTTCCTGGTGTAGTTAAGGATAAGACTGAATTTGATAATGATGATAATGGTTTAGATATTGGTCCTAAGTCATTAGAATTATTCCAAAAGGAATTAGAAGGCGCTAAGACTGTTGTATGGAACGGACCTATGGGCGTTTGTGAATTTAAAAATTATGAAAAGGGTACACTTGGCGTATGTGAGGCTATCGCTCATTTAAAGGGTGCTAACACTATTGTTGGTGGTGGTGACTCTGTAGCTGCCGTTGAAAAATTAGGCTATGTTGATAAGTTCACTCACGTATCAACAGGTGGTGGTGCTTGCTTAGAGTTCTTAGAGGGTAAGACTTTACCAGGTATCGCTTGTATCCAAGACAAGTAATAAAAGAAGTATAAGGAAAAAGGTGTTATTATAATGAGAAAACCAATGATGATCGCAAATTGGAAGATGAATAAGACTCGCGATGAAGCATTATCATTCATTTATGCTGTAAATGAGGTTCTTCCTAGTTTAGATAAGGTAGGTACAGTTGTTTGTGCTCCTGCTATTGTTTTACGTGATTTAGTAAAACGTCAAGGGGATAATCTTCGTATCGGTGCTGAAAATATGCACTATGAAGAAAGTGGAGCTTTTACAGGTGAAATTTCTCCTTCAATGCTAACAACAACTGGTGTTGAATATGTAATTATCGGTCATAGCGAGCGTCGTGCTTACTATAACGAAACTGATGAAGCAATCAACAAGAAGCTTCATGCAGCAATTAAGCATGGCTTAAAGCCAATTTTATGTATTGGTGAAACTCTTGAGCAAAGAGAACAAGGCGTTACTCATGACGTATTAGAAGGCCAATTAACTAAGGATTTAGCTGGTTTAACTGCTGAAAATATGGAAAATGTAATCATTGCTTACGAACCAATTTGGGCAATCGGTACTGGTAAAACTGCTAGTCCTGAGGATGCTAATGAGGCTTGTGGCTTTGTTAGAAATGTAGTTAAGTCATTATTCAATGCGGCAGTAGCTGAAGAGACTATTGTTTTATATGGTGGTTCTATGAAGCCTGCTAATGTTGATGCATTACTTGCTCAATCAGACATTGATGGTGGTTTAGTTGGTGGCGCTAGCTTAGAGGCTGAAAGCTTCTTAAAGCTAGTTAATGCTTGCTTAAAGTAATACGATTTAGGGTAGAAGGCTTTTCTACCCTATTTTTTATAAATTTTTATAAATTAGAGAATTTAAATTATATTTATAAAAAAACTATTGCAATGTTAGATAATTATATGTATAATTCTCTAGGAAATTAAATAAGTAAAACTTTTTTAACCAGGAGGAAATATTATGATTAAGAAGACTGATTTATTAACAATTGACGAACTATCAGAATCTGATATTTTTTCTATTCTAAAAAAAGCTATGTTATTGACTAATAAAGATTGGCAAATCGAGGGTAATCCCCTTGTTGCCAATCTTTTTTTTGAGGATTCGACTCGTACTCACTATTCGTTTTCTTCAGCCGAAAATAGCTTAGGATTGAAAATATTAGAATTTAATGCTGGAGTTAGTAGTGTAAATAAGGGCGAAAGCCTATATGACACCTGCAAGACCTTCGAATCAATTGGGGCTAAAGCCTTAGTTATTAGACATAAAAAGAATGAATACTATAAGGAGCTTGAGGGAATAAATATTCCAATCATTAATGCTGGTGATGGTACTGGTAACCACCCTACACAGTGCTTACTAGATTTATTAACTATTTATCAGGAGTTTGGTAGCTTTAAGGGCTTAAACGTTTTAATAGTTGGTGATATTTCCCATTCACGTGTTGCGCATTCAGATTTAAAGGCCTTAACAATGCTTGGAGCTACAGTTAAGTATTCAGGTCCAAAGCAATATTGTGATGATTTAGATAGATATGTTGAATTAGATGAGGGTATTAAGGCTGCTGATGTTGTAATGCTTTTAAGAATTCAATATGAGCGTGATGAAAAGCTTAAGGATTTATTACCTGAAGAGTATTTAGCAAAATACGGCTTAACAATCGAGCGTTATAATATGATGAAGGGAAAGGCAATCATTATGCATCCTGCGCCAGTTAATCGTGGGGTTGAAATTGATTCAAGCCTAGTAGAAGCACCTAAATCAAGAATTTTCAAGCAAATGGAAAATGGAGTTCAGGTGAGAAAGGCAGTATTAATTAGAAGCTTATGCAAGTAATAAAGAATGGTAGCATTATCTTAAGGGATAATGAGTTGGTAAAAAAAGATATCTTAATAGATAATGGTAAAATTCTTAAGATAGCTGATAATATTTCAGAAGATGCTTTAGCTATCGATGCAACGGGCTTAGTAATAATGCCAGGTATGATTGATGTGCATGTTCATTTAAGAGAGCCAGGCTTTGCTAATAAGGAAACTATAGCAACAGGAACTCTTGCAGCTATTCATGGGGGCTACACCTCAGTTATGCCAATGCCAAATTTAAATCCTGTTCCTTGTCGCAAAGAGGATATTAAGAATTATTTAGAATTAATAAAGAAGAATGCTTATTGTAATGTTTTTCCTTACGCTTCTATCACGGTTGATGAAAAGGGTAGGGAACTAACAGATTTTAAGATGGTTAAAGGGCTTAATATAAATTGGTTTAGTGATGATGGTCATGGTGTAGATGATGATCTAATGATGGAAAAGGCTTTACTTGAGGCGAAAAAGGAAAACGTACTATTAGCCTGTCATACGGAGAAGCTTTCATTATTAGAAAAGGGTGCAAGCCTACATGTTGGAAAAACCTGTGATGCGTTAAAGCAAATTGGTATTTCTAATGATGTGGAGGCTAAAATGATTGAAAGAGATTTAATCTTAAATGAAAGGATTAATGCTAAATATCATGTTTGCCATATTTCTAGTAAGGAATCAGTTGATTTAATTAGAAAATATAAAAAGCTTGGCTTTGATGTTTCAGCTGAAGCAACTATGCATCATTTATTATTATTAGATACTGATGTTAAGGATACAAATTATAAGATGAATCCACCATTAAAGAGTAAAGAGGATAGGGCTTCCTTACTTGATGGAATTAAGGATGGAACAATTGAAATAATAGCATCAGATCATGCTCCTCATACAGAAGAGGAAAAGAATCGACCTATGGATAAGGCGCCATTTGGTATTGTTGGCTTAGAAACAACCCTACCACTTGCGTATACCTATTTAGTTAAGAAGGGTATAATAACCTTAGAGAAGATGGTTGAGCTTTGTAGTACTAATCCCGCCTTACGCTTTGGTTTAAAAAACAAGGGGTTACTAAAGGAAGGCTATGATGCGGATTTAGTTTTAGTTAGCTTAGATAAGGAATATTTAATTGATAAGGCTTCGTTTAAGTCAAAGGGTAAGAATACTCCATTTGATAAAACTAAGGTAAGCCTAAAGGTAGTTAAGACTATCGTAGATGGTAAAATATTTGAGGTGTAAAATGAGAAGAGAAGACATTAAAAAGATTTTAGTAATTGGCTCTGGTCCTATCATTATAGGTCAAGCAGCTGAATTTGATTATGCTGGTACTCAGGCTTGTAAAAGCTTAATGGAAGAGGGCTATGAGGTTATTTTATTAAACTCTAATCCAGCAACTATTATGACAGATAATGAGATTGCAACTAGAGTATATATTGAGCCTATTAATTTAGATTTTGTTAAAAAGGTAATTATTAAGGAAGAACCAGATGCAATCCTAGGCTCATTAGGTGGTCAAACTGGCTTAAACCTAATTTATGAATTAGCTTTAGATGGTATTTTAGATGAATATAATGTTGAAATTTTAGGTACTAGCTTAAGTGCTATTCAATTAGCTGAGGACCGCAAGAAGTTTAGAGACTTAATGTATGAATTAGAGCTTCCTGTTCCTGATAGTGCAATTTGTAATACGGTTGATGAGGCTTTAGAGTTTGCCGCTAAGATTGGTTATCCAGTTGTTGTTCGTCCTGCCTTTACCTTAGGTGGTACAGGTGGTGGCTTTGCGCACAATAGCGAAGAGCTTGCCTTAATTACTAAAAATGGTTTAAAAATGTCTCCAGTTAAGCAATGCTTAATTGAAAAGTCTATTGCTGGCTATAAGGAAATTGAGTATGAAACAATGCGTGATAAGAGCGGTAAGGCAATCATTGTTTGTTCAATGGAAAACGTTGATCCAGTTGGTATTCATACAGGTGATTCAATCGTTGTTGCGCCAGTTAAAACCTTAACTAAAGAAGAGGATGAAATGCTTCAGGCTGTTTCCTTAAAGATTGTTAATGCTTTAGGAATAATTGGTGGCTGCAATGTTCAGCTAGCCTTAAATCCTGATGATTCAAGCTTCTATATTATTGAGGTAAACCCACGTGTTTCTCGTTCTAGTGCTTTAGCAAGTAAGGCTACAGCTTATCCAATCGCAAGAATTACAGCAAAGCTTGCAGTAGGCTATACCTTAGATGAAATTATTAATCCTGATACTAAGGAGTGCTATGCAAATGAGTCTCCTTCCGTAAAATATTTAGTTTGTAAAATGCCAAGATTCCCATTTGATAAGTTCCCTTTAGCGGATAGACGCTTAGGAACACAAATGAAGGCAACTGGTGAGGTTATGGCAATTGGTGCTAACTTCAAGGAGGCCTTATTAAAATCAATTCGTGGCTTAGAGCTTAAGAAGGATCATATTTATGATGCAGAGATTAGTAAGCTAAGCTATGATGAATTATTAGAGGAATTACATGATCGTAATGATTTAAGAATTTTTACAATTGCAGAATTATTAAGAAGAGATTGTCCAATTGATTTAATTTATGCAAGAACTAAGATTAATGCATATTTCTTAGAGGAAATCAAAGAAATTATTGAATTAGAAAAGAGCCTAAAGGCTAATAGGATAGATACTAAATATTTAGCTATAGCTAAGAAAAACGGCTTCAGTGATAGCATTATTGCATCTTTATGGGGCTTAAAGGCAATTGATATTTATAAGCTACGCTTAGAAAATAATATTATTCCAGGCTTTAAGCATGTTGATGCAACTAAGCCAGCCAATGGTATTAAAATCCCTTATTTCTATAGCTCTTATAATTATGAAAATGAGTCTATTCCAAGTAATAATCGTAAGATAATTGTTTTAGGTAGTGGACCTATTAGAATTGGTCAGGGTGTTGAGTTTGATTATTCAACAGTTCATTCTGTTGAAACCCTAAGAAGGCTTGGCTATGAAGCAATTATTATTAATAATAACCCTGAAACTGTAAGTACTGATGATAGTATTTCTGATAAATTATATTTTGAGACCTTAACCTTTGAGGATGTTATGGCAGTTATCAATTTAGAAAAGCCACTTGGAGTAATTGTGCAGTTTGGTGGTCAAACAGCAATTAACCTTGCTGAAAGCTTAGTAGCAAGTGGGGTTAAGATTTTAGGCTCAAGCTTAGAATCAATTGCTTTAGCTGAGGACCGTAAGCTATTTGAAGAAATGCTAATTAAATTAAATATTCGTGAGCCAGAAGGAAAGACAGCCTTTAATAGTGAGGATGCGATTAAGATTGCTAATGAAATTGGCTATCCTGTTTTAGTAAGACCAAGCTATGTTTTAGGTGGTAGAGCGATGGAAATCGTTTATAACGATGAGGATTTAGCTGGCTATATGGTTGAGGCTATTAAGGAAATTTCTAATAATGCGCCAATTCTAATTGATAAGTATGTTGTTGGTCGTGAGGTAGAAATTGATGCCTGCGCCGACTTAGAAAATGTTTTAATTCCAGGTATTATGGAGCATATTGAAAGAGCTGGTGTTCATAGTGGTGACTCAATGAGTGTTTACCCAAGCTTTAGCTTATCAGAAAAGGTAAAGGCTGAAATTATTAGAATCACACGTGAAATTGGCTTAGGCTTCAAGTTTA
Organism: Anaeroplasmataceae bacterium; assembly: GCA_020025015.1. Lineage (GTDB taxonomy): Bacteria > Bacillota_I > Bacilli_A > Acholeplasmatales > Anaeroplasmataceae > CALUXS01. The sequence continues at coordinate 14,172 of JAHHSV010000014.1, forward strand.
TTGGTTTATTTAATATTCAGTTCATTGTTGATAAAAATGATCAGGTTTATGTTTTAGAGGTTAACCCTCGTAGTAGCCGTACGGTACCTTTCCTATCAAAGGTAACTGGTGCGCAATTAGGTGATATTGCAACTAAGGTTATTGCAGGTATTAGCTTAAAGGAGCAGGGCTTCACTAAGTTCTATTTAGATGAGCCAAATAGATATTATGTTAAGGCACCAGTATTCAGCTTTGCTAAGCTAAGAAGTGTTGATACAGTTTTAGGACCTGAAATGAAGTCAACAGGTGAGGTTTTAGGTAGTGATGTTACCTTAGATAAGGCTATTTACAAGGCTTTAGTTGGTAGTGGGGTTAAGCTTAAGGAATTTGGTTCAATTTTCGTAAGTGTCTCTGATAAGGCAAAGGCTGAGGCTTTACCTTTAGTTAAACGCTTTGTGAATATTGGCTATAAAATTTATGCAACTAGTGGTACAGCAGAATTTTTAAAGGAAAATGGTATTAGTGTAAATCTTGTTAATAAGATTAGTGAAAATCCTGATGATAATGTTCTTGATTTAATTGTTAAGAATAAGATTAGCTATATTATTAATAAGCAAACTCATACGCAAAAGGTTAGAAATGATGGCTTCTTAATTAGAAGAGTTGCGGCTGAAAATCAGGTTCCATGCTTTACATCATTTGATACAGCTAGTGCAATTTTAAGAGCCTTAGAATCTATTACCTTTAATATAAAACCATTATAGGAGAGTAATGATGCTAAATACGAATACTTTAATTTTAGAAAATATAGAAATCGCAAGTCAGGTTTATAAAATGACCTTAGATATTGATTTAAGAGAATATAAGGGTGAATTCTTAGAGCTAAGCGTTAAGGGCTTTAGCCTAAGAAGACCTATTTCTATTTGTGATAAGGGTAGTAAAACGGTAATTATTTATAAGACTATTGGTAATGGTACCCTAGAGATGTCTAAGCTTAAAAAGGGCGATTATATAAATATATTAGGACCTTTGGGTAATGAATTTCCAATTGTTGAGGGAAATGAGGCATTACTTATTGGTGGAGGTGTTGGTATTCCACCTTTATATGAGCTTGCTAAAAAGCTTATTGCTAATAAAAAGAAGGTTACCATTTTAATGGGCTTTAATACAAAGGCTGATGTATTTTATGAAAATGAGTTTAAAGAGCTTGGTGCTAAAGCCTATGTAAGCACAATGGATGGTAGCTATGGCTTTAAGGGTACGGCAATTGATTTATTTAATAGCCTAAACCTTAGCCGTGATTTCTGCTATGCTTGTGGTCCTAAGCTTTTATTGCTTGCGATTGAAAGAGAATTTAGTGATGGTTATATTTCCTTTGAATCTCGTATGGCTTGTGGCTTTGGTATTTGTAATGCTTGTCAAATTAATACTATTAATGGACCAAGGAAGATTTGTAAGGATGGTCCGGTATTTAAGATTGGAGAGATAATTTATGAATAGATTAGAAGCTAATTTAGGAGAAATTAAATTAAAGAATCCAATTATTCCTGCCTCTGGCTGTGCGGGCTTTGGTAAGGAGCTTGCTGAAATTTATGATCTTTCCTTGCTTGGTGGTATTGCCTTAAAAACAACAACAAGAGAGCCAAGATTAGGTAATCCAATGCCTAGGGTTGCGGAGGTTCCTAGTGGTATGCTTAATGCGATTGGTTTAATTAATCCAGGAATTGAAGCGGTAGTTGAAGAGGAATTACCCTTTTTAATGGATAAGGATTTAGTGGTTCTAGCTTCAGCTGGTGGTAGTGATTTTGATGAGTATATCGAGGTAACAGAAAAGCTAGATAATGATCCAAGTGTTGATATTATTGAGCTTAATATAAGCTGTCCTAATGTTAAAAAGGGCTGTCATCAATTTGGTACTAATAGTGAGCTTGCCTTTAAGCTTGTTAGTAAGCTTAAGGAATTTTTAAAGAAGCCACTTTATGTTAAGCTAAGCCCTAATGCTAGCAATATAGTTGAGATTGCAAAGGCAGTAGAAAGGGCAGGAGCTGATGGAATTGTTATGATTAATACCTTAACTGGTATGCAAATAGATTTAAAAACCCGTAAGCCCTTATTGGCGAATAAAACAGGTGGAATGAGTGGGCCTGCGATTAAGCCCTTAGCGATTAGAATGATTTATGAGGTTTATGAGGCAGTAAGCATTCCAATTATTGGCTGTGGGGGAATCACTAGTGCTGAGGATGTAATTGAATTTATGCTAGCTGGAGCAACAGCGGTTGAGGTTGGCTATGCAAATTTCGTTAATCCTACCGCAGCAATTGATATTATTAAAGATTTACCTAAGGTTATGGATAGGTTAAAAATAGAAAACTTAAAGGATATTATAGGAGGAGCACATTAATGAAGACAATTATTGCTTTAGATTTTTCAACTAAAGAAGAGGTGTTAGGCTTTCTTGATGGTTTTAAAGAACCAGTTTATGTAAAGATGGGAATGGAATTAGTTTATTCAACTGGCTTTAGCTTAATTACAGAAATTAAGAAAAGAGGTCATAAAATCTTTTTAGATTTAAAGCTTCATGATATTCCTAATACAGTAAAGAAGGCTATGAAGAATTTAGCAGGCCTTGATGTTGATATTGTAAATTTACATGCGGCTGGTGGCGTTAAGATGATGGAGGCTGCTATTGAGGGCTTAAATGAGGGGGCTGTAAATGGTAAAAGACCTTTATGTATTGCAGTAACTCAGCTTACCTCAACTAGTAAGGAAGCTATGAATAATGAGCTTTTAATTCCAGGCGAAGTTGAAGATGTTTGTCTTCATTATGCTAAATTAGCTAAAAAGGCTGGCTTAGATGGTGTAGTTTGTAGCCCACGTGAATCCTTAAGAATTCATGAGGAGCTTGGTGATGATTTCTTAACTGTTACTCCAGGTATTAGATTAGAGGGTAATAGTAAGGATGATCAGGTAAGAATTGCCACTCCAAGCTATGCTAAGAGTCAAAAGTGCAGCTTAATTGTTGTTGGTAGAGCAATTACTAAGGCGGAAAATCCTTATGAAACCTATAAAGAAATTGAAAAGATTATGATGGAGGACTAATTAGATGAAAAGAGAAGTAGCAAACGCATTATTAGATATTAAGGCTGTAAGCTTAAAGCCTAATGACCCATTTACCTGGGCTAGTGGAATTAAAAGCCCAATTTACTGTGACAATCGTTTTATTTTAAGCTTTCCCGAAAAAAGAAATATAATTGTTGAGGCCTTTGTTAAGACAATTAAGGAAAGCTATCCTGATGTAGAAATGCTATTTGGTACTAGTACAGCTGGTATTCCTTGGGCAAGCTTAGTAGCTGATCGCTTAGGCTTACCTATGGGCTATGTTAGAGGCGACAATAAGGATCATGGTAAGAAAAACCAAATTGAGGGTCACGTTGTTGAAAATACTAAGGTTGTTGTAATTGAGGATTTAATTTCAACTGGTGGTAGTGTTAAAACTGTAATTGAGCCTTTATTAGCAGCAAAGCAAGAGGTTTTAGGTGTTGTTGCTATCTTTACCTATGAGCTGGCCAAGGCAAGTAAGCTATTTGAAGAAATGAATATAAGCTATAAGACCTTATCTAATTATTCAACTCTTATTGAAGAGGCTGTTAAAAATAACTATGTTAGTGCTAATGATTTAGCTAAGCTTAAGGAATGGAAAAAGGATCCTAGCAACGAAGAGTGGATGAATAAATAATTTTTTGCTATAATTATTGGTAGGAAGTGATAGCTATGTTTTTAGAAACCTTAGATTTTATAATATATATCTTAGTGATGGTACTTTTTCCTACCATTTTAATCGGTACCTTTTTGTATCGTAAATTTGTTATAATTCCTTATAAGAATAATGTTGTAAAAAAATATTTATTAGAAATTAACCCTAATATTAAATATACCTTTGAGGCTGATAGTAAAGCCTTTCAGGCCTTTAATGCTGATTATCGTTTAATTAATAATGCTAGAAGATATGCGATTACGGATTTGATTATAGATGATAATATGGAATCCTTTGATCTTCATGCAACGCATACGCAAAGCACTGGTAAAAACCAAACGACGGTTACGGATTTTAAGGGTCGCTTTTATGTTATAAAAATTGATACTAAATATGATTGTGATTTTATTTTAAAGGAAGAAATATTGAATAGAGCGCCAGAGGGCTTTAGCCTCTTAGATTTAGAGGTTATAAGCTTTAATAAAAAGTTTAATTTATATGTTAATTCTAAAGAAGAGGCTCATCACTATTTCACACCAAGTGTCATTAAGCGCTTAGTAGAATTAGAGGATAGCAGTGAGGGTAAGCTTATCTTTGCCTATATCAATGGTAAATTCTATTTTGGTATTAATGATGGAGCTAATTTCTTTGAATCCTTAAAAACTAAGGAAGATGTAAAAAATGAATATTTAAGGCAAAAAAATAAGGTTTTGGAGTTCCAAAAGCTTATTGAAAAGGCTAGCCTTTAAAATAGGTCTGCTTTAGTGAATTTATTGCTAGAGCAGGCTTTTTTTATTTTAAAAATGCCAAGATAATCCTAGTAATTTAATGGTATTTTTCTTTAAATTGGTATATAATAGGGTTTGCAAATTAGAAATAGGTGAAAATATGCAAAAATTTATTACAAATAGTCGTGAAGAGACAATTGAATTAGGTAAAAAAATTGGTAAAAATTTAAATAGAGGAGACGTTATTTTACTAACTGGTGACCTATCAGCTGGTAAAACAACCATCACGAAGGGAATTGGTGAGGCCTTAGGGGTAACTAAGGTAATTAATTCACCAACGTTTACTATCGTTAAGACGTATAGTGGAAAATTTCCGTTATATCACCTAGATTTATACCGTTTAGAGGGTCTAGGCGAGGACTTTGATTTAGAGGAATATTTTGAGGGTGATGGGGTTGCTGTTGTTGAATGGCCATTCCAGGTAACTGAGATTTTACCTAGTGAATATTTAGAGATAAATCTAACTATTACTGGGGAAAATTCGCGCGAAATTATTCTTAAGGAAAACGGAAAGAAATATGAAGGAAGGTTTGAATTGTGCTAACATTAATCTTAGATTCAGCAACTAAAAATATGTATATTGGCTTTGTTGATGAAAATAAAGTCTTATATGAAAAATATTATGAAGGCGCTAATGATCATGCTAAATATATTGTTAGTGGAATTGAAGAGGCTTTAAAGAGCCTAAATAAAAAGGTTAAGGATATTAAGAAGATAGTTTGTGGTGTGGGTCCTGGCTCTTATACAGGTGTACGTATGGCAGTTACCGTAGCGAAGATGATGGCTCACTTTGCTAATATCCCATTATATGAGGTATCTACCTTAGCTATTCTTGCCTCAAATTTAGAGGGTAATGTAATTGCTACAATTGACGCACGTCGTGGTATGGTATTTGGTGGTATTTTTAATAAGGGTAAGGAAGTAGTTAAGGAAAGCTACACTAGCTTAGATGAGCTAAAGAATAATCCTTATGATGCTATCGTTACAGATAATGATTTTAAGGTTAATCCTTTTGTTGCTATAGAAAATGCAAGCTTAGTAGAAGAACCAATGCTATTAGTACCAAACTATTTACGTGATACTGAGGCTGAACGTAATTTATGCAAATAATTGAGGATTTTAGGCCTTATGCTAGTAGCATTTGTGAGCTTGAAAATAAATATCTAACAGGAACAATTAAAGAATTAGATTCTAATGCTTCAGTAATTGTTGCGGTTTTAGATAATAAGCTTATTGGCTATTTATACTATAGCTTAGTATTAGATGAGGCAGAAATTATTAGTATTTGTATTGAGCCTGAGTTTAGACATCAGGGTGTTGGTAGTAAGCTATTTAGCTACCTAGCTGATAAAGGGGTAGCGGTATGCTATTTAGATGTAAAGGAAACAAATTCTAAAGCTATTAGCTTTTATACTAAGCTAGGCTTTAAGGAATATTTAAGAAGAAGCAATTACTATAGTGATAATAGTAATGCGATATTAATGAAATGGAGCAGATAATATGTTAGTACTTGGTGTAGAAAGTAGCTGTGATGAAACTAGCGTTGCCGTTGTTCGTGATGGCAAAGAGGTTTTATCAAATGTAATTCTTTCACAAATAGATATCCATAAAAAATTTGGTGGCGTTGTGCCTGAGGTAGCTAGTAGACATCACGTTTATCAGGTCGCTATGGTTTTTGATGAAGCGTTTAAAAAGGCTTTAGTAAAGCCTGAAGATATTGATGTTGTTGCCGTAACAGAAGGACCAGGCTTAATTGGTTCACTTTTAGTTGGTGTTAATGCCGCTAAGACCTTCGCTTTAGTTTTTGATAAGCCTTTAATTGGTGTTCACCATTTAGCAGGTCACATTTACGCTAATGCAATTGAGCATGAAATGAAGTTTCCTGCCATTGCTTTATTAGTAAGTGGTGGTAACACAGAATTAATTTATATGCGTGATCATTTTAAATTTGAAATTTTAGGTGAAACCCATGATGATGCGGTTGGTGAATCCTATGATAAGGTAGCAAGAGTTGTAGGCCTTCCTTATCCAGGTGGTCCAGCTGTTGATAAGCTAGCGCATGAGGGTAAGGTTACCTATAATTTACCTAAGCCTTATGTTGATGGCTATAACTTCAGCTTTAGTGGCTTAAAGAGTGCAGTAATTAATTTAAATCATAACCTAGAGCAACGTCACGAGGAGGTTAATAAGGAAGATTTATGTGCAAGCTTCCAGGATAGTGTTTCTGAGGTTTTAGTTAATAAGACCTTTAAGGCTGCAAGGGAATACAAGGTTAAGCAAATCATTGTGGCTGGTGGCGTTTCTGCTAATAAGGGCTTAAAGGAGCGCTTTATGGCTGAGAATAAGGATGGCTTTGAGATTTGTATCCCATCAATTAGATATTGTACTGATAATGCAGCGATGATTGCGGTTGCTGGCTATTATCAATGGCAGCTATGTCCAGAAAAGCGTAGCCTAGATATGAATGCTGATTCTAGCTTAGAGCTTGAAAGTAAATAATATAATTTTGCTATGGATTTAAGGCTTGAGATTTATTTCTCAACCTTTTTTTATTTTTGTGGTGGTTAAGCTAAAAAAATAATGTTATAATAAAATGATTGATAATAATGAGGTGAACTAATGAACTCGTTTGAGCTTTTACAGGCGTATTTCAAAAAGGAAACATTTGAATTTGAGGGAGATCCTAAAGAAGCAATTGCTAGAGAAAACAAGCAATCCTTAGCACCCTATTTATACTATGTTTATGGAGATAGGTTTTTAAATGTCTATTTAGGTGCAACCTTAATTCAAGAAAAATTTTATAGCTTACAAAAGGAATTAACTAGTCTTTTTAATGCTAATTCAATCGATCATTTTTATATTAAAGGCTCAGTTTTATCTAGAATATATCCTGATTCTACTCTAAGAACAAGGGGAGATATTGATGTGTTAGTAAGAGAAAGTGACTATAAAAGAGCGGCTAAAATTCTTGAGGAAAATGATTATCATTTTGAAGGTGAATGTAATCATCATAAGGGCTTTATGAAAAACAATTTAGAGGTTGAGCTTCATAGAACTGTTTGTGATGATAATGATAGCTTTAGCAGCTATTTTAAGGATATCTTTAATCATGCTACTAGGGTTAGTGATTCCTTATATGAGCTTGAGCCAAGCTTTCATTATATTTATTTGATTTATCATTTAAATAGGCATTTGAAATCAGGTGAGGGCTTAAGATCATTTATAGATTTTTACTATATGGATTCAAAATACAATTTAGATTATGACTTCATTGAAGGAGAACTAGAAAAGCTAGGCTTTACTAAGCTATATCATTCAATATGTGCAGCTATTTATGCCATAACTGGTAAGAAGCTTAGAGGCTATGCGGATATCGATATTATGCCTTTAATTAATTCCTTATTAGAAACAGGGGTTCATGGTATTAATACGGGCTTTGAGTTAATAGATAAGCGAGATATTAAAAAAAGTGGCTCAAAGCTTAAATATTTATTAAATAAGCTATTTATGGATAAGGATACAAGAAGAGTACTTTATCCAAGGCTAAGTAAAATATATATTTTATATCCTGTTATGTGGTGTCATAGGCTATTTATTCTTTTATTTAAAAGAAAGGGTAGATTAAAGCAGCTTATGAGAATTGATAATGAAGCTATTGATGAAACGCTTAATGTTTATAATAAATATGGAGTTATAGATTAGGAGGGGAATATGAGAAAAAACATTAAAGAATTGTTGGTGGGATTATTTATGCTAATCCTTCTAGTTCCTGCTTTAGTGGCATGCAATAATGCTTCTAAACCTGAGACTGAATTTGTAAGTATTTATTTAAATACTAATTATGAGGTCGGTGAGGAATTTAAAGCTGGTACGATGGTAGTAAAAAAGGATGGTAAGGAAATCACAGTTGATGTAACTAAGGATATGGTAACAGGCTTTGATACTAGTAAGGCTGGTAAGGTAGTGGTTACAATTAGCTATGAGGGAATAACTAAGGAGGTAACCTTAACGGTTTTAGATGCTAGCAAGGAAGCTATTGAAATTGTTAGTGTTAAATTTAAGACTGATTATAAGGTCAATGAGGAGTTTTCTGGCGGTGAATTAAAGGTTTTAATTGATGGCAAGGAAACAATTGTTACTATTACTAAGGATATGGTAACAGGCTTTGATACTAGTAAGACTGGCGAATTTGAGGTAAAAATCAGCTATAAGGGCTTAGAAAAGAAGGTAACTATTAAGGTTAGTGAAAAAAATTCTAGTGGTGACACTGGTTGGTTACCATGGGTATAAAAATAGAATATGGGGGTTAGAAAATGAAAGGCTTAAAGAAAATTTTAGTTGCAGGCTTAGTAGCGTTTGGTGCTATTACTGCATATGGTGTTAGCGCTAATGCCGCTAATGAATATTTTAATGAAAAATACTATGATACAACTATTCCAGCAGGCTATTATGATGGAATTGATACAAGCTTAACTGGCGATGCCTTTAAGAATGTATTAGGTCCAATTATTTCAAAGAATTATCATCAGCATAGCTATAAGGAAAATAATACAGTTTTAAAATATACTGATCCAGATCCAAAGCATCCAAGAAAGGTTATTGGCTTTTATTCTGGTCAATCTTTATCAGAAGGTGCTTGGAATAAGGAGCACGTTTGGGCTAAGAGCCATGGCTTTCCTAATAGTGGTGCGGCACCTTATTGTGATGCACACCATTTAAGACCAACAATTAATAAAATTAATAGTGATCGTGGTAATTTAGACTTTGGTGAATTACCAGGTGTAAGTGCTGATCAATATGGTAATAAAAAGGGTGATGTTTTTGAACCACGTGATGAGGTAAAGGGCGATGTTGCTCGTATAATGTTCTATATGGAAACAAGATATAAGAAGGATTATAATTTAAAGCTTGTAAATGATAGAAAAACCTCATTAAGTGATACTAATGGACGTTTTGGTGGCTTACAAACCTTAATTAAATGGCATTATCAGGATCCAGTAAGTAAGGAAGAAGTTTATCGTAATAATGTAATTTATGATAAATTTCAGCATAATCGTAACCCATATATTGATCATCCAGAGTGGGTTAAATTAGCTTATCCTAATGATTATGATGGTGGCGAGATTAATCCAAATCCAAATCCTGGTGATAGTGAGGCTATCAAAGAGGTTATTGATTTAATTAATAAGATTCCTACTATGCCAACTCTTGATGATAAGGATACTATTACCTTAGCAAAGGCTAAATATGAGGCCTTAGCTTCAGCTGATAAGAGTAGTGTTACAAATTATACTAAGCTTAATGAGGCCTTAAAGGTTATTAATTCCTTAGAGCATCCTAATGTTAGTGGTGGCGATACTGATAAGCCGGTTAATAAGGATGATATTTTAATTGATTTTACAAACAGCCAAATTCATGGTATGGGCTATTCTAAAAATGTTGATTTTACTGTAAATAATTTAGATTTCCTAGCCTCTGATTTTTATGTTGCTGGTTCTGATGTAAGATTAGGCCACAATAAGAGTGGAAGTAGCTTAGCTAAATTTGGTATTGATAATACAGGGGCTTATTTAGAGCCTAAATTTGATACTGAGGGCTTAAAGTCATTTAATTTAACCCTTGGTCAAATCTATGGTAGTGCTGATATAGCATGGCAGGTATTATTTAAGGAAAGCGGCAGTGAAGCCTATACTAAGGTTAATGAGGGTACAGTTGGTACTGATAAATTAGAAATTAATGCATCACTAGCCAGCCCAAAGAATGGTAAATTTATTTTAGTTATTTTAGGTAGTAAATCACGTATTCAATTAGGTAGCTATCACCTAACAGTAGAAAAGGGTAGTGTTACTCCTACTCCAAATCCAGGCGTATCTGCAAAGGATAGCTTTGTTTTAGAGGAAACTAAATCAAGCCTAAGAGTAAGCTTTAATGATACTGAGGTTGATGCTGATTTAAGATTTGGTACTCGTATTAAGGCTGAAAGCTTTAATTCTAATGCCAAATATGGTGTTTTAGTAGTAGAGGGTAATCGAGAATTAACTAGTGGCTTACAGGAAGCAACTACTATTAGTGCCTATAGTAAAAATAAATTTCTAGAAATGACTCCTGTAAGGGTTGATGAAAATGGTAATGAGGCAGAGGATGGTAATTTCTATCAATTTGCGTGGGTAATTACTAATATGGAAGGCCATTATGATTTCTTATTTAATGCCGTAATTTATATGGAATTAGATGGTAAGCTATATTTTGGCAATCCAATTAAAGCTAGCTTAAATGATACAACTAAATTCTATCTCGATAATAATTTAGTTGAGGATCCTGTAGTTAGAAAGGTTTTAGAGGATTTATTAAAGTAGAGAGTGATGATTTTATGAATATTTTGGCTGGGGGAATTAAAATTAGGCTTAATCTAATTCATAAGGCTGAATTTAAAAATTTAGCCAATTATGAAATACAGGAAGAGGGAGAGTTTATCTTAAACTCTTCCTTAGAAAAGCCTAGCTTTAAGGAAATGAAGGAAGCATTTAAAACTACATATTATACCCTATATGATACAGAAAAGGGTGTTTTTCAGCTTCAAAGGTATGATGATAATATTGTTGGAGGAATCCTTTATGAGGATAAGACAATTACAATGTATTTATATAATGATTCCTTCCAGTCTGAATATTTAATGAGCCAATATGCGTTTGTCTATTGGATAAGAAATTATACTAAGGGAATCTTTATTCATTCCTCTAGTATAATGGTTAATGATAAGGGCTTTTTGATTTGTGCAAAAAGTGGTACGGGTAAGTCTACTCATAGGCGCTTATGGGAAAAATTTGGGGCTATTTGCCTAAATGATGATAAAAATGTTATTGCGTTAGAAAATGATAAGCTTTATATTTTACCAAATCCTTGGAGTGGTAAGCATTTTTGTGATAACAACTTCAAGGCTGAGTTAAAGGCAGTTGTTTTTATTTATCAAAGCAAGGAAAATGTCTATGAAGAATTACCTAAGGATAAGGCCTTAGCCTTACTTTTAAATCAAATTCAATTACCTAGCAATGCCTTTAAGGATAGCTGGAATTTGATTGTGGATAAGCTTTTAGATTTAAAGCTTGCAAGATATGGCTGTAATATGGAGGATAGTGCCTATTTTACATTAGAGGCTAATATAGGAGGATGCTTAAAATGAAAAGAAAGAACAATAGTATTTTAAAGGAAATTGGTAATAAATTTATGATTTTACCTTTATCTGATCATAATATCGCTATCGATGTTATTCTTTATACTAATGAGGTTGGGGCTTTTATTTATAATAATCTAGAAAATGAAATTACTAAGGAAGAATTATTAGCACGTATCCTAAATGAATATAGCGTTACTGAAGAGGTAGCTTTAGCTGATTTAGATGAGTTCTTATTAAATATGCAAAAGAAGGGCCTAATAGATGCTTAAGGTAAAGGACATTTACCCTTTAATTATTGAAACAATTAATTCTGGCAAAACCTTTGAAATGCCTATTCATGGTACTAGCATGCAGCCACTGCTTCATACTGGTGATTTAGTTACTCTTACCAAAATTACAGATATTAAGAAAAATGATATTGTATTTTATAGAAGAGCTGATGGAAGCTTTGTTTTGCATAGGGTTTATAGGGCTAATCCTGATGGTACGTATACAATGATTGGTGACCATCAAATTGTTTTAGAGAATGGTATAAAAAAGGAACAATGCTTTGCCAAGGCTCTTGCCTATAAAAAGCAAAATAAAAGTAAAAAAAGCTTCCTTAAGGGCTTTAGATATAGCCTTTATTTATTGTTGCTTAAATCATTTTTTATAAGGAGGGTTATGATTAAATGCCTACATTAATTCCTAAAAATAAAAAATGGATACTTTTAGGTACCTTTAATTTATTATATTCCTTAGCCTTAGTATCCTTAGCCTATATTTCTAAGCTTTTATTAGATTATGCGGCTGATGGTAATAAGGATAAGGTTATTTTTTCAGGCTTAATTTTTCTTGGGATAGTTGTTTTAGCTGTTCTATTTAAGGTTATAGAAAATATAATTTATGTTAGGGTATCCTTAAAAAGAGAGATTGAGCTTAAGCGTAATTTATTTGAAAATAAGCTAACTAAGGCATATTTAAAGGATAATACGCATTCAGCCCTATTAATGCAAACCTATACTAAGGATATTGATAATATCGTTACTGGTGAAACTAGTACCTTGCCACGAATCTTTTTTGAGGCGGGTAGATTAGCCTTTGCGGTTATTTTAGTTGCCATAATTGAATGGCGCTTTTTAGTCATTTTAATTATTGTTGGGCTAATTGGCTTATTGGCAGCTAGATTTTATTCTCTAAGAATGAAAAGCTATAATAAGAGGGTTTTAGACCAGGAGGGAAGGCTTAATTCCTTTGTGCAGGAATCAAGTGAAAATGTTAAGCTAATAAAATCCTATGGGGCTAAAAATAATTTCATGTCCTATTATAAAATGCGCGAAAATGATTATGCTAATAATAAGAGGAGCATGTATAATTTTCAGGTTTGGGCAGGTAATATTTTAGTTTTAGGTAGTAATATTATTTATGCAATTTGTATTTTTTATGGTGGCTATAATATTGCCTTAGGCTTAATGACCTATGGTACCTTGATTGCCATTATGCAGCTTATGAATCATATTCAAAGTCCAATTTTAGCAATTTCTGGTATTATTAATAGCTTAACTCTATATAAGACCTCCTTTGAAAGATTAGAAGGAAAGATGTCTTTAGATATTAATAATGATTTAGAGATTAATGACTTTGATAGGATTAAAATTGAAAATATTTCCTTTGGCTATTCTAATACCTTATTTTCTAATTTGAGCTTTGATATTGAAAAGAGTGATATTATTCAAATTAAGGGTGAATCGGGTATTGGTAAAACCTCACTATTTATGCTTTTATTAGGCTTTTTAAAGCCTCAAGCTGGTAAAATCACTATTCTAAAGGATAACTTAGAATATCCATTATATGAGGCTAATGGCTTATTTAGCTATGTTAGCCAGGATAATATTTTATTTAGTGGTTCTATTAGGGATAATTTTAAGCTTTTAGTTGGCAGTGATGCTTTGATTAATGAGTCCTTAAGGTTTGCTAATATTTATGATGAAATAAATAGCCTACCTAATGGTATTGATACGATTTTAAATGAAAGAGGAAGTGGCCTATCAATTGGTCAGCTTCAAAGGGTTATGATTGCCATAGCCTATGCAAAGGATAGAAAAATATTTTTATTAGATGAGTTTACAAGTGCTTTAGATGAAAGGAATGCTGAGGTAATTATTAATAATCTTAAAAAGGAAAATAAAACCGTAATTTTTATTTCCCATAAAACTGAAAGCATAGTTCCAACTAAGGTAATTGATCTTACAAATTATATAGAAATGTAGCAATTTTATACACATTTTGAGTTATTACACATGTAAGCGATTTTCATGTTACCAAAGTAAAACTAAGATTGACTAAAAGAACGGGATAATATAAAATTAATATATTAAGGATAATGTATTAAGCTTTTTGCGGAGAGGAAGTTTAGTAGTAATTATTTATGAAAAAAGAATTTTATTTTCATATAAGTGGTAGTAAACGGATACCCCACGTAAAGCAAATACTTTATAGGAGAGGAAATAAAAATGAGAAAAATTTTATCTTTTATTTTGACCCTAGTAGCCTGTTTAGGCCTAGGAGGATTAGTTTACAGTAATACTGTAAATGCGGCAGCTGGTGATACCTACCATTTAGTAAAGGATGCTAATGAGTTAGTAGAAGGCGATGTTATTCAAATTGTTAATATAGCAAGCAAAACTGCATTAGGAGAGCAACAAAATGGTAACAATCGTGCAAAGCAAGAACTCGGAGATAAGCTTGTGAATGATACCTTACCGTATGTTGCAGGTGCCCAAGACATTGTCCTAGAAAGAGGAACTAAACCAAATACTTTTGCTTTTAAAGTGACAAGCTCTTCTGCTACAGGATATTTACTAGCAGGAAGCAGTAAAAAGAATTATTTGCATACAAATCCAACACTTGATGATAATGCTAGTTGGTTAATAACAATTAAAGATGGTATTACAGAGATTAAAGCTCAAGGAAATAATACTAGAAATAATTTGAAATATAATACAGTTAGTAAAATATTTAGTTGCTATTCTTCTGGACAAGGAAATGTAGATATATTTAAAAAAGATGTTCAAGGATTAGTTACTACTTTTGATTTAAATTATGAGGGTAGCGTACCAGTTAAAATGTCTACACCTAGTGGACAAAAAGTAAGATTCCCTCAAAATCCTACACGAGAAGGCTACAAATTTATTGGTTGGTTTACAGAAGCAGCTGCTGGTACTCAAGTTGCTGAAGATAATTTTCTTGCTCAAGAAGTTACACTTTATGCACATTGGGAAGCATTACCAAAGGCAGTTGTTACACTTCATTTAAATAATGGTCAATCAAATGTAACTTTAAATGATGGCTATGTTGGCGCTTTATTAAAAGAACCAAAAGAAACACCTTTAAAGGATGGTTATGAATTTGTAGGTTGGTATAAAGATGTAGAATTAACAACTCCTTGGAATTTTGAAACAGATGTAATAGTTTCAGAAGCATTAGATTTATATGCAAAGTATGTTGAAATTCAAACTATTACATGCGCTGAAGCTAACAAATTGCTTAATACTAATGCAAAAAAAGTAGTTATAATCGCAAGATATGTTAAGGATGCAAATTCAAAATTTACAATGAGTGATACAACAGGAACTGTTGAAATATATCATAAGTCATCACAGCAAGTTCAAGAAGAAGTTGAAAAAATTAATACAGTTGGAGCAACTTATTTAATTCATGCAGAAACAAATTCAAGTTATAAGAATTTAACTAATGTAACTAAGGTTCAACTTATTGCTAATCCATTAGAAAACGTACAAACTAAAGCAAGCTTAAGAGTTTCTTATGAAAATAATCAAGCTACAACAGTTGACTTAAGAATTGGTGGTATTATTCCTGCTGAATGCTATAATGAAGCTTATGAGTATGGTGTTCTAGTTTTAGCTAATAACGAAGCTTTTGATATTACAAAGTTTAATGAATATAAGCAAGCAGGTAAAGCAGTAGCTTTCACTAAGGAAGAGATTGCTGCAGTAGAAGGTGGACATCAATTAGGTTTAGTTTTAACTGGTATTCCACAAGCAAGCTATAATTTTGGCGTAAATGGTTATATTTATGTTGTAAAAGATAGTATGGTGTATTTAGCAAAGGCTAAAGAAAATGCATCTGTAGTTTCAGTAGCTGGTGAAACAATTACTGTTCTAGAAGCAGAAGTTGCTACTAAGCCTGAGTTACAACAAATTATTGATATATTAAAAACTATTAAGTGAGAGGAATATATAAAATGAAAGAATATACAAAACCAATTTTAAATGAAGAAAAAGTAGAAATCGAAGATATTATTGCTCAGTCTGGAGCTGGAACAGGTTCATTTGGTGGCGGTGCTGCTGGCGATAAAGATGGTCAATGGCCATTTAACTAATCTTTAATTGGATAATTAGAGGAATATGGGGCTTTTCCTCATATTCCTTTTTTAAAGAATGAGAAAAGAGTTGAGACTATGAAGAAAATAGTTACATTTATAATTACAATAGCTTTAGTATTAGCCTTTGGTAGCTTTGAAGGGGTTAAGGCCGTTAGTGATACAATTGTTGATAAATTAACATCTGAATCTTTATGCTTAGGAAGTACCTATGCTGATTATCATTCTAAGCAGCATGATAGTGGTGCTATTTATCATTCCTATGCTACTACACCTAAAAATGGAAATATTCAAATTAATGACAAGCATAACGCAGGTATAGTTGTTGAATATGCTCCAACAAACTATATTCCTACAGCAATCAAGCTAGTTTGGGATTCAGCTACCTCTCCTAATGTTAGTCTTTCAGTTTATGGTAAAAATGAAAGATATTTGAGTGTTGCTGAGCTTCATGATGCGAAAAAGCAGGGTGAAAATTTAGGCTATACAACAAAAGCTGATTCTAGTGCTGTTTTAGATCTTCAAAGCAATTACAAGTATATTGGAATTCGTTCTGATAATAGAGTTATCTATTTAAAATATATTGAAATCACTTGGACTAGGGTTGGAAATGATAACACGGCTAGTGTTACATTTAATCTTAATAATGGTAATCCAAGCCAGGTTATTACTAATAAAGTAAATGATAAATTAATTTATGTACCAACATTAAATAAGCCATTTAATAAGTTTGCTGGTTGGTTTAAGGATAGTAATTTAACTGAGGCCTTTGACTTAGCTAATGAGGTAATTACTAGTGATTTAACCTTATATGCTAAGTGGGATGCTTTAGCAATTACTAGGATTAGTGATTTAGCTAGCTTAAATAATAATACTGAGGTCGTAATAGAAGGTGTATTTTCTACCTTAGATGTTGCTAAATATTATTTAGAGGATGAAACTGGTTTAATTGAAATTCATGAAAAAGCTTTAACTAGAGATTGTGTTAATGGTAAATTTTATCAGGTTCATGGTCGTTATAATTCAATAGAAAAGACTTTAAGTAATGTTGTTGCGATAAAGGAGGTAGCGGCTAAAAATCCAATAGAGGATGTTACTCCTTTAGCTAGCCTAAGGATTAATTATGAGGGTAAATCAGCAACTAGCATTGATTTACGCTTAGGGGCCTTAGTTAAGCCTTTTAAGCCTAGTAGAAAGCTTACCTATGGAATTATCTTAGTTCAAAATAATGAGACTATTGATACTAGTAAATTAGATGAATATGAAAGTAGATTTACTGGTAATTTAGATATTTCTAATACTAATGAGGGAGCTATGGTTGTTTTAGATATATTAAATTTCCCAAAGGATAAATATAATGACCTATATGATATTTATCTTTATGCTAAGGATGAAGCTAATAATGTTTATTTATCTAATAGGAAGACAATATCTATAATGAATATTCTTGAGCTTTACAAGAATGATCCAAGCCTAAGTGAATATTTAGATATTTTTAATTCAATAAAGTAGCAAAAAAGGAAGGCATCGGGTCTTCCTTTTATTTTTGAAAAATTATATAAAATTTTACGCCGTTATTAACGTTTGTAATTCCATAATCTAAATTATGCTTTTCTAGGGTTTCCTTAACGAGGAATAAGCCTAAGCCATTGCCGTGATCTTCCTTACGTTCACGTGATTTATCAGAACGATAGAAGGGCTCAAAGAGCTTATTTGCATCCTCCTTTTGAATTTCAATGCCATAATTTATAATTTCTAGGGCATTGTAATTAGGGGTATCTAGAAGATTGATAGTTATCCTACTTTTGCTAGGAGAATAGGTTATGGCGTTTATTAAAATATTGGTTAAGGCTTGCTTAAACTCAACCCTACTAACATTAATAGTTAAATCTAAATTGCTTAGAATTTCTACCCTTTGCTTATATTTTAGAATAAGCCCATTTAATTCATCAAGGGTCTTTTTAATAAGCTCCTTTAAATTTAGGCTTTCTAAAGGAAGCTCGGCAAGGTTAGTACTAGTTTTATAAACCTTAATAACCTCCTTTAGCATTTCATTAGTTTTATTAGCCTCATTAATGATGTTTTTTAGTTCTACTTTAATTTCATCCTCAGGAATAATATCATCTAGAATAGCACTAGCCGTTGTTTCAATTATAGCAAGAGGTGTTTTAATTTCATGGCTAATTGCCGCAACTAGCTGTTTACGCTTTTCCATATCCATCTTATAGTGGTTAAAGTAGGTTTCGTTTTCGTATATTTTTTCTTTTAGCTTTGTGGTTATATCCTGATAATTTTTAGCTAAATTATCTAATTCTAGCTTTAAATCCTTGCTTTCCTTAGTTATATTGCTTGAAATATAGAAGCCAAATTCGTTGTTGTTATAGTGACTAATTTTTTTGGCTGCATCCTGAATTGGAAGGGCTAATAAACTGTTAGCTATATAATAGTTTAAGGCAATTATGACTAGAAAAAGTATAGTCGCAACGAGGTATAGGTAAGGATTATTTCTTAGGAGGATTACTGGTATTAAAAAAAATATTAGGGATAAAATAAAAATAATTATTTCTAGGGTATAGATAGATATTTTTTTATTCTTCATTTTCATCGTTAACCTCTAGCTTATAGCCTACACCAAAGACAGTTTTAATATAGCTATAAGGCTTTAGCTGCTTTCTTATTTTTTTAATATAGGTATCGACAATTCGGTTATCTACATAAACGTCCATACCCCAAATTTCATCTAGAAGAAGATTTCTTGAGCAGGCCTTATTTTGGTTTTCAGCTAGAAAGCTTAAAAGCTTAAATTCAGTTTTTGAAAGGGTTAGCTCTTTATCTGCAATGCTTGCGGTATTGGTTAAAAAGTTAAGCTTAAGCTTACCGATTACATATTCCTTTTTAACAGTGCTAGGATCATCTAGACGGTTTAAAAGATTATTAACCTTCATTACTAAAACCTTAGGTGGGAAGGGCTTAACGATATAATCATCAGCCTTTAGGCTATAGCCTTTTATCATGCTTTCCTCTTCGCCTAGAGCTGTCATCATAATTACGGGAATATCAGATGAGGTTCTGATTCTTTTTAGGACCTCAAAGCCGTTTATTTTTGGTAGCATTATATCTAAGATGACTAAATCAATTTGGGTATTTAGAAAAATATTAATACCAATTTCACCATCCTTAGCCCGATAGGTTTCATAGCCAGCCTTTTCAAAATATGAGGAAAGAAGTCGCAAAAGTGTTGGTTCGTCCTCAATTATTAATATACTTTTACTTTTCATAATTATCACCACGCCATAATTATACCATAAAATAACTTGATTTCACTTTATTATTGTCTTTGAAATGTGCTATAACCCGAGTTTGCCTGAAAAAACAATAATTTAGGTGGGAACGTATCAAAATA
>JAHHSV010000015.1 GCA_020025015.1 Anaeroplasmataceae bacterium
CTGACTGTTAATCAGAGGGTCCGCGGTTCAAGTCCGTGTGTGGGCGCCACTTTGAAATTATAACTAGGATTATTTCTAGTTTTTTTTTGTTTTTTATGCTATGATATTGTAAAGGATGTGCATAAATGTGAAAAAATTTCTAATTGTTTTAATGTTATTATTTTTAACATCATGTACTCATATAATTGGTGCATTGCAGGAGTTTGTTAATTCTGACTCAACAGATGATTCAAATATTACTTCCGAAGTAATAAATCCGGATAATGATTTTGTTGATACGCCAAATGTTAATGAGTTGATAATAAATAATGGCGAAAAGCATCATTTCAATGAATCGTTAAAAAAAGATGGACCAATGACCGGTGAGTGTTTTCCTTCTATAGGTACTCCTAAGCTATTAGTTATACCTGTTACTTTTACAGATAGTCACTCAACCAGTTTTCATTTACGAAAGTATGAAAAAGATTTACAAAAATGTTTTAATGGTTCTGAAGAAGAAACTGGATATTATAGTTTAAACGGGTTTTATAAGGAAAGTTCTTATGGAAAACTAGATGTTAAGGCGGATATTCTTGATTTCTACCAGCTTTCTCAAGCATCACGTTATTACGAATCTCAACCTAAGAATAATGGTTCACAAGTTATTCTGGAGGAAGTTATCAGAGCCCTAGATAAGACAATAGATTTCAGTCAATATGATTATGATAATGATGGCTTTATCGATGGAATATGGCTTGTTTATGATCATAGTATAGATTTTAATAATGCTAATTTTTGGTGGGCATATCAGACTCAGGCAGGCTTTAGAGGAATATTTGATGGTAAAAGACCATCTTATTACGGATTTGCAAGTATAGACTTTATTTACACAAATAAAAATGGACAAACCGAATATGATAAATCTGGCATTAATATTGATGCTCATACGTTTATTCATGAGACTGGACATATGATGGGTTTAGACGATTATTATAGCTATGATTTAAATCAACGTCGCTTTTTTGTAGATAGAGGATATCCAGCATGCTACGGAACTTATGGGTACGATATGATGGATGCAACTTATGGAGATCATGGTGTATTATCTAAATTATTATTAGGGTGGATTGATCCTTTTGTTATAACTGAGAATTCATTTGTCTCACTAAGTTCATTTGCTAAAACTGGTGATGCTATTTTAATTCCTAATAATTCAAAGGATTACATCAAAAATATGACAATTTATGCCCACTATTATTTAATGGTATGCTATGATGAATCATTAATAAATGGAAAAGACAAGCCTATAAATAATCCTTCAGCAATTTCAACAGATGGTATTGTTATCTATGAATGCCATGCTGAAAAGCCTGTAAATCCTGGCTACTATGGCAATAATTATTTAACAGGCTTTAAATACAATAATACTGATAACAAAACATTTAGTAAATTAAATGGTTTTGATTATGAAAAATCCGAGTGGTTCGTTAGATTTTTAACAAATGGTATAGAAACAGCAGATAATGCAAAAGTTCTATTTAATGTAAATGACTGCCTACGTAATTACACAAAAGAAAAAACTACTGTTCCATTTAATTTTAAGGTTTTAAGAAGAGATACTATTAATAATGAACTAGATAAATATGTTATAGCTATAAAAATCTATTAATCCAGTTGTATAATAAATTCATATTTTTTTCACAAAAAAAACTCTTTATAATGTATAATATGACTCGAATAGAGAGGTGTATGTAATATGGAAAAATATTATGTTTTAATACAAGCTGGTATTGTTTTATTGGTTTTTTTAATGGGAACTTTTACTGCAAAGCGTCTTAATTTTATTCATGGAGCTATAACCTTAGTTGCAATTATCACGTTTATTGCTGGTATAAGTGCTGTCTTATGCCAATATGCCTTAGAAGGAGGCAAAGAAGCAGGAATTGACTCATACTATATGAATTTAGCACTTGCAAGTAGCACACCTGGTCTTTATTTAGAAGGACTAACTGGTATAGAAATGGTTACTAAGTATATGATTTATTTCACTTTACCACTTCAATATGTTGCTACTTATTTTGTAAATGGAATTTTAGTATTTAATTTACCAGAGCAAATCAATGAATACCTATGGTTATTATATTTTGTTCCAACAGTAATTTGGTTAGTTTCTAGAATATTGGCTGGTATTTTTAGAAGATAAGTAGTATAATGTACTCGTGTAAATTTCAAAAAGAAAAGAGTAAATATTGTTAAGTAATTTACAGAGAATTTGATGTAGCTGAGAGTCAAAGATTACTCAATATTGAAGTTCATTCTTTTAATGGTATTAATACTACCCGTAAACTGGCGTTAACAGTTTTGAGTGCTGATTGTCTAATAATCAGAATAAAGGTGGTACCACGGTTAATATCGTCCTTGCTAAATAAAGCAAGGACGTTTTTTTTAAGAAAGGGAAAAGTATGGATTTAGAATTAATTATTAAAGAAATCAAAGAAAAATTATCTAATGCCTCATCATTACAAGATTTGGCAGCCTTAAAACCATTGTATTTAGGTAAAAAAGGTGCAATAAGCCAATTGATGAGTAATATGAAAAATCTATCAATTGAGGAAAGAAAAACCTTTGGTCAACAAGTTAATGCAATTAAAACAGAGGCTGAGGATTTATTCAAGACTAAAGAACAAGAATTAAATGATAAGCTAGTTAGTGAAAAATTAGCTAAGGAAACAATTGATGTAACAATGCCAGGTGTGAAGTTTGCTGCTGGTTCAATTCATCCATTAAGTCAAACAATTATGGACTTAGAGGAACTATATACTAGCATGGGCTACGAAGTTGCTGAAGGTCCTGAGTTAGAAACAGATGAATATTGTTTTGAGAAATTAAACCTTCCAAAGGGACACCCAGCTCGTGATATGCAAGATACCTTCTATATCAACCCAGAGTGGTTACTAAGAAGTCAAACATCTCCAGTTCAAGTAAGAACAATGCTTGAGAAGAAAGGTAAGCCAATTCAAATTATTTGTCCAGGAAAAACTTATCGTCGTGATCAAGATGATGCAACTCATTCACATCAATTTATGCAATGTGAGGGCCTTGTATTAGGTAAAAATATCACCATGGCAGATTTAAAGGGTGCTTTATTAGAAATGGCTAAGAAAATTTTAGGCGATGATAAAGAAATTCGTCTACGTCCATCATTCTTCCCATTCACTGAACCATCAGTAGAGGTTGATGTTTCTTGTGTTAAATGTGGTGGTAAAGGCTGCTCTATGTGCAAAAACTCAGGTTGGATTGAGGTTTTAGGCGCAGGTATGGTTAATGATAATGTATTAAGAATGTGTGGCTATGATCCTAAAGAAATCCAAGGTTTTGCCTTTGGTATTGGTATTGAAAGAATTACAATGTTAAAGTATGGAATCGATGATATTAGAAATTTCTACTCTAATGACATTAGATTTTTAAAGCAATTCAAGGAGACAAAATAATGAAAGTATCATTAAACTGGTTAAAAGAATATTTAAATTTAGATAATTTAACAAGCAAGGATTTATATGATGCAATAAGCCTTCATATTAATGAAATAGAAACTATGACTGTTAAATCAACCGCAACAAATTTACAGGTTGGTTTAGTAAAGGAAAAGGTTGCTCATCCTGATAGTGACCATTTAAATATTTGCCAAGTTGAATTAAAGGATGGCCTAACTCAAATTGTCTGTGGTGCACCAAATGTTGATGTTAATCAAAAGGTAATTGTAGCTCTTCCAGGTGCAGTTTTACCAGGTGACTTTAAGATTAAGCCATCAAAGGTTCGTGGTGTTGAATCATTTGGTATGATTTGCTCACTTCAAGAATTAGGCTTTGCTGATTCAGTAGTAGAAGAAAAATATCGTAATGGTATTTATGTTTTACCAGATGATGCAGTTGTAGGAAGTGATGCTGCAAAATATTTAGAATTAGATGATGAAATTATTGATATAGAAGTAACCTCAAATCGTAGTGATATTTTATCAATTGAAGGTGTTGCTTATGATTTAGGTGCATATTTAGCTCAAAAACCTAAGGTTGTAGAGCCTTTAGTTAGAGAAGCAAGAATGGTAAATCCAATTCAAACAAAGATTGAAACAGAGGATTGCTATGAATTCCAAACAAGATATATTCAAGATGTAAAAATTGGCGAATCACCAATGTGGTTAAAGCTTAGATTAATGGCATCTGGAATTCGTCCTATTAATAATGTAGTTGATGTTACAAATTACGTTTTAATTGCTTTAGGACAACCTTTACACGCTTACGATCATGATTTATTAGGAAATAACATTGTCGTTCGTAATGCTTTAGATGGCGAAAAATTTGTAACCCTAGATGAGGTTGAAAGAACCTTAAAGGCAACTGATATAGTTATTACAGATGGTAATAAGCCAATGTGCTTAGGTGGCGTAATGGGTGGCTTAGAAAGTGAAGTTAGACCTACTACAACTAATATTGTTTTAGAGGCTGCTATGTTTAATCCTCTAGCTGTTCGTAAGACATCTAGTCGTTTAGGCTTAAAGAGTGAATCATCAATGCGCTTTGAACGTAAGGTTGATCAGGTTCGAATTGCACGAGCTCTAGATTATGCCGCAATGCTAATCAATGAGATTGCAGGTGGAACAGTTATTGGTTCTCGTAATGTAACAGTTACAAAGCCATATGTTGAAAAGCATGTATTAATTACAGCAGCTAAGGTAAATAGTGTTCTTGGTACTAATTTAGCTGATGAAAAGGTTGAAGAGATTTTCTCTAATTTATGCTATGAATATAAGAAAAATGGCTTAGAGTATGATATTTGTCTACCACATAGAAGAATGGATTTAGAAGAATCATGCCAAGATATTATTGAAGATGTTGCAAGAATGATTGGCTATGATGCAATTCCTACAACAATTGCCAATGTTTCTTCAGCAGGTGGCTTAAATTATCGTCAAAAGCTTGAAAAGAAAATCAAGCAAACCTTAGCTAGCCTTGGCTTGAATGAGACTATTAGCTATTCATTAGTAGCTGAAGCTGATTTAAATACCTATAGCTTAGAAGTTGGTACACCTGTTAAGGTTTTAATGCCTTTAACAAGCGATAGAGCAGTAATGCGTCAGAGTGTATTAAATGGTGTAATGGATGCAGTAAACTATAATAAAGCCCGTCAAATGCCTAATTTAGCCTTCTTTGAGATTGGTAAGCGTTATAGTGTAGAAAAGGAAGAATTAATGCTTGCTGGTGCCCTAACAGGCTTGTTTATGACTAATCCATGGCAAGGAATCAATCAAAAGGTTGATTTCTACCTAGTAAAAGGTCTTTTAGAGGAATTATTTAGACGCCTAGGCTTTGAATTAAACTTCAAGGCTAATAAAGAAATTAAAAATACTTACCATCCAGGTCGTGCTGCTGATATTTATATTGGCGAAACTAAGATTGGCTTCTTAGCTTCATTACATCCTGAATTTGCGAAGAAAAATGATTTCAATGAAACATATGCATTTGAAATCAATTTAGAGGAAGTATTTAATATTACTAAGAAATTCAAATACGAACCAATTCCAAAGTTCCCATCAATTGAAAGAGATTTAGCAATTGTTGTTAAGGATGACATCACCGCTGATCAAATTCTAGATGTTGTTAAGATGACAGCAAGAAAATATTTAACTGATATTCGTATCTTTGATATTTATAAGGGCGAAGGAATTGCTGAGGATGAAAAATCAATAGCCTTCAAGATGACATTCGTTGATAAGAATAAAACATTAGGAAGCGAAGATATTGATAAGGTTATTCATTCAATACTAAATCGTTTAGATTTCTACTATAAAGCAAGATTAAGATAATTTAATAAGAATATAGAGCATATTATGTGTTTATAGTATGCTCTTTTATTATGTGTTATAATTAAAGAAGAAAGTAGGTAAAATATGGCATTTATTGAGTTAGAAAATATAAGTAAGGTATATGGAAGTAAAGAAACTAAAATTACAGCCCTAGAGGATGTTAATTTTTCATTAAATAAGAATGAATTAGTGGTAATTTTAGGCCCATCAGGTGCTGGTAAGACCACATTATTAAATATAATTGGTGGAATGGATAGACCAAGTAGTGGTAAATATTTTGTCGATGGTAAGGAGGTTACTTCCTATAATAACGCTGAATTAGCTAAATTCCGTCGGGAAAAGATTGGCTTTGTCTTTCAATTTTATAATTTAATGGCTAACTTAACCGCAATTGAAAATGTTAGCCTAGCTACTAAAAAAATTAATAACCACCTTGATCCTAAAAAGGTTTTAGAGGATGTTGGCTTGGGCAATCGATTAAAGAATTTTCCGGGTAATTTATCCGGTGGTGAGCAACAAAGAGTTTCAATAGCCCGTGCTCTTGTTAAAAATCCGGCTATCCTATTATGTGATGAGCCAACTGGAGCCTTAGATAGTAAAACCGGTAAAAGAATAATTGAATTATTAAAAAAACTAAGCCATGATGCAAATAGTGCAGTAGTAATTGTTACACACAATGCGAATATTGCCTTAGTTGCAGATCGAGTAATTAGAGTAAGTGATGGTAGGATTATCTCTGATGAAAAGAATGAAAATCCAATGAAGGTTGATGATATAACATGGTAAAAAATCCCTTAAATCAAAAAGCCTTAAGAGAAGTAAAATCTAATTGGAAGCAGTATTTATCAGTAATTTTAATTGCTACCCTAGCCGTTACCCTTTTTACAGGTATTCTAGCGAACTGGCGTAATTTTCAATTTAAGCTAGATACAATTTATAAAAATGGCAATATGACTGATGCCGTTGTAATGGTAGAAAGCCAAGATGAAAAGCTAGAAAAATATTTTACTGATAATGATATTTCCTTTCAAAAAAGAATCTATTTGCCAGCTAAATCGGCTCAAGTTGATGTGAATATTATTACATTTTGTGCTGATGATAAGTATAATAAGCCAGCCTTTATGTCAGTAGATGAATTAAGCCCTAATATGGTTTTGGCTGATGAAAATTTTATAGCTAGAAGAAAGATAGCTGAAGGTGGTACCTTTGATGTTACTATTCCTAGTCTTACAGTATTAGGAATAGAATTAAAGGATATTAAATTAGATTTTACCCTTTCAGGAAGCATGACTCATCCAGAAGCCTTAGATGATTCTAATTATAGTTCAGCCTTGCTTTATATAGGAGAAGATGTCTTAATCAAAGCCATAAAGGATTATGCTACTAGTACCTATCCAGCTTATGCAAATCTAATTACTGATTCCCTTATTAAAGAAAATATTGATAAGATGAAAAATCAGTATGTTTTAAAATCAGATAATATAACAGAAAACATTAAATATATTAATGATAACTTTTCAGTTTTATATGCTTTAGAAACGAAAAATTTACCATCAAATTTAACAATTGAAGCTGATGTAATTCAAGCTAAAAAGCTAATTTATATTTTTCCAGTTATTTTCTATTTAGTTGCAGTTTTAATAATTTTAACCTCAATTAGTCAGTTGATTAATAAGGAGCAAAAAAATATCGGCCTTCTTAAAGCCTTAGGCTATTCTAATTTAGAAATTTTGCTGCACTATACGAATATATTTATGCTTTTATGCTTAATAGGCTCAGTTTTTGGTATGATTTTAGGCCCAACTATAATTCCTGGGGTTATGGATCAAAAATATAATATTTTGTATCAATTACCTAAAATCAAGACGCCATTTTTTAGAGCAGAATATTTATATAGTATTTTAATTTTATTTGTTGTTACCTTCTTAAATAGCATTTTTGCTTGTATGAGTAGCTTAAAGAAGGTTCCTGCTGAAGGAATTCGAGGCGAAAACAGCTACAAAATGAAGCCTACCTTATTTGATAGATTACCTATTTTAGAAAACAAAGGCCTATCATTTAGAATGGCTTTAAGAAATATGAAACGAAAATTCAGTAGAACCCTAATGGTTTTACTAGGTACAATGGGCTGTAGCGCCTTATTAGTTTGTGGCTTTGGAATCGAGGATACCTTAGATAATAGTATTAATCAGGAGCTAAGCCTAGTTCCATATGATGTAAATTTAGCCTATAAGGATTATACTAGCAAGGCAGAAGAGGTTTTAGCAATTCCTAATGTTAGCTATGTTGATGAATATGCTAAATACGAAATAGATATCAATTTTAAAAAGCTTATTTCCTCATATATCTTCATTTTACCAGAAGAAAGCCATGTCTTTGTACCAAAATATGATAAGGATAGCTGCTTAATTTCATCAAAGGTAGCTAAGGAAATTGGGGCAAAGCCAGGAGATAAAATAAGCTTCAATTATGCTAATAAGAAGTATGAAATTGTTGTAACGGAAATTATAGATGTAAGCTTTAGTCAGGGTATTTTTATTAGTAAGGCGGCCAATCTTATTGATTTCAAGCCAACTAATGCTTGGATAAGAGCTAATGATTATGATAATAGCGAAGAAATTGCTCTTAAGGCAAAGGATATACCAGGCATTCTTTCTAGTACATCTATGCCTGAAATGCTTGTTATGATTGAAAATACTCTACAATCAATAAGAATTATGACAAACACTGTAAAAATATTTGCAATTTTACTAGCACTAGTAGTATTATATAACTTAGCATTGCTTAATTTTAAGGAACGAACAAAGGATATTGCAACCCTTAAGGTTTTAGGCTTTAGCAAGTATGAAATCGCTGCTTCCTTCCTTATTGAAATATTATTGTTGACACTAGTTGGCTCTTCAATTGGCTTAGCCTTGGGCTTTCCATTGATGTATTCCGTTTTGTCAATAAATGAAAATCCATTGCTATCCTATATTTATAAAATAGATGGAATGAGCTATTTATTAACAATTTTAATTACCGCTGGTAGTAGCTTAGTAATTAACTTTATTATTTCCCGTTTTACAGATAAGGTAGAAATGGTAGAATCTTTAAAAGCAATTGAGTAGGAGGATAAAATGAACCATATTTATGGAATGACAGAATCTGATATTAAGAATTATTTTGTTTCTATCGGAGAAAAGCCATATCGCTCAACCCAAATAATTGAATGGCTATATCGTAAGAATGCCAAGTCATTTGCTGAAATGACAAATATAAAAAAGGATTTACGTCCAAGGCTAGCTGAGGATTTAAAGTTTGATGATCTAGAGCTTGTAAGAAAGCAGGAAAGTAAGGATGGAACAATTAAATTTTTATTTAGACTTGCAGATATGAATTTAATTGAAACAGTCTTAATGACACATGATTATGGCTATTCAGTTTGTGTTACAACTGAGGTTGGCTGTAATATGGGCTGTCAATTTTGTGCTTCAGGCTTAAAAAAGAAAAAACGTAACCTAGAAACATATGAAATAGTTTTACAAATATTAAAGGTTTCTGAATTAACAGGCTTAAGGGTTTCCCATATAGTTGTAATGGGTATTGGTGAGCCATTTGATAATTACGAGAATGTTATGAAGTTTTTAGAAATTGTTAATAATCCCTTTGGCTTAGAAATTGGTCAGCGTCATATGACAGTTTCAACCTGTGGTATTGTACCTAAGATATATGAATATGCTGACTTTCCTTTACAGGTAAACCTAGCAATTAGCCTTCATGCTTCTAATAATAAAACTCGTGATATTTTAATGCCTATTAATAAAGCTTATAAAATAGAAGAATTAATTGAGGCTATTAGATATTACATAGATAAGACTAATCGTCGAGTTACAATTGAGTACATCTTAATTGAAAATGTTAACGATAGTATTGCGGCTGCCAATGAATTAGCGGATTTATTAAGAGGCTTAAATGTTTATATTAATTTAATTCCTTATAATGAGGTATTAGAAAATCCATATAAGAGAAGCCCTCTTGAAAATCGTCAAAGATTTTATGATGCCTTAAAGAAGCGTGGCTTAAATGTTACATTACGTCGTGAGCAAGGTAGTGATATTGATGCTGCCTGCGGTCAGCTACGTAGTAAAGAAATGAAGAAGTATGAATAAAGGTAGAATTATATCATTAAATGGTGGCATTTATACGGTCATTACTGAAGATAACCAAGAAATTAGCTGTAAATGCCAAGGTAAATTTAGAAATTATAGGGTTGATACAAATTCGGATTTTAAAGCCAATAAGAATAGATTATCAACCAAGCAGGATACGCATAATATTAAGCTAAGTCCTAAGGTTGGCGATTTTTGTTATATTGAAAACAATATGATAACTAAGCTATTACCAAGAAAAAATAGCTTAATTCGTCCTGATGTAAGTAATATCGATCAAGCTTTATTAGTTTTTGCAGCCAAAGAACCAGATTTCAGCTTTTATTTATTAGATTTATTTTTAGTTAATGTAACTAAAGAAGATATTGAACCTTTAATTGTAATTAGTAAGATAGATAAATTAACCCCAAATGAGCTTTTAGAGCTTAAGGAAGCCTTAAGCTACTATGAAACAAAGCTAGGCTATAGGGTATTTTATGTAAATAGTAAAAAGGATTATCCTAAGGAATTAGTTGAGTGCTTAAATGATAAGACAACAATTGTAGCAGGGCAAACTGGTGCGGGTAAGAGCACGCTTATCAATGCTATAATTCCAGGATTTAATCTTCAAACCAATGAAATCAGCTTTGCCCTTGGTAGAGGAAAGCATACGACAAGGGTTGCTAGTCTATATCAGTTTATGAATGGCTTTTTAGGTGATACCCCAGGCTTTTCTAAGCTAGATTTACAGGGGATTACTGAGGATAATTTAAAGCTATATTTTAAAGAATTTAATGATTATCATTGTAAATTTAATGATTGCTTACACCTTGAAAATACTAAAGGCTGTGAGGTTAGAAATAATATAGGTAGTGAAATTTTAGAATCACGCTATCTTAATTATTTAAAAATGTTAAAAAGCTTAGGAGAGAGACGATGAAACTTAGCTTATCAATTTTAAACTGTAATTTAGCCAAATTAAATGAAGAGCTAGAACCAATTTATGAGGATCTAGACTATATTCATATGGATGTTATGGATGGAAATTTTGTTCCAAATATTAGCTTTGGTCAGGATTTAATTAAGTCATTAAGACCATATACTAGCTTACCATTCGATACTCACTTGATGATTAATAATCCAATGCAATATATAGAATCGTTTGTTAAGGCTGGCTCTAACTATGTTACCTTCCATTATGAAGCAGTAGATAATCCTGATGAGGTAATTGATTATATTCATTCCTTAAATGCTAAAGCAGGAATAAGTATTAAGCCTAATACAAGCGTTGAGGTTTTAAAGCCTTATTTAGCTAAGCTTGATTTAATTTTAATTATGTCAGTTGAACCAGGCTTTGGCGGTCAAAAATTTATGGATAGTAGTATTGCTAAATTAAAATACTTAGCCGAATTAAGACCACATTATAATTATTTGATTTCAGTAGATGGTGGTATTAATGATAAAACTATAGGCTTAGTCGCACCATATACAGATTTAGTTGTATCAGGGTCTTATATTAGTAAAGCAGAGGATAAAAAGAAGAATATTGAAGTAATTCATAAGGCATAAAAAAACACAGATTTTGAAGTGAACCCACAAAGTTAGACAATGTTAAGGTTGTTTAACCTAAGGTGTTCACTTCATTTTGAAATCTGTGTTTTTTATTTATTCCTTGTTTTTGATTCTATCATTAATTACTTTAACTAATTGATGAGGTACATAGTTTGATATATCCTGATCAAAGTGCACTAGCTCTCTAATAGCACTAGATGATACAATTTGGTTTCTAGTTGTTGGTAGCATTAAGAAGGTTTCTACGCTTGGTTCAATATCCTTATTAAATTGGAATAAATTAAATTCATCCTCATAATCTTGAATATTTCTAACGCCTCTAATTAAAACATCAATTTGCTTTTCCTTACAATATTTAACAATTAAGCCATCATAGATATCAACCTTAACATTTTTTAAATCCTTAACGCAAGCTAAAATCATTTCCTTACGCTCAAGCGGAGTGAAGGCCGAATTCTTGTGAATATTTTTAGAAACAACGACATAAACCTCATCAAATATTTTACTAGCTCGTTTAATTATATCTAAATGGCCATTACTTAATGGATCAAACGATCCAGGATAACATGCTTTTTTCATTAATTTTACCTCACATAAATAGAATTGAAAGAACAGATAGAAGATTTAAGCCAGCGTGTAGGAAGTAGCTAGCATAGATATTATCTGTTTTATAATAAACGTAACCGAAGGAAATTCCGGCACTAATATAAGGAATGGTTACAATAATTAGGTCCATAAAGCTATAGTCAAAATTTATTGTATGAATTAAACCAAATATTATACTTGAAACAACTAGGGCTACAATTTTATTAGGAATAAGGTTGAAAATTGATTTTCTAAAAACTAATTCCTCAACTAGGGGACCTACAACGACGGTTGTTAGAACCATCGCGATTTTTGGTAAGGCTCCATTATTGAAAAGCTCTACGATGGCATTTTGATTTTGACTTTCTGGGCTTGACCCATTTATGCTAGCAAGCGCCTGGGTTAAAATTCCTGAAGCAATTGTTAGACCAAAGTATAAAAGAACGCCAACTCCAATGGTTGAAAGAATTTTTCCTTCATTATTCTTGTAGCTATCAAAGTCCTTATTCAACTCAGGATACAAGAAAACTAGTAAAAAGACAATTGCTAGAAGATAGATACTAGCCTGCAAAATTACATTTAAAACACTTATCATACTATTATAGGTATTTACTAAATAGGAAAAATGAGAGTGTGATAAAATCAACAAATTATTATAAAATTCCAAATTAAAAATTTTTTTGAATAATGGAACAATTACATAATCACCAAGCACATACATTGTTAATAGATAGGAAGCAATAGCTAGGCCTGTGCGAAAATATTTGTTTCTTAAAATATTCATAAGTCCACCATCCATTCATTAAAATTATATCATAAAATCTTAAAAATAGAATGTAAATGTGTTAAAATAATAGAAATGGAGGCTTTAAAATGCTTGAGGTAATTGTTGCGACAAAGAATTTAGGTAAGCTTAAGGAGATTAAAGATGTATGCCCTAATATTTCCTTTAAGTCCCTTTTTGATATTGATTTTAAGGATGAAATAGTAGAAGATGGCACTACCTTTAAGGAGAATGCTCTTATTAAGGCAAAGGCTATTTCTACTAAATGTAATAAGATTGTTTTAGCTGATGATTCTGGCTTATCAGTTAGAGCTTTAAACTACCAGCCAGGAATTTATAGTGCGAGATTTTCTAAGGAGCACGATGATAAAAGTAATAATGAGCTTTTAATCAAAAAGCTTCAGGGTATAAGCGATAGATATGCCTTTTATACCTGTGCAATGTGTTTATGCATTCCTGGTAAGGAGCCGATTTTTGTTGAAGAAATTTGTGAAGGAGAAATTGTCGATACACCTAGAGGTAATGGTGGCTTTGGCTATGACCCCCACTTCTATTTAGAAAATCTTGGTAAGTGCATGGCAGAGCTTACAACGGAAGAAAAGAATGCTATTAGCCATCGTGGTAAGGCCATTAGAAAGATTGCCGAGATTTTAAATTCTTTATAGGAGATTTACTATGGATATTAATGAGGTTTTAAGGTTAGAAAGAACTATACCTAGCATTAGAAAAATAGATCAGTTTTTAAGTAAAACTGACAAATATACAACTGAATATCTTAAAGCCTTTTGCTATAAAATGGTAATTTGGGGTGAAAATAACCGAATTAATGATGCTCTAAAGGAGGTTTATGCCTACGTTCCATATTTCAGTGAAATGATTGATGAGGATGTAATTATAATTTGCGATACAATTATGCATATAACCCTAAGGGCAAGAAGGCTTGATGAATATCAAAAATATTTACAGGTAAAAATAGGTAGATTACCAACCTCAAGGCTTAAGGAAAAGTATCTTGATTCCTTTTATTATTACTTAGCCCTAAAGGATTATAATCAGGCCCGTGTATCAGCCTTAGAATATGCTAAATTTGATAATACTAAGGAAGAAAGTATTAGGATTCAATTAGAACTATTAAGTATTGCTGAATTATTAAAGGATGAAGAAACCTTTAATTTAACAAGAGATAATTTAGAAAATTTATATAAGGATAGCTTTGATTTTGAAGCCATATCTAGCTTCCATTTACGTGTTTTACGTATGCTATTTATCTTAAAAAATTATAGTGAAGCTAAAGCCTTTGCTATCGATTATTTAGATGATCCGCATATTAATAAGAATCAAGAAATTGAAGCCGCAACGATTTATTTAAAGATTCTTTTATTAGAGCATGAAAACAAGAAAGCAACAATTTTTGAGGCCAAATATGCTGATGTTCTTGCTTCAGTAAGCCCAGAGGTTGGCTTGGAATTTGCTAAAACAGCCTTAAGCCTATATGAGGCTGCTAATCATAAAATTAGTATTGATTACTATAATGAATTGATTGAGGGCTTCTATAAAAAGCTTAATACAGTAAAAAAAGAGGCTAAAAAGAAAAAGGAAGAGCTTGTAGTAATTCCTGATGTTTTAGTGGAAAAGCCAATTATTAAAAATAAGGATGAAAAGCCAGGCGTTGATTTAATTGAGGTAACAAGAGATACTACCTTAGAGGTTAAGGTAAATCCTTATCTAGATGATTTAATGCAGGGCTCTAATGAGCTTTTAAAGTATACTAAGCCTTTAAGGGATAATATAAGAGATATTTCCTTAAAAATGGCCGAGGCTTTAGATATTAAGGAATTAGACCTCCTTTATTTTAATAAGGAATATGTTTTACATAAATATAAGCATGAAAGGGTTTATGATAAGCACTATAATGAGCTTAATGCTTCCTTACAAAAGCAAGCCCTAGAGGCTAATGACATTTCCTTTTATTCTAAGGATAAGCTTGAAAATTATTTAGATTTATTTTATCAAAAGCCTATTGATTATGAGTATGCTATAACTATGCCTTTATTAGATGATACTAATAAAATTGGGGTTTTAACAATTTATTCAAATACGAATATGCTAGAGAATGAAAATCTGTTTATGGCCCTTTATGTATTTAAAAATGAACTAAATTTAATGCTTTTAAAGGAAATTGAAAGAAATAATTTATATAAAGAAAACAAGTACCAAAAGTATATTTTTGGGGTAACAAATATGGGCTATAAATATATTGATGGTAATAATTTAAGCCTATCTCCAGCAGGAGCTTATTTATTAGATTTAGCCATTGATTCTACCCTTAATGATTTTTATTTAGGCTTAAATGATAAGGATAAAAATAATTATGCTAATCTTTTAATGAGCTTAAAGGATAGTCCTAGAAATAACGAGGTTATTTATTATGACTATAAGAAAAATGGTTTAGTTAAGCATTATAAGGAAACCTTTTTTACCTATTATAATGATGAGCTTACTATATTAGCCTTGTTTGAGGATGTAACAAAGGAAGAAGAGGCTAAGCTTAAATTAAAAGAAAAGCTTTTTGTTGATTCTAAAACTGAGCTTGGCAATAAAAATAAGCTTGATAAGGATATCTTAGATTATGGTGATAAGTTTACCTTATGCTTAATTGGCTTAAATGACTTTGAAAAATATAAGGATATTTACGGCTACGAATTCTATGATGCCTTTATTGGTTCTTTCAGTAAAGCCTTAAAGGATTACTTTAAAAATAAGTATTAT
Source organism: Anaeroplasmataceae bacterium (assembly GCA_020025015.1). Taxonomy (GTDB): domain Bacteria; phylum Bacillota_I; class Bacilli_A; order Acholeplasmatales; family Anaeroplasmataceae; genus CALUXS01. The sequence goes on from JAHHSV010000015.1 coordinate 15,683, forward strand.
GTAGAAATATACTTATTTAATCAGGGCTTATTTGCGATAATGCTTAGATCTAATGATGATAAGAGATTATTACAAACAAGAATTAAGGAGCTCTTAGCCTATCTTGAGGTGTCATTAAGTAGCTTAAATTACAATATAGAGCCACATTACAGCATGGGTGTATTACGCTTAGATGGTAAGCAAAGCCTAGATTTAACCTTGGTTTATGATCATTTATATGATGCTTATTTAGTTGCCAATGAAGAATATAATGGAATAAGTAACTATAGCTTCTTTAGCTATGAGGCTTATAAGCTTCATTTTAAGGATAGGGTAATAGAATCGAATATTGCCTTAGCCCTAGATACTAATAAGATAGAATTAAGCTATCAACAAATTGTTGATATTGAAAATTCAGAGGTTTATGGCTATTATGCTAAGCTTAATATTTATAATCAGGTCTATAAGGAAGAAGAAATTGCCAATGTCATTAGAAAAAAAGGCTTAGATAATCGTTTAGATAAATATAAGCTTATGCATGTTTCTGAGGATTTAAAGAAAATTTATGATTCCTTAAAGGGCTATTTTGAAATATTTATAGAGGTATCAGATCTAACCATTGATGCTAATATCAAGAATTTTATTAAAACTCAATTAAGCTTCTTTAAGATACCAGCAAATATGATTAATCTAATTGTTGATAATTATAAGCCTGAATTAGATGATTTAAGAAATATGAATATTGGAATTATCACTAAAAATATTTATGATATTATTAATCACAAGACTAATAGAATTCTTTTAGACTATAATAAAATTAAACGCAGTGAATTAAAGAATTTAATTAGCTTTTTAAAATCCTATGATGCTTTAGTTATTTTAGGTGGAGTTAATAAGGCAAGCCTAGAGGAATTAAAAAAAGAGGATGTTAGATATCTTTTTGGTGATATTTATAAGAAGAGCTATGCTATGAGTGAATTAATTACTAAGCTTAAGGAATAAAAAAATGGATTTTTGCAAATCCATTTTTTTAATGTCTTATTTATCTTCCTTATCCTCTGCCTTTAAAATTTCTTCAAAGTGCTTAGTTAAGAATAAAATTCTTTTAGCAATGGAAATATAAGCATTGGCAGTTAATGATAAATTAAGAGCAATCTCATTTAGCTTTTCTAAATCATTTTCTTCAACGCCCTCAAGCTGAGTCTTAGCGTCATCTATTGCTAGATTATTTAAAAATTTCATTCTTGTTTTAAAATTATTGAAGGCCTCACGATTACTATCCTTATAGGTAGATTCTAATATTTGCTTTACCTCAGCAATTGTTAAAACCTGCTTTAGGGTGCATACCTCTTCAATAAGAGCTAAATGCTCGCGATTATATTTTTTAGAAACAGGTGCACTAATTACCTTACCTTTAACATAGTTGTTAATCATAGAAGATGTAATTTGCTTATCCATGCTAGATGTTGAAAATATTTTTAGCTCACGATCAAGAATTTGGACAACCTGATCCATATATAAATCGATATCGGGTAATTGCTCATAGTTTAGAAATTCAAAGCTACTTAATTCACTTAACCATTTTTTAATTATATTATTTACGTTTTCCATAAACTACCTCCTAATAGTTATACTTATTTTATCATAGTTATGGTAATAATACAATCAAAGGCAAGCGTTTAGATGACAATATATTATTAGCTATGCTTTCTAGTTTATAAAACTATATTAACTCAAAAGAAAAAGCCACAAATTGTGGCTTATAGTATTTTACGCTTAAAGTAAGCGCGTGTATTATTTTCCTTATCAAAATAATGAGTGCTTTTGTCTAGATTATTAAGCTTATCCTTAAATGCTAAAATAATATTTTTAGTCTCCTCGGCATCTTCAAGGGTAAAGTCTAAACGGAAACGATTAATATAAGGATATAGCTTATCTAAATCATCAATTAGGTTAGTAGACTTACTATTAACTAGGAAGGTTGTACAGTCCTCATGAAGTAAAGGGAAGGAAGTAGTTGAATCCTTTAATTCATATTGATGCTCCTTGCAGCCAGGGCATTCGCCAATATGACGGATTGGGCAGTAGTTTAGTGTCATTAAGGTAAATCTACCATAAACAATCATATCAATGTTTGGCATAAAGCCATACTTATTTTTAAAGCTTTGGGCTAAATCTCTAATTTCTTCATAGCTTAATTCCTTACTGATGGTGACATTTTTAGCGCCTAAGCTTAATAAATAGGCTAAGCTTTCGTGATTTAAAACGTTAAATTCATAGTCAGTAGTTAAATTCTTATCTCTATTTAAGCTAAATGCTCCGTAATTAGCTACTAATAAATCATTAGAGCTACGATTATAATCAGTAGAAGTATAGCTAATAAAGGAATCGCCATAATAAACATTTTCAAGCTCAAGCTCCTTAGCAATATTAGCCTGCTCTAAAGTATAGCACTTACAAATTAGTTTTTTTGTAACAGCAGTTTTTATAGGCTTAAGCTCCTTTTCTTCAAGGATAACAGCTTCCTTTTTATTAGAGCTATAAATTGCTTCAATCATTTTAAGTCTTAAATGGTTTAATTCACTTACAGTAAGGAAAAGATTACCCTCAAGGTTTAGATATAAGCCTTCAATAAAGAAAGGATTATCATCAAACTTGCTTAATTGCTTAGTGATAGTTTCTTCAGAAAGGCCCTGATTTTTTGCTTCCTGTAATAGCATATCACTATAAACGGTAATGGCTTTATCCTTATAGAAGCAGCTAAGCTCTAAGGGTTGATTTAAGCTACCATTGATATAAATAGTTAAAGGTATTTTATAATCCTCATTTTGAATAGAGGTAATATTTTCCTTATCCTTCATTTTGTAAAGCTCAAATTCTCCAGGAATAATCTCTTTAAGCTTTAAGTAGGATAGGGTATTAACAGAATCAACTGGCTTCATATTTTTATTATATAGATCAAGAATATTGAAGTAGAAGTCCTTACCATTATTATCTCTAATTCTAATACGATCACCTAAGTTAACCTTTTTAGTTATATTTAATTCATAAAGATAATTATTTTTATATTTTATTTTACCTAGGTATTCGCCAACATTACCAGAGCGTAGGGAATAAACGATATTACCACGATCCTCATTAGCTAAAAAGCCTTTAGTATATTCACGGTGGAAGATTCTATTTAACGTGTTAGTTTTATAATTAGGATTATTAAGCTTATTACGATAGCTTTTAACAACACTTCTAACGTAGGCCTCATCCTTCATTCTGCCTTCGATTTTTAAGGAATCAACACCTAGCTTTTTTAAATCGGCTAGGGCTTCAAAGGAATTTAAGTCCTTCATTGATAGGTAATTAGCCTTAGGAGCACAAACCTTGCCATCCTTTAAAATTTCATATTCATAACGGCAGTTTTGACTGCATCTGCCACGATTACCAGAACGTAGCGTAAGAAGGCTTGACATATAGCAGTTACCACTATAGCTTACACATAAAGCACCATGAATAAAGACCTCAATAGGTAGCTTAGAATTTTCCTTGATACGTTTAATTTCCTTTAAAGGAACCTCACGTGCAAGAACGGCTCTTTTAGCGCCAAGCTCTTCAAAAAACTTAATATCCTCAAGATTTTTTAAGCCAACCTGAGTAGAAATATGACACTCTAAGCCTGGCATAGTATCTAATATATATTTAATTATTGCTAAATCGGTTGTAATAATAGCATCAACACCTAGCTTATAGATTTCCTTTAGGTAGCTTTTAACATCAGCTAATTCGGAATCCTTAATTAAGGTATTTACTGTCACATAGATTTTTTTATCTAAGACGTGGGCAATATTACAAATTTTTTCTAATTCCTCAAGGCTTAGATTTTTCGCATAGGCTCTTGCTCCAAAGCGTTCGGTAGCAAGATATAGGGCATCAGCCCCGGCATAAAGAGCAGCCTTAGCTATTTGATAGTTTCCGGCTGGTGCTAATAATTCACATTTCATTTTCATCACCATAGTGATTTTAACAAAAAATCAAAAAAAATCAATGTTTCGCCTATATATTAATGGAGGTTCGCATGAAAGTAGATGAGGTATTAGAAAGGTATTATGGGTTTAAAGACTTTAAGCCCATTCAAAGAAAGTTAATTTTTAAGATTTTAGGTAATAATGATGTTTTGGCTATTTTAAAAACAGGCTATGGAAAATCACTAATTTATCAAATTGCAGGCTTGATGCTTGAGGGAATAACTGTAGTTATTACACCCTTAATATCCTTGATGAAGGATCAGGTTGATAGCTTAAATAGGAAAAACATTAAGGCTTGCTATATAAATTCCTTAATGAGCTTAGCTGAGCAAAAAAAAATTTATGAAAGAATTGATGATTATCGGTTTATTTATGTTAGTCCTGAAAGGCTAGAATCTAAAAGCTTTTTAGAAGCGATTAGTAAGGTTAGCTTAGTTGTTATTGATGAGGCTCATACGCTATTATGGGGCTTAGAATTTAGAAAAAGTATGTTAAAAATTAAAGACTTTGTAAATAGATTTGAGGTTAGGCCTAGGGTTTGTGCGTTTACAGCGACGGCAAGCATTGAAACCATTAAATTTATAATTAAAATCCTAGGCTTAAAGCATCCTTATGTTGAAAGACACGTCCCTTATAATTCTAAAAATGAAATAATTTCTCTTAGGGGAGATAGTAAGCTAATTTTAAATAAGCTTTTAAAGAAGAATAAGGGTAAGCTTATAATTTATGCCTTAACAAGGAAGCGGGTTATGGAAATTTATGAAACCTATAAGAATCTTTATAGGATAACCTATTATCATGGGAAAATGGCTAGAGAAGATAAAAATATTAATCAGGATAGCTTTACTAAAGGTGTAAATAATATTATTGTTGCTACAGTTGCCTTTGGAATGGGAATTGATATACCAGATATTAAGACAATTATTTTATATGATTTACCGCTAACCTTAGGCGATCTAATTCAAGAAATAGGTAGAGCTGGGAGGGATGGCAGCTTAGTTAAAAGCTATTTAATTTTAAATGAAGAAGGGTTAAAATTAGCGGATTTATTAATTAAAAATAGTAGTAATGTAATGCAGGCTAAAAGAGAATTTGATGAGGTCATAAGCTTTTTCTACAAAAAAGATAAAAAGCGAGAAATCTTTAAATATTTTATGGAAATATAAGTGGAAATATTTTGTTTTTAGTTGACTATTAGGTATTATTGTTGTATACTTATATGCGATTAGTTAGCAAAGACTAACCGAAAGAGGGAAGAATATGGAACAAAGTATTTTTAAAGTTAATGACACCTGTAAGCTTTCTGAGCTTAAGGTTGGACAAACTGGAGTAGTTCTTTCTTTTGACAATGAAAATAAAGCATTGCGAAGAAGATTACTCGATATGGGTATAACTAAAGGAGTAAGCATTGATGTAAAGATGATTAGTCCCCTTGGTGACCCAATTAGTATTGGCTTAAGAGGCTATCAATTATGTCTAAGAAAAGCTGATATGGAAAATATCCTTGTTAGAGTAACTAAGGATTATGTAGAAAAGGGAGGCAAGTAAAATGATAAAAAGATGTTGCCTTGTTGGTAACCAAAATAGTGGTAAAACCTTACTATTTAATGTTTTAACTGGTTTAAATCAAAAGGTTGGTAACTGGCCTGGTGTTACAGTTGAGAGAAAGGATGGTTTAATTAAGGGCACTGATATTGAAATTACTGACCTGCCAGGTATTTACTCATTAAGTCCTTATACAAGAGAGGAAGAAATCAGTAGACAGTTTGTAATTCAAGAAAGACCGGATTTAATAATTAATATTATCGATAGTACATCAATTGAAAGAGCTTTATATTTAACTACTCAATTAATGGAGCTTAATACCAAGGTTTTAGTTGTTTTAAATATGGAAGATATCCTTGCCAAAAAGGGCTATAAGATTGATGTTAAAGAACTTGAAAAGGAATTAGGTACAAGGGTTGTTTCTATCAGTGCCTTAAAGAAGACAGGTATTAAGGAATTAATTAGTACCATTCAAAATACTGACACGGAAATTCCTGGAGCCAAAAGCCATAGGATTTTTGATGCTAAGGTTGAAGCATTAGTCACAGAGGTTACAGAAGAGCTAGATGAGGATGTTTATGAAAAACGCTTCGCTAGTATTAAGGTAATCGAAAAAGATGAAAGATACTATACAAAGTATTATAGAGAAAAATTCGCTGATAAGATTAATGAATTAGAAAAAGAAGAAAACGTTGATACAGAGCAATTAATTGCCTCTGAGCGTTATAATTATATTGAAAAGCTAAGAGATAAGACAGTTAACAAAAAAGAAAGTGTTTCTTTAACAGAAAAGATTGATAAAATCCTATTAAACAAATGGTTAGCAATTCCAATTTTCATTGTAATTATGGCTTTAGTTTATTTATTAAGCGTTGGTTTAGTTGGTGGTGCAACCGTTGGTTTAGTTGATATGCTATTTAATGGTGGCGATGCGATTGAGTTCCCACTTCCATTTATTGATCCAATTGTTGTTGAGCTTGGTGGAGAATTTAAAGGCTTAGGTCCTTGGTTAGCTGAGCTTATTACAAATGCTGGTGGTAGTGAATGGGCAGCTTCTTTAGTTGCTGATGGTGCTGTTGCTGGTGTTGGTGCTGTTTTAAACTTCGTACCACAGCTAATGATTTTATTCCTATTATTAAGCTTACTTGAAACATCAGGCTATATGAGCCGTGTTACCTTCTTATTTGATAGAGCCTTCAAGAAGTTAGGTATGAGTGGTAAATCATTAATTCCATTTATCGTTGGTACTGGTTGTTCAGTTCCTGCAATTATGGGTGCAAGACAGATTGAAAATAATGATGAGCATCAAATGACAGTTGTTTTAACTCCATTTATGCCATGCTCTGCAAAGCTTCCTATTATTGCTTCATTTATCGCTGGTATCTTTACTCCAGTTATGGGTGGTAGCTCTTGGTTAGTTACCTTTGGTATGTATGTTTTAGCAGTTGTAGTAATCATTTTATGTGGTTATTTATTAAATAAGTTCTTTGTTAAGGAAAAGAGTACAACATTTATTACTGAATTACCTGAATATCATGCTCCTAGTGCATCTTATGTAGCTAAGGATGTATGGGAAAAGACTTGGGCTTTCATTAAGAGAGCTGGTACTATTATCTTCCTATGCTCTATTGGTATTTGGATTTTATTAAATTTAAATTATCAATTTCAATTCGTTGGTTATGTTGAGCGTGAGGTAGATGGAGAAATGGTAGCCTTCTTAAATGTTGAAGATAGCTTACTTGCTAATATTGGTAAGTCATTTGCTTGGATCTTTGCTCCAATGCTAGGTATGAATTTCTCTTGGGGTGCTTCAGTTTCTGCAGTTCAAGGTTTAGTAGCTAAGGAATTAGTAATTTCTTCAATGGAGGTTATTAATCAAGTTGGTGAAGGTGGTAACGTATTTGCTGGTGCTCAATTTGGCTTCTTTAATGGCTTTAGCGCAATGGGTTATATGATTTTCACATTATTCAGTGCTCCATGCTTCGGTGCAATTGGTGCAATGCGTAGAGAGTTAGGCTCATCTAAGATGATGTGGAAGGCTATAGCGTTCCAAACTGGTGTTGCTTTTGTATTAGCTTCATTAGTTGGTATTTGGGGCGTATTCTTTTAGGAGGTAAATTATGTTTTTAGCAAATAGTGTTAATATTGCAGTTGTAATTGTTGTAATTCTTCTAGTATTACTTGTGATTTTCTTAAGATTTATCTTGCCCCACATTAAAGCCAAAAAGGTAAAGACTGGTAAACCTGAGTGTAGAAATGATAGATGCAGTAAATGTCACTAATGTAGTTGTTATCTTAGTTTTAGCGATAATTTCTATATTAATTATCCTTCATTTAATAAGAGTTTACAGAGAAAGCCCCTGTGGTGATTGTGCTAGTAGAAAAGAATGTCAGGCTTTTAGTAAAAAGAAATTGTTAAAGGCTTATAAAAAAGCATGTAAATTAGAAAAGAAAATGGACAAAACTAAGGCTTAGGCCAAGGTTTTGCCCTTTTTTATAGTCTTTTTATTTATCATACAATTAGAATATGATATAATATTATAAGATTTTTAGTTTATATTTAAAAATTTATTGTGTTAAAAAATAGCTAAAGGAGCGATTAATATATGAAAAATAATGAATCAATGGAAATGTATTTAGAAACTATTTTAACTCTTTCATCAGGAAGCAAGAATGTTCATGCTATTGATGTGGCAACGGAAATGAACTTTTCAAAGCCTAGTGTTTCAAGAGCGATGAAGCTTTTAAAGCAAAATAATTATATTGAAATTGATAGAGGTGGCGCAATAACCTTAACAGAGCTTGGTAGGGCAAGGGCAGCAAAGGTTTATGAAAGGCATTGCATTTTAACTAAAACGTTTGAAATGCTTGGAGCACCAGCTAAGCTAGCAGAGGAGGATGCTTGTCGTATAGAGCATTATATTTCTGATGAATTATTCGATATAATTAAAAAGCATGTTTTAAGCCATGCTCCTATGGGGAGTGATAAGTAATGATAATTAGATTAAAAAAGGATATAACTTTAGAAGAGGTTAGTAAGCTAAAATCCTTCTTTAAGGATCATAAATGCCAAATTAAGGATGCAAGTAGTGATGATGTTAAGGTATTTGGTATTATTGGTGATACTTCATCAATAATGGAATCTGACGTTTATGCCTATAAGGGCGTTGAGACAATTACCCGTATTCAGGTGCCATATAAGAAGGCCTCAAAGCTTATTCATCCTAAGCCTACAGTTATTGATGTAAATGGCGTTAAAATTGGTGGGGGTAACTTTGTCGTTATGGCTGGTCCTTGCTCAGTAGAAAATCGTGACCAAATAATTGCGGTTGCTGAATCAGTAAAGGCTAGTGGTGCCCAAATTTTAAGAGGCGGTGCTTATAAGCCTAGAACTAGCCCTTATGCCTTTCAGGGGTTAGAGCTTGAGGGTCTAGATTTATTATTAGAGGCCAAAAAGGCAACTGGTTTACCAATTGTTACAGAGATTCAATCAGAGGATTCAATTCCTCGTTTTGTAAGAGATGTTGATATTATTCAGGTTGGTGCTAGAAATATGCAAAATTTCCATTTGCTAAAGGCCTTAGGTAAGATTGATAAGCCGATTTTATTAAAACGTGGTATGTCTGCGACAGTTGAGGAATGGTTAATGGCTGCCGAATATATTTTGGCCGGTGGTAATAATAAGGTTATCTTATGTGAGCGTGGTATTAGAACATTTGAAAAATACACAAGAAACACCTTAGATTTATCAGCTGTTTTAGCGGTGCGTGAATTATCTCACCTTCCAGTTATTGTTGATCCAAGCCATTCAAGTGGCCGTTGGAGTATGGTTCCCGACCTATCTAAAGCAGCTTTAGCTGTTGGTAGTGATGGTTTAATTATTGAGGTTCATAATGATCCAGAAAAGGCGCTTTGTGATGGCGCTCAAAGCTTAAAGCCTGAAAAGTTTGATTCGTTAATGACGGATTTAAGAAAAATTGCTCCAATTGTAGGAAAAAAATTATAATGAAAAAAATTGCAATAGTAGGTTTAGGCTTAATAGGCGCATCCTATGCTATGGGCCTTAAGGATAAGTATGAAATTTATGGTGTCGATATTGATACTAAAGCCTTAAATTATGCAATTCAAAATAAAATTATCAGTAAGGGCAGTACGACCCTTGCTGATTTTATAGATGCTGTAGATATTATTATTTTTAGCATATATCCTTTACAAATTTTAGAGGAATTAAAAAAGTATCGCTTTAAGGAAAATCAGCTTGTAACTGATGTTTTAGGGGTTAAGAGCTTTTTTGTTTATGAGGCAAGTAAATTAGTAAAGCCTGCAGTTTATTGTAGCCATCATCCAATGGCAGGTAAGGAGAAGGTTGGAATTCGCTATGCTGATTCTAAAATCTTTAAGGGGGCTAATTTTTTAATTACGCCTACTGAGGCTGATTCGAGGGGCATTAAGGAATTAGAGGAAATAGCTAAAGCTTTAGAGTTTGGAAGAATAGATATTATTTCTCCAAGCTATCATGATAAAATGATTGGCTATACCTCAACCCTAACTCATGCAATTGCGGTTGCTTTAGTTAATAGTGATAGCTTTCCTGATACTAACAATTTTGTTGGTGATTCCTATAGGGATTTAACTAGAATTGCGATGATTAATTCGAGCCTATGGCAGGAATTATTTTTTAAGAATAAGGAAAACTTAGTAAATCACTTAGATGCTTTTGTAAATGAACTTGAAAAAATCAGACAAGCTTTAGCTACGGAAAATAAAGATGAATTAAATAGTTTATTTAAGGAGTCAAAGGCAAAAAGGCTGCTTTTAGAAAAGAATCTAAATAACTTAGAAAAATAATAAAAAATATCTAAAAATGTTTTAACATTTTAATGATTTTGTGGTATAATGCATACGTTTTTGAAAATTAGGAGGTAATTTTATGGATATACGTAATATTGCAATTATAGCTCACGTCGATCATGGTAAAACTACATTAGTTGACCAACTTTTAAAGTATTCTCATACATTTAGAGAAAATCAACAGGTTAAAGACCGTGTAATGGATTCAAATGATCTAGAGCGTGAAAGAGGAATCACAATTTTAGCAAAAAATACAGCTATTAGATATAAGGATACCAAAATTAACATCTTAGATACTCCAGGCCATGCTGACTTCGGTGGTGAGGTTGAGCGTATTATGAAGATGGTTGATGGTGTTGTTCTAGTAGTTGATGCTTATGAAGGTACAATGCCTCAAACAAGATTCGTTTTAAAGAAAGCTTTCGAAGCTCATGTTAAGCCAGTTGTAGTTATCAATAAAATCGATAAGCCTGCTGCTAGACCTGCTGAGGTTTTAGATGAGGTTTTAGAGTTATTTATTGATTTAGGCTGTGATGAAGACGAGTTGGATTTCCCAGTATGCTATACAAGTGCAGTATATGGTACAAGTTCATTATCACCAGATCCAGCTACTCAAACAGAGGGTATGGATTGCTTATACGATATGATTCTTGAAAATATCCCAGCACCTCAAATGAATAAAGATTTACCATTACAGGTACAAGCTTGCCTACTTGATTATAATGATTTCGTAGGTCGTATTGGTATTGGTAGAATTAAACAAGGAACTATTAAAAATGGTAGTATGGTAAGCTGCTGCCGTAATGATGGTTCGGTTAAGCAATTTAGAATTCAAAAGCTATTTTCATATATTGGCCTAGATAAGGTAGAGGTAGAAGAGGCATATGCTGGTGATATTGTTGCTATTTCTGGTTTAGCTGATATATTCGTAGGTGAAACAATTTGCGAGGTTGGTAAGGAAATGCCATTAGAAAAGCTTCACATCAGTGAGCCTACTGTTCAAATGACCTTCGGTACTAATACATCACCTTTCGTTGGCCGTGATGGTAAGAGTGTTACTGCAACTAAGATTGAAGAGCGTTTATTTAGAGAAGTTCAAAAGGATGTTTCTTTAAAGGTTGAGCGTGTTGCTAAGAGTGAAGAGTGGGTAGTATCTGGTCGTGGCGAATTACATTTAGGTATCTTAATTGAGACTATGCGTCGTGAGGGCTATGAGTTCCAGGTATCTCGTCCTCGTGTAATTATTCGTGAAATTGATGGTGTAAAATGTGAGCCATTTGAAGAGGTTATTGTTGATGCCCCAAGTGATACAATTGGTTCAGTTATTGAAATGCTAGGTAATAGACGTGGAACCTTAGTTCATATGTCAAATACCGAAAGCCAATCACGTGTTTTATATCATATGCCAAGTCGTGGCTTAATTGGCTTTAATACTGAATTTATGACTCTAACTAAGGGCTATGGTATTATGAACCATAGCTTCCTAGAATATAGGCCTATGGAGCAATTTAGCGTTGGCGAGCGTACTAATGGTGTGTTAGTTTCTATGGCTAATGGTCAATCAACCGCTTATTCAATTGGTGCCTTAGAGGATCGTGGGGTTATGTTAATTTCACCAGGTGAGGAAATTTATGAGGGTATGATTGTTGGTATTGCTAATAAGGATTTAGACTTAGCTGTTAACGTAGTTAAAGCAAAGCAACAAACAAATACTCGTTCTGCAACTAAGGATAATACTGTTGTTTTAAAGAAACCAAAGGTAATGAGTCTAGAGGCATGTCTTGAATATATTAATGAAGATGAATTAGTAGAGGTAACTCCTAACCATATTCGTTTAAGAAAGAAAATCTTAGATACAATTGAACGTAAGAAGTTTGATTCACGTAAGAGACAAGAAGCATAATTAAAGGTTTCAGTTTTAACTTTTATAGGCAAAAGCTGGGCTTTTCTAACAAATTCATTGAAGCTGGGGGGATCTCCTAGCTTTTTTTTATAGTATTTAAGGAACAACTTAAAAGCGTTGCAAAAAACAAGAAAAAGTTTTAAAATATTTTTATAATTCCCAATAAAAAAAGGTTTTAAATTGTATATAGAGTGTAGGTGAAGGAAATGGAGATAGAGAGAATTATAGAAGAACTCAAAAATCACAATAATGAGCATTTTAATGTATTTTACGATATGACAAAAAGGCAAGTTTATTTTAGTGCTATTACTATTTTGAAAAGCCATGAGAATGCATTAGATATAGTACAGGATACCTACATTAGTTTTTTAAATCATATAGATAGCTTTGATAAACGTAAAAATGTCTATGCCTATTTGTCGGTAATAAGCAGAAATCTTAGTATAAATCTTTATAACCGTAATAAAAAGGTTATTAATGATAATGAATTTATTGATTTACATGGTAGTGATAACGAGGATCCATATATGGAAAGTAGAATTAAAGCTATCCTGGATTTATTAGATAATGAGTTGGAAAAAGAAATAGTTGTATATCATGCGATATGGGATTACAAGTTTAAGGACATCGCAACAATTGTTGACAAGCCCTTGGGAACAGTAATTTGGCTTTATAACAAGGCAATGAAAATTTTGAAAGAAAGGATTGAGAAAAATGAGAAATAATGACTTGAAGAAATTATTGAAAAGTGAATGTGAAAAAATCGAAATAGATGATTTAAGTCAAGATATTTTATTGAAAATTAATCCTAATCAAAGTGATATGCTTGTAACGCAAGCTAAGCCGCCAAAGAAGAAATTTAAAATTCTAGTTCCGACCTTTTCTACATTGCTAGCTGTTTTAATATTTGTTGTAGTACTATTAATACCTTTTAATTCTAATAGATATGATGGCAAGGATATAAAGCCTAATTATAACGTAACAGAGGTTAAAACAATTATTGGTAATGAATTATTAGCAGGAACTAGTTTTTTAGATACTAACCCTGTACCTATTAGAGGTATGAAAAGTGCAAATAATCTTACAATGGATATGTATTTAACTGAGGCAAAGTCAATCCAACGTTATTTAAAAATCGCTGAAATGATGCTAAATAAGGATAATATTAAAATTGATGTATTTGAAAATAAGGATGAAGAATTTAGTGATTATTCTATAAAGATGGTTGTTAAATATAGTGATCCAGATTTAGCTAGTGATTATATTTTCTACTACAATGAAACTGCGACAGTAGAAACATCTGACACTGACGATATGGATGAAATTAATTCAAAAATTGAAGGCGTAATTCTTTTAAATGGTAACAGGTATCAGGTTACTGGCAAAAAGGAAGTTGAAAACGATGAATATGAAACAGAATTAAAAATTGTTTATAACACTGAAAGCTATATTGTAATTGAACAAGAAACAGAAAAAAATGAAAATGAATTTAGCTATACCTTCTATGAGGGTGGTAAAAAGGTTAAAGCCTTAAGTCAAGAGTTTAATCAAAAAGAGAATAAATTCTCCCTTGAGGCTAAAGAATACCTACCAAAGCTAACTGAGTATGAAATGGAATTTTTAATTAATAGTGATCAAACAATTTCTTGTGAGTATGAAAAGGAAATTAATGATCTAGAGGTCGAATTAAAGCTTACTATTGTAAAAGGTGAAAATTACTACGAGTATCATTTTAAGGATGGTAGTGAAGAAGTAGTAGTTAAGCTAGAAATATAAAAAAATAATCCATAGCCTTACCTAAGAAGAAGGGCTATGGATTTTATTTTAGGTAAAAAAAGGGTGTGATTCAATCACACCCTCAATTATTATCTACTGTAGAACTCAACAATTAATTGTTCATTGATTTCTGGTAAGAATTCATCACGTTCTGGTTGACGAACTAATGTACCAGCCATCTTTGTTTCATCGTAAGATAAGTATTCTGCTCTAACTAATTTAGCCTCTAATGCAGCCTTAACAACTACTAAGCTCTTTGAAGCTTCCTTTAAGCTAATAACTTGACCAACACTTACACGGTATGAAGGAATATCAACTTTCTTACCGTCTACTGTGATATGACCATGGTTAACTAACTGACGAGCTTGAGCACGAGTAGAAGCAAAACCTAAACGATAAACTAGGTTGTCTAAACGAACTTCTAATAATTTTAAGAAGTTAACACCTGTTTTACCAGCCATTTTAGAAGCTTCATTGTAAGTCTTCTTGAATTGCTTTTCACTTACACCATAAGTGAATCTTACTCTTTGTTTTTCTTGTTGTTGTAAACCATACTCGCTTAATTTAACGCGCTTTTGACCATGTTGACCTGGAGCATATTTTCTCTTTAATAATTCTTTACCAGTTTCGCTAGTAGAGTATCCTAGACGACGGCTAATTTTCCAGCTAGGTCCTGTGTATCTTGACATATTAATGTCCTCCTCTTTCTTTTCTATTATTTTTTTACTGGGAAAAAGGTCTCTTACCTTCTTTAGTTAGGCTATCTATCTATAATACTTTCACCATGAGCAGCTAAGATTACTAGTATCCTCGCAAGGTTAAGATAGTTTCTAACGTAAGAAAGCATGCTGCTTTTACCCACGCTTTAGCATTATATCATTAAAAAAACATTAATGCAATAAAATTAAATAAAAAAATTGCCTTTTTGATTGTAGATAAGCCATAAATTGGCTTTTTAAGTATATTTATATAAAATATTTAAATTATCTTAATTATTAGGCTAGATAAGTAGTAAAAATCATAAAAATATAGCCATATTAGCTCTTTTATGCTAAAATTAATAGCGATTGGAGTGATTATAATGTTATACGATCGTATATATGTTAGATTTGGGGATTTAACCCTAAAGGGAAAGAACCAAAAGATTTTTATTAGAAGATTATATAATTTATTAGATGAAAAATTAAAGGGGCTTGATGTTGAGGTAGAGCATCGTCATGATCATGCCTTTATTATATTAAATAATACTGATCCTGATTTAGTTATTGAAAGATTAAATTTAGTATCTGGCGTTTATTCCTATAGCTTAGTTATTAGAATTGATAAGAATATTGAAATGCTTAAGGATAAGTCCTTAGAGTATATTAAGGAAATTGTTAAGGAACCTACAAGCTTCAAGGTTGAAACTAAGCGTGCTGACAAGTCATTTTTGTATGGAAGTATGGAGACAACAAAGCTTGTTTCTAGCCATATTTTAAGGAGCATGGATAATTTATTAAGGGTTGATGTTCATAATCCTGAATTAACCCTAAAAATCGAAATTAGAGCTGAGGGTATCTTTATTTTTACTAGCCAAATTAGAGGTTTAGGAGGTTTCCCAGTTGGAGTTGCAGGTAAAGGCTTATTAATGCTATCAGGTGGTATTGATTCGCCAGTTGCAGCCTTTTTAGCTATGAAGCAGGGGGTTGAAATCGAATGCGTTCACTTTGAATCTACACCTTTAACAAGTATTGAATCAGCTCAAAAGGTAATTGATTTAGTTAAAATTATTGCTAAATATGCTCCTCATAATAAGATATTAGTACATATGGTGCCATTTAAGGAATTACATATGGCCTTACTTGATAATGTGCCTGAATCATATAATATTACAATAATGCGTCGTATGATGTATAGAATTGCTACTAAGCTTGCCCATAAAAATGGTGCTTTATGCTTAATTAATGGTGAATCTGTTGGTCAGGTTGCTAGTCAAACTCTACAAAGTATGGCAACCATCAATGGAGTTACTAATATTCCAGTAATTCGTCCTTTATGTACCTATGATAAGGTTGATATTATTAATATTAGCCGTAAGATAGGCTGCTATGATATTAGTATTAAGCCATTTGAGGATTGCTGTACAGTTTATGTACCAAAGGCTCCTGCTACAGCTCCGCGTGATTATAAGGCGGCAGAGTTTGAAAAGGCCTTTGACTATGAAAAAATGGTAGATGAGGCGGTTGAAAATACTAATTCAATTTGGATTAGCACTGATTCTGATTTAGATCTAGCTATGTATGGTCTAGAGGTAAGAGAAGTAATTAAGGAATTGAATGATGAGAGAACTATCAAATAATGAGGTAAAGTATATTAATAAGCTTTATCTTGCAAAATATCGTAAGGAAGAAAAAAAGTTTATAGTTGAGGGTAAGCATTTAATTTTAGAGGCTAAAAATGCTGGAGTTCTTTTAGAGTGCTATACAACTGATAGTAGCTTTGATGGCACCTTAATTAGTGAAGAGTCAATGCGTAAGGTTTGTAAGACTAATACAACAGTTAATGCCTTAGGTATTTGTAAGCTTTTTGAGGCTCATAAGCTTACTGATAAAATTTTAGCTTTAGATGCCATTCAGGATCCAGGTAATCTTGGAACCCTAATGCGTTCAGCTAAGGCCTTTGGCTTTGATACTATTTTATTAGGTAGAGGGACAGTTGATATCTATAATGATAAGGTAATTCGCTCAAGCCAAGGGGCAATCTTTAAGCTTAATTTTATTAATGATGAAATTAAGGAATTTATGCATGATCATCCAGAATATGAATATTACGGAACTGATGTTAAAACAGGTAGTGAGGCTGAGGCTATTAAGCCTTCAAAGAGGTTTGCGATTATCCTAGGTAATGAGGGTAATGGGATGCAAGAAGGGCTAAAGACCTTAACTAAGGCTAATATCTACATTCCTTTAATTAATACAGAATCCTTAAATGTTAGCGTTGCGGGTTCAATTTTAATGTATCTTTATAAATAAGGTAAAATAAAATGACTCTAGGGTTAATTCCTAAAGTCATTTTTTACTTAGTCCTCATATTCAAATAAAGGCTCAGCATTTACCTCATCAACGGGATACATTTTATCAACAAACATAATTCCATCTAAATGATCATATTCATGCTGGAAGACAATGGCAGGATAACCAACTAGGGTTTTAGTTACCATTTTAATCTTATTAGTAGTCATATCTAAAATGCCTGCTCTAAATTTAATGGCATAGTGTCTAGGAGTTACTAAATGCTTAGTGTCTCTTACAACGCTTAAGCAGCCCTCACCACCTGGTAGGTAAACCATTTCCTCACTATAACCAATTATTTCAGGATTAACCACCGCAAAGCTATACTTAGTGTTTTTAGGATCTAAGAAGTCATTACAGTTTATCGCAAACATTCTTTTATCAACGCCAACCTGAGGTGCAGCTAAGCCAACACCAGGCTTAATGCCATATTGGGCTACTAAAGAATCAATTTCTGAAATTACAACATATTGATATAAATTTTTTAAGCAATCTAGGTCCTCTTGACTTAAAGGAAGCTTAACCTTTTTACATTTTTCTCTTAAAATAGGGTTTCCCTCTATACAAATATCTTTGTTTAAATACATTTTTATCACCATTTAAAATTATACCATATTTCAATTGTTAAACCAATTCATTTATATTATAATAATTTTTGGTAGTGTCAAATAAGTTATGAAAAATTGGTTTACAATGATAGTAAAGATGAAAA
>JAHHSV010000016.1 GCA_020025015.1 Anaeroplasmataceae bacterium
AGGCCCTTACAGGGGAGCCAAAAAACCACGTGTTTTACACGTGGATTGTTATTTTTCTCAATCAATTTAATCATTCTAGGAGTTACAACAGCAGGAGAAACAGCTCCTAAAACTGTACCTAGTAAAATTGATTCAAAAATTGATAAGCCTAGTAGATAATAAGCTCCTAGGGTTACACCAATTATTTCGAATGTTGCAGGAAGAAAGCACATTAAGATTGCTGGTCTTCCGATTTCCTTAAGCTTTTTAATATCTAGATTTAAGCCTGATCGTGTTAGGATTATTATTAAGGCGATTTGTCTTAATTCACTAGATATATTTAAAACTGAAGGATCAATAACCTGTAAGCAGTAAGGTCCTAAAACTAGACCTAAGCAAATCATACCTACTAAGCCAGGTATTCTAATTTTGTTCAAACCATAACCTATTAAAAATCCTAATAATAGTATGATTCCCATTGACATTATAAAACCGATATTCATATTTCCCTCCAAAAAAAAACTGATGATATCCCAAAAAAATTGGTAGATATCATCAGCAAAATGCGGTTTAGTACATACATACAAGGGAGATTATCATTCCCTAATTTAGTATTATAGAATTTCCTTTTTCATTATAGCACTATCATTTATTTATGGCAACTATTAGTTTAATAGTTTATAATATAAATAGAGATAAAAAAAAGAATCATCTGATTCTTAAAAACTAAATGGTGGAGGTTAACGGGCTCGAACCGCTGACCCTCTGCTTGTAAGGCAGATGCTCTCCCAACTGAGCTAAACCTCCGTCCGTTAGGTATTATAGCAAAAAAACTTTTAGTTAGCAAGATTTTTTTAAAACGAGGTGTTTTTTTAAAACGAGGTGTTTTTTATGGCTTTAGAAAAATTAGTGAGTGTTAATGAGGACTTAATTGAAAAATTTAATATTAAGGCTTATAGGGAGCAACAAAATTATGCTGTAGTTGGAGCCTTGGCTGCCTTAGAAATTACTAATGAGGTGCAAAAGTGCTATATTAAAAATATTGATATCGATAAGACTATTGATGAGGCTTTAATGAATTTATATGGAATGCTTCAAAGCTTATTTGTTTCTGTTGATGGCCTATACGCCTTATCCTATGAGCTTGGTGGTAGTAAAAAATTTATAAACATAAATCAAAATAATGATATGCGTGAGCTTAAGCATATTAGAAATGATATTGTAGGTCATCCGGCTAATCGTAATTTAAGAAGCAAGGGTAATGCCTATTGTATTTTAGAAAAGGATAAATTAAGTAGTAAGGCCTTAAGCTATCTTATTTGTAGTGAAAGAGGCTGTGAAAGAAGAAATATTAATTTGGTTTCTTTAATTAATTCTTACTATGAAGAAGCTAATAGCTTATTAAAAACCTTATATGATTTATCTAATACTACCATTCAAAATGAATATTTATGCGATTTGGCTAATAAGGCCTTAAGGGCTTATCCTGATTCATTATATAAGGATTATTTAGCTGAGCTATATAAATCTTATTTGGAAAAATATCCTAATGCTTCAAAAAAGCAGCACCGTTTTATTTGGCGCTATGAGCTAATTAATAAGGTTATAGAATATGAGCCTATTTTAGAGGATGAGGAAATTAAAGGGCTTAAGGATGATATTTTATTTATGGAGATTTTAAAGGCCTATAATATTATTACGGGTAAGCCGCTTTTTGATAAGTATATTCATAAATACAATACCTTAGTTAAGGCTATGTATAGATTTTTAAGAAAGAATCCTGATTTGTATCATCTAAAGGATTATTTGATAGATTATTCGCATCCATTATTTTATGATACCTTCTTAAAATTTAGAAAGAGGAGTGCGAAAAATCCTTGTGTAACTAAGTATCTTGATTTGATTAATGATTTAATAAATAAGGATGATGGTGATTTAATTTATGCTTATATGCTACCGGTAAAGGATTTTAAAATTAAATAATATTGAAATTCTTGATAAAAATGATATAATGTGTCTTGTTAAAGAACCTTTTAAAGGGGAGTAGCAGGCTTTATAAGCAGTTATATTCGTCATCACGATTTTAAAATCCGGATATAACATCAATTCGAGTGCAAGACCTTTATTCTTTTAGGAGAATAAGGGTCTTTTTTATAAATTTTTTAAAGGAGAAAAATATGAAATTAGAGGAAATTCTAAAAAATTTGGGCTCTGATCAAGAAAAAGGGCTTACTGACGCTGAGGTACTAAAAAAGCGTGAGGAACATGGCGTAAATGAATTGCAGGAAGGTAAGAAGACACCTTTAATTGTTAAATTCCTAATGCAATTTACAGATGTCTTAATAATCATTCTAATTATTGCTGCTATTGTTTCTTTAATAATTGATCCAAGTGAATGGATTGAATCATTAATTATTTTTATAGTAGTTATCATGAATGCAGTTTTAGGTGTATTCCAGGAAAATAAGGCTGAAAAATCATTAGAGGCCTTAAAGAAGATGAGTCAGCCTAACTGTAAGGTTATTCGTAATGGAGTTTTAACGGTTATTCCATCTCGTGATATTGTTGTTGGTGATATTATTCAGGTTGAGGCTGGTGATTTTATTCCAGCTGACGCTAGAGTTATTGATTCAACTGAATTAAAGGTTGATGAATCAAGCTTAACTGGTGAATCCTTACCTGTTTCTAAAAATAAAAATGAATTACCAGAGGGTGAAATACCATTAGGTGATCAAAAGAATATGTTGTTTTCTTCAACCTATGTAACTAATGGTAAGGCAAGAGCCTTAGTTGTAAGGGTTGGTATGGAGACGGAAATTGGTAAGATTGCATCAATGCTTACTAAGGAAAATAAGGAGCTTACACCATTACAGCATAAATTAGCTCAGGTAGGTAAATATATTGGCTTACTATGCTTAGGTATTTGTGCTATTGTTTTTGCCTTGGAGGTTGTTGCTGGTTATTTAAATCCTGATATTGAGCATGGCTTTGGTATTTGGTTAGAGGCCTTTAAGCAGGCTGTTGCTTTAGCGGTTGCGGCAATTCCTGAGGGCTTAGCTGCGGTTGTAACTGTCGTTTTATCAATTGGTGTGCAAAAGATGGTAAAGCATAACGCAATTGTTAAAAAGCTTCCTGCTGTTGAGACACTTGGCTCTACTAATGTTATTTGTAGTGATAAAACTGGTACTCTTACCCAAAATAAGATGACAGTTGTTAAGATGTATTCTGATGAAATTAAGGATTGTAATAATCCTAGTGATTTAGAAAAGAAGATGATGGCATATTTTGCTATCTGCTGTGATGCATCAATTGAGGAAGATGGAAAAAGAGTAGGGGACCCTACTGAATTAGCCTTATTAGATGTAAATAATTTGTATGGCTTAGATATAAAGAATGAAACCCGTCTATTAGATATGCCTTTTGATAGTGAGCGTAAAATGATGACAACAGTCATTAAGGAAAATGATAAATATATTGCCATCACTAAGGGTGCTCCGGATATTGTAATTAATTTATGTATAAACAAGGATGTCTTAGATAAGGCGAGAAAAGCTAATGAAGAGATGAGTGAAAATGCTTTGCGTGTCTTAGCGTTAGCAGTTAAGGAATTTACAAGCCTTCCTACTAAAGAGGATTTAGAGCATGATATGACCTTTGTTGGCTTAGTTGGTATGATTGACCCAGCTAGACCTGAGGTTAAGGATGCGATTGCAATTGCGAAAAAGGCTCATATTAAGACGGTTATGATTACTGGTGATCATATTACAACTGCTAAGGCAATTGCTAAGGATTTAGGTATCTTAGAGGATGGTAAAAAAGCAATTACTTCCTTAGAATTAGATAAGATTAGTGATGAAGAGCTTGTAAAAACTATTGATGATTATCGTGTTTTTGCAAGAGTTGCTCCAAAGGATAAGGTTAGAATTGTTGATGCATGGCAGAAAAACGATGCGGTAGTTGCGATGACTGGTGATGGTGTAAATGATGCTCCATCCTTAAAGCGTGCTGATATTGGCTGTGCTATGGGTATTACTGGTACTGATGTTAGTAAGCAAGCTGCTGATATGATTTTAACGGATGATAATTTCTCAACTATTGTTGAATCTGTAAAGCAGGGTCGTGGAATTTATGCAAATATTAAAAAGTGTATTAGATTCCTATTATCAAGTAATATTGGTGAGGTTGTAACTATTTTCTTAGTTTCTTTAATTGGTATTTTCATTGCCTTAACTGGTGGTGATGCCTTAGGTGAGCCATTACTTGCAATGCATTTATTATGGATTAACCTAATTACAGACTCCTTACCTGCCTTTGCTTTAGGTATGGAAGAGCCTGATGATGATGTTATGACTGATAAGCCTCGTGGTAAGAAGGAATCATTCTTTGCGGGTAAGCTAGGTGTTAATATTGCAATTGAGGGTGTAATAATTGGTGTTGTTACCTTAACAGCATACTTTATTGGTCATTTCTGCTTAGGTGATGATTTAGCTGGTCATACTATGGCCTTTATGACCTTGGCTACTGCTGAATTATTCCATGCATATAATGTAAAATCTGATCATACTATCTTCAGCAAGTCTACTTTTAATAACAAGTTCTTGAATTATGCCTTCATAATTGGTATGATATTACAGTTCGCTGTATTATATATTCCTGGTTTAAACAATGTGTTCCAATTAATGCCACTTAATTGGTGGGAATTATTAATTGTTTTTGGCTTATCAGCTTCAATTATTGTTTTCATGGAAATATATAAGCTTATAAAGCGTTATATTAATAATAAAAGATAATTAAGAATTATGGGGGATAGCTATGGAAATATTTTTGGAAATACTATTTCTAATTATAGGAATGGTACTATTAATCAAGGGTGCAGATTTTTTTGTTGAGGGCTCAAGTGCAGTTGCTAAAGCACTCAAGGTTCCTTCACTTATTATAGGCTTAACGCTAGTTTCAATTGGTACATCTTTACCGGAATTAGCTGTTTCAATAACCTCAAGCATTGCTGGAAAAAATGATTTAAGCTTTGGTAATGTAGTTGGTTCTAATATCTTTAATATATTAGTCGTTTTAGGCCTATGTGCAGCCATAATGCCATTAGCTGTTTCTAATAATGTTTTAAAATATGATATTCCTATTTACATTGGTATCGCAGCCTTAATTGCTGTCTTTGCCTTTGGTATTACTCCCTTTGTTTTAACTCAATGGGAGGCGGGAGTTATTTTTGCTCTTTTCCTTTTATATCTAGGCTTTACTATTTGGCGTGGCTTAAAGGGTAAGGATGAGGCAGTAGAGGAAGAGGAAAACGAAAATACTAAAAAGAGACCAATGTGGTTAAATATAATTTTCATCATTGGTGGTGGTGCCGCTATTGTTTTTGGTGGAGATTTTACTGTTCAATCAGCTTCTAAATTAGCAACGAGATTAGGTATGAGTGAATTACTTGTAGGCTTAACAATTGTTGCTGTTGGTACCTCTTTACCTGAGCTAATTACAAGTCTAGTTGCTTCTAAAAAAGGTGAAAATGATATAGCTGTTGGTAATGCGGTTGGTTCTTGTATTTTTAATATCGTTGGTATTTTGAGTATTACAGGTATGATTCATGATGTACCTTTAGAGGCTCTTTCTTATATTGACTTTATTGTTATGTCTTTAGCAATTATCTTTATCTTCATTTTTGCTTTTAGAAGTAAGAAGATTAATAGATGGCAGGGTATTTTATTAGTATTAATGTATGCTGCATATTTAACCTATATTATTTTAAGAAATATGGGAATGTGCTAAAAATAATTATGGGCTTAGCTTCTTGATTGAGGCTAGGCCTTTTTTATACTATTACAGAGCTTTATTAAAATAATTAAAGTATATAAAATTATAAAATCTAATAGTATTAATATATAACTTGGCTATTTTATTTATTTTTAAATAATGGTATAATTAGACAAGGTGATTTAAGTGGTATATTTATTTTATAATCCCAAGTCAAATGCGGGAAAAACAGAAAAAGAAATTCATATTCTTGAAAAAAAACTAAATAAAAGAGGATATAGTACTATTAAAATCAATTTAATCGAGACTGTAGATGTTAATGAAATTATAGCTGGAATCTTATCTGATGACCTTCTTTTCATTGCCGGTGGGGATGGAACAATTAATTGGGTTTTAAATAATCATATATTAGATGGCTTAAATAATAAAATTTATGTATATAGAAGCGGAAGAGGAAATGATTATTCTCGCAACTTTAAGAAAAAGGTGTTTTTACTTGAGAATGGCTTAGCTAATTTCCCTCAAATAAAATACAATGAAACAGCCCAAAACTTCATTAATGGAGTTGGTATGGGAATAGATGCTGTAACCTGTAATATTCAGCATGATAACTTTTTAGCTGGACGTAAGGTGAGCTATTTTAGTGTTGCCTGCAAGGCGTTTCAAACCTTTAAGCCATATAGCTTAGATGTAATTGTCGATGGTAAGAGTCTACATTTTGATAATGTTTGGTTCTTTGTTATTCAAAATGGTAAATATATTGGTGGCGGTATGAAGATATCTCCTAAGTCAATAGTTAATGATGGTAAGCTTGAGCTAGTTGTAATTCATAGTATGAAATTAAATAAGCTTTTAAGGGTTTTCCCATCAATTTTTATTGGTAAGCATACAATATTTAAGAAGAACGTAACCATTTTAGAGGGTAAAGAATTTAAGTGTGTTCCACATGGAACTGAGATTTTACAAATCGATGGGGAAATCAGAAAAAATATTAAGACCATTGAGGTTAAGTGCTAGTCTTTATTTACTTTATACTGATTTTTTGATACAATATAGATAATTTATGGAGGAAAAATTATGACAATTTTTGAAAATGTACAGAAGGTTATTTCTGAAAATTTAAATATTGATAAAGAAAAGGTTACCTTAGAAGCTGACCTTGCTAAGGATTTAGGTGCTGATAGCATTGATGCTGTTGATATCGTTATGGATCTTGAAGACTGCTTCGGTATATCATTCGATGATGCTAATGACACAGTAAAAACTGTTAAGGATTTAGTTGAATTTATTGAAAATGCTCAAAAATAATTAATGAATACTGTGATTATTCACAGTATTTTTTCTAGGGAAAGGAGGAATATTAGTGGATTGGTATAAGGTTTGGCAGGAAAACCATCTTTTTGCGGTTGAAAAAAATCTTTTAAAGAAAAGAAAATATATATATACTCCATGCATTAAGGTAAATCAGGATGGCTTCCAAAATGCAGATGTAAGAAAAGAAATTTATGCTGATACACTAGCTAGATATTATCGCTATTGTGGTGATAATGTAATGTATGCTCCTTCCTTTGATACTATATGCTATTCATCCTTTATGGAGTCTAAAATTGAAAATAATGAGCTTAATGATTTGTTTTATGATACCTATAATAATGAATTAGTTGCCTTAAATGTTGGGTATTCCCCAAAAAAGGCGATTAATTTAAGAAGTAGTGAGGCTTTACTTTTTATTCAAAGGTTTTTCTTATTCTTATATAATAATGGTATTATTAAATACAAGGAAAAGTCAGTTTTAGAAAATACAGAAACTAATAAAATATATGATGGTATTGAAACAACCTATAAGGAGAAAAGAACAACTAAAAATGTGTTTACCTTAGAAATTGAAAAATATATTGATAGATTTCTTTATAATTTAGAGCGTTTACCAATAGATGACTCTTTAAAAAATGAATTCATTTCTAAGCTTGATAAACAGGATTTATTAGAATTAAGCTTCTTTACTGAGAGTAATTTTGAGTTTAAGCTTTTATTAGAGGAGCCTGAGCTTTTAGGAAGCTTAGGAGCTTTAGTTATTAATCCTAACTATATGGATATTTTAGATTATGTAGCCCCAGAGGAAATCTTTGCGGTTGAAAACTTTTTAGAAAGACGTAATAAAAAATATTTATTTACAGGTAATACATTTACTAATCCATTAAATGGAAATCAAATTCCTATTTTTATTTCCTTAGCCTATAAGGAGGCTAAAAAGCCACTATTTGGCTATAATTCAGATGATGCCATAATCCTAAAGGAATTAGGAATAGAGCCTGTTAATATTGTTGTCGATGGGGTTTTAGTTAATAGTGATTTTTTAGATGGTATGGATTTAAAGTCTGCTCATAATAGGATTATTGATGATTTTTCAAGCTATGAAATTGGTAATAGAGTAACTAAATATCTAAAAAAGGATATCGTTATTTCATCATTAGATAAGTATGGCTGTCCTTTCCCCTTAATGACTAATGGTAGTAATATTATTACCTTAGAAGAACATTTACCATTAACCTTTAGTAGCCGTTTTAGAATAATTGTACCAGGTGAATCAAATATTTCATCTGAGTATCATTTATTTAGTGGCAGCTTAAATAATTTATTTATTCATGCTATCCTACCTTATATGGCTATTTTAGGAGAAAAAGCCGTTGAGATTGATGAGCCCTTAGCTCCTGATAATATTAAGGAGGTTAAGGAATGGCTAAAGAATGCCTTATTAATTGTTAATAGAAATGATGCTATATATGATTTATTTATGCCTTTAATGCTTTTATCAATAGTAGAGAAGGCTATGCATATTGATTTTGAAAGTACTGTAGAGGTATTAACTACTAATAGTGTTTATGATGGCTATGGTAATACTATTAAAAAGGAATATAATAATTTAGTTAAAATGCGTGATTTAGTTTCTACCTATGGTAGTGATGCAATAAGGCTATATTATTTAGATACTGATATTTCTAAGCCTATGTATTTTGATAAGGATAGTATTTTTAAATATAAGCAATTTTTATTAAATATTGAAGCACGTTATTCTAAGAGCTTTTTAGATAATAATTTTGATATGGAATTTCCATTCTATCAATTTAAAAATAAGGCTTATGATGCGTTAGTGGGCTTTGATTTACCACGTTATGTTAAAACTATTTTTGAATTTGTAAAGGAAAATGAGGATTTAATGCTTACAAAAAAGCAAGCATTAGAATTTTTAATCATAATTTCAATCGTTGCACCTGACTTGGCGGAAAGCTTACATTATAAGTATTTTAGCTCAAAGCAGCTTTTGATTGATTATGGTTGGGTATTGTAGGAGGTATTATGTTAGAAAAGCTTTCAATTTGCTTAGTTCATCCTAAGCTTATGGGAAAATATATTGTTGAGAAGACCTCAAAGGCGGTTTGGCTAGTTGTTGTATTTTTACTTATAAATGCGGCAACTATTATGCTCCTAAAGGGCTTTGATAGTGGCATATCGCAAGAAGATGAAGCGACAATTATGACGGCGGTTATGCATGATCGTAATTTAGAATTTAAGGATAATAAATTAACTGGTAATGCTAAGACTTATGATTTTGAGGGAGTTGTTTTATCTTTCTTTCAAGAAAATACAGATAGACAAGCTTTAGTCAGCATAGATTTTAAAAATGATTCCTATAGTGTTTATTTATTAACGCTTAAATTATCAGAAAAATCATATGATGGCTTAGGAATAAAGGACTTTAATTTGAGTGATGGTATTAGCCAAGCTGATAGATTAGCCTTGAATAAATTAGTTAATTTGGCTGTTAAGGATTTTATGCCAGCCTTAATCACCTATACAGGTATTGTAGAAATTGTAGATATGCTATTTACATTCTTACTATTATTTTTATTCTTGCTTTTAGTTGGTGGTGCAATTAATCCAAGGGTTGTAGGAAGCTATAAGGTAAGATTAGCATTTTTGTCATTAGTTTCTTATTGTGTATTTAATTGGTTTTATCTAGCAACAGGATTTAGAGCTTTATATTATCTTGCTGTTATAATACCTTATGTTTATTTTTTTGTAGCAGCGAGAAATATTGTTAAGATTGAGGGGTAAATAAGATGGAATTAGATTTTTTAAATAATTCTTTAATCGATTTTAATCAAAACTCTTATGAGCTTAATTCGTGTGTTTTTCATAAATCAACAAGTGAGCTTGCCCTAGATTTTCGCTTTCAAAATGCCTTGATTTTAAGTGAGTATTTAAGCTTTATTGAGTGCTTTAATAAGGAATTTCAAGAGGACGATATTAAGGTTAATATTAAAGTTAGCTATGAAAATGAAAATTTAAAGGAAGAAGAATTTAGAAAGTATTTAGAGCATGTTTTAGATGTACAAGCATCTATTTACCCACGCTTTAATGCTTTGAAGGGGAATAAGCCCAAGTATGAGGACCATGCCTTTACCTTTACAGTTGAAAGGGATGCTCATGGCTTAGGAAGATTAGCTCTTGATTTAGAGGAGGCCTTTAAAAGCTATGGCTTAAATGTTTCGATTTTCTTAGAGGAGGATCCTAATAAGTGTATTGCTGATGAAATTCATAAAATGGATTTAGAGCAGCGTCAAACCCTAAAGGAAATGAATGATGAGGCTAAATCCTTACAGCAAAAGTCTAAGAAGATGAATGAAAAGGATAAATATAATCGTTTTATTGCTCCTGAATTAAGTCAAATTAAGGATATTCCTTTAACTGCTAATGAGCTATCAATTTATACTAATGAATCAGGTATTCCTATTTTTACAATTCAAGGTGAAATTTTTGATATTGAAATTAGAAGCTTTACTAATTCAACCCTAGCGGTTATGAAGATAACAGATGAAACTGATTCAATTGTTGTAAAGAAATGGCTACGTGGTGAAAAGCAAATAGAGGGCTATAAGGAAATTAAGTCTGGGGACTGCGTAAAGGTAGTTGGTAAGGCTGAATTTGACCCTTATGCTAAAAATGTTGTTGTAATGGCAAATCAAATTGACTTACTTGGTCATAAGGAAAAGGAAGAAATTATTGATGATGCCTTAGTTAAGCGTGTTGAGCTTCATGCCCATAGTAAGATGAGTGCGTTAGATGGTTTAGCTGAGCCTCTAGATTATTATGATGTATGCAAAAAATGGGGTCATAAGGCTATTGCGATAACTGATCATAATGGTGTTTATAATATTCCTGATATTTATCATGCAAGAGATAAATATGAGGGTATTAAGCCTATTTATGGTGTTGAATTGAATTATATTGACGATAAAAAGTATTATGTTGCCTTTGATGATCGTGATATTGATTTAAAAACTGCAACCTTTGTTGTATTCGACTTAGAGACAACTGGTTTAAGCCATGAGCGTGATACAATTATTGAAATTGCTGCTACTAAATATACAATATCTGGAGAAACAGATAGCTTTGAAACCTTTGTTAATCCAGAAAGACCTATTCCAGCTAAGATTACTGAGATTACCTCAATTACTGATGAAATGGTCGCAGATGCTCCAACCTTAAAGGAGATTATGCCTAAGTTCTTAGACTTCTTAGATGGTTCTATTTTAGTAGCACATAATGCAAAATTCGACGTTGGTATGGTTCATGCTAAAATGGATGAGCTTGGCTATGATTATGTCGATTATCCAGTAATTGATACCTTGAATGCTTTACGTGCTCTTCACTTTAATGAATTAAAGAAATTTAACCTAAAGGAATTTGCTAAATATTATAAGGTAAAGCAGGAGCATCATCACCGTGCGATTGATGATACAAGAGTTACTGCTGAATGCTTTATTTTAATGCTTCAGGAATTCTTCCAGGCTGGTGTTGATAATTATAGTAAGATCAATAAGATGCTAATAAAGGAAGATGAATTCTTTAAATCACAAATTCCTCATCATATTAATATTTTAGTTAAGACTCAGCCGGGCTTAAAGAATATGTATAAGCTTTTAAGTGATGCCTTAACTACTCACTGCTTTGGTGAAGCTCGTTTGCTTAGAACAGTTTTAGAAAAATATCGTGATGGTATTTTAGTTGGTAGTGGCTGTGTTAATGGCGAGGTCTTCCAGGAGGCTTTAATTGGTTCTTATAGTAAAATTAAGGATTTAGTTGAGTTCTATGATTATATTGAGGTTCAGCCTCCTTTAGCCTATAAGCAATTATATAAGGATATGCCTAATGGTGAAGAGGTTGTTAAGACCTGTATTCGTAAGATAATTGAGGCGGCTAAGGAAGCTAATAAGATAGTAGTAGCGACAAGTGATTGCCACTATATTCGTAAATCTGAACATAAGTATCGTGATATATTAATTGCCTCACCTCAAACTGGTGGTGCCTATCATCCTTTAAATAGATATGAGGAAACTCCAGATATGCATTTTAGAACAACTAATGAAATGCTAGAGGAGTTTAAGTTTTTGGGTGAAGAATTAGCCTATGAAATAGTTGTTGAAAATACAAATAAGGTTGCTGATTCAATTGAAGAGGTAGAAGCCTTCCATAAGGAAATGTTTGCCCCTCGTGATGATCAGTTTAAGGATAGCTTAGGTGTACCTAGTATAGTTGAGGCCTTAAAGAGTATTGTTAAGGAAAATGAAACTAAGATGTATGGTGAAAATCCTCATCCAATTGTTACTAAGCGTTTAAATCGTGAGCTTAATTCAATTATTAGTAATGGTTATTCATCAGTTTACTATATGAGTCACCTAATGGTTACTAAGTCCTTAGCTGATGGCTACCTAGTAGGCTCAAGAGGATCTGTAGGCTCATCCTTAGTTGCGACAATGATGCAGATTACGGAAATTAATCCGTTAGCGCCACATTATCGTTGTAAGAAATGTCATTTCCATGCTTTCAAAATGAATGAAAAGGAAAAGGCAGAATATGGCTTACGTGAGGGTGAGGAGCAATTCCAGGATGTTTTACAAAGCGTTGAATCTGGTTATGACTTACCTGATGCAGTTTGTCCAATTTGTGGGGAGAAGCTTGTTAAGGATGGTCATGATATTCCATTTGAAACCTTCCTAGGCTTTAATGGTGATAAGGTACCAGATATCGATTTAAACTTCTCTGGTGATTATCAGCCTACTGCTCATTTATTCGTTAGAGAGTTTATGGGTGATGAATATGCATTTAGAAGTGGTACAGTTGGTACCTTAGCTGAGAAGAATGCCTTTGGTTATGTTAAGGGCTACTGTGAACGTAAGAATAAGAATTTAAGAAGCTGTGAGATGGATAGAATTAGTCAAAAGCTTGTTGGCGTTCGTCGTTCAACTGGCCAGCATCCAGGTGGTATTATCGTTGTGCCTAATTATGTTGATATTTATGATGTTACTCCTATTCAATATCCAGCTGATAATATTGATAATGAGTGGAGAACTACCCACTTTGATTACCATAGCTTTGAAAATAACCTTTTAAAGCTTGATATTCTAGGACACGATGATCCGACTATCATTAAATATCTAATGGATTATGTACATTTACATCAGGATGAATTCCCATTTGATAATCCTCAGGATATTCCAATTGATGATAAGAATGTTTATCGTTTATTCTCTGGTACAGATGTAATCGGGGTTAAGCCTGAGGATATTGAATCAGTTGTTGCATCCTATGCGGTGCCAGAATTTGGTACAACCTTCGTAAGAAGATTATTAAGTGATACTATGCCTAAGACCTTTGCCGAATTGGTTAAAATTTCAGGTTTAAGCCATGGTACTGGTGTATGGGCTGGTAATAGTCAGGATTTAGTTTTGGATAAAACTGAATATGGTAAGATTCCATTTAGTGATGTAATAGGTTGTCGTGATGATATTATGGTTTATCTATTATATCAAGGCCTAGAGCCTTTAAAGGCCTTTGAAATTATGGAGTTTGTTCGTAAGGGTAAATTACATAAGGGTCAAGTTGAAAAATGGGAAAAATATAAGGCTTATATGCAGGAAATGAAGGTTCCAGAATGGTTCATTTGGTCTTGTGAGCAAATTGAATACATGTTCCCTAAGGCTCATGCGACAGCTTATGTATTAATGGCGTTAAGAATTGCTTGGTTTAAGGTTTATTCACCTAAGCTATTCTATAGTGCTTGGTTTACAGCGAGAGCTAAGGCTCATTCAGTTAAGGCCTTCTTAGGTGGTAAGATTGCGATTAAGGCAATGATTGAAGAGCTTAATAATAAGCCTGATAAGACAGCTAAGGATGATGATTTAGTTAATGCCTTATATGTTGCCTTAGAAATGGTTGTAAGAGGTATAAAGTTCTTACCTCTAGATATTGAAAAGTCTGATGCTACTACCTATTTAGTAGAGGATGAGGGCTTAAGAATTCCATTTAGCGCCGTTGATGGACTTGGTGATGCGGTTGCTATTGATATTGTTGAAAAGCGTAATGAACGTCCATTTACTTCAAAGAAGGATGTTTTAAATCGTACAAGATTAAATCAAACCTTGTATCATGAGTTTGAATTAATGCATGCTTTTGCTGATTTACCGGATGAGGATAAGGAAGAAGAATATGGCTTGTTTGCGTAATTTTGTGTGAAATTATGTAAAAGAACTTTTACGGTAGAAAGACAATATAGAAAATGCTATAATTTGATTACGATAGTATTGGAGGAAAAGAAGTATATGAAACAACAAAATCCTGTATTCTCACAAATTGAAGTAGGAACAACGCATTATGAAGACGTTGATTCTGCTACCTATAAAGGTATTACTTTAAAGACTGGTTTTTTATTACTAGTTACTATTTTAGTGGCAGCCTTAGTTGTTGCATTTTTACCAACAATTTTAAATAATAATCCAACTGGCTTATATGTAGCCTTAGTTGTATCATCATTTGTTGGCTTATTTGCTGTAATGTTTGGTAGATTATCTACTAAGAGAGCAAAATATGCTGGTGTTATCTACGCTGCCTGCCAAGGCTTATTTTTAGGAACTATTACAGCTCTATGTGATGCGATGGCTCCTGGTGTTGCAACAATTGCAATTTTCTCAACCTTAATTATTTTTGCAACAATGCTTATTCTATATGCAAGTGGTATTATTAGAAATGGTTCTTTCTTTAGAAAGCTTGCCTATGGTTTATCATTTAGTGTAATTGGTGTATTGATCTTTGCAATGCTATATCAATTAATTGCTGGACCTATTCAAAGCTGGGGTTTATTAATTGGCTTAGAGGCATTCCTATTAATCTATGGTGCAGTAACCTTAATATTCAATTTTGATGAAGCAACCTATGTAGTACAAAGCGGATGTACAAAGGATGCTGAGTGGTCAGTATCATTAGGTTTAGTCGTAAGTATTCTATATATTTACGTTGAGGCCTTAAGATTAGCAGCAATTATTGCAGCTTATTCTTCAGATAACTAATAAAAGGAATAATTGAAAGGACTTTACAGACCTATTTTTGGGCCGAGAGTCCTTTTTTTCTTTGTTTTAAAGAAGATATTTGTTATAATTATAATTGGGTGGAAATTGTTTTCACTAATTTTTATGATATAGAGGCTTATAATGACCGAGGAAGAACGTTTTAGAAAAAGAGTGGATAATCTAATTGATGGGGCTTATAGCGGTAAGCTAGTATTATTACCCTTTTTAGATACTAATTATCAACAAATTGTTAAAACCTCCTTTAAGCATAATGAGAAAGTAAAACCATATTTTTATGGTGGCTATTCTGATGCTGAATATAAGCGTGCTATTTTTTATTATGATGTACCAAAGGATGAGATGTTTAATATAGCTAAGCTTAAGATTGATTATTCAAGGCTTAATGGTAGCATTAATCATCGGAGTATTCTTGGTAGTGTTTTAGGACTTGGCTTAAAAAGAGAAATAGTAGGAGATATTATTTTATATGAGGATAACTACTATATTTTAGTTGATGCTAAAATGAAGGACTTTGCAATAGATAATTTAAATTATATTGGTAATGTACCAGTTAAGCTTATTGAGGTTAGTTATAATCTAGAAAATCAAAACAAATATTTAGAAAAAGTCTGCTTTTTAGCTTCCTTACGCTTAGATGTAATAATTGCTGGCTTTTATAATTTAAGTAGAAGCAGTGCTCAAGAGCTAATTAAGTCAGGCTTAGTTAAGGTAAATCATAAGGATACCTTAAATATTTCAATGGTGCTTAAGGAAAATGATTTATTAAGCATAAGAGGAAAAGGTAGATTAATAGTAAATAGAGTAAATGGTAAGACTAAAAGTGGAAATTTAGTTGTTGAATTTAAAAAGCCAATAGATTAGGAGAATAGAAAATGGAAAATATATTGATAATTGTTGCTGGCGGAAGTGCTAGCGGAAAGACTACAGTTGTAAGTAAGCTAATGAAATCATTAAATTATAATGATGTTAATGTAATTTGTGAGGATAATTATTATAAGGACCAATCAAATTTATCAATGGAAGAGCGTAAATTAACTAATTATGATCATCCAAATTCTATCGATGATGACCTATTATATGAGGATTTAAAGAAGCTATTAAGCGGTAAGGAGATTGAGGCTCCGGTTTATGATTTCGTAACTCATAACCGTAAGGCTGATGAGGTTTTACATATTACTCCTAAAAAGGTTACAATTTTAGAGGGTATCTTAGCCTTATATGATGAAAGAATTAGAGATTTAGCTGAAATTAAAATTTTTGTTGAAAGTGATGATGATATTCGCTTCATTAGAAGATTACATCGTGATATTACTGAGCGTGGTCGTACCCTAGAGTTTGTAATTAAGCAATATCTAGATACAGTTAAGCCAATGTATGATGCCTATATTTCTAAGACTAAAAAATACGCAGATATTATAATTCCTAATGATAATTATAATGATATTGCTTTAGATATATTACTAGCTAAAATTAAAGAAATTATTAGGGGGTAATTATGATTGGAATTATAGGAGCAATGGATGTAGAAATTAATCTGTTGCTAGAAAAATTAGAAAATCAAGAAGTTATTACTATTAATGATTATAAATTTTATAAGGGAGCCCTAAATAATCAGGCTGTTGTAATAGTTAAATGTGGTGTAGGTAAGGTTAATGCTGGAATTGTTGCGACAATTATGGCCTTAGAATTTAAGCCTAGATTAGTTATTTCAACAGGTATTGCTGGTGGTATTAGTCCTTTAAAGCCTAAGGATGTATTATTAGCAGAAAAATTTATTTATGGGGACTTTGATGTTAGAATTTTTGGCTATAAATATGGTCAAGTACCAGGTGAAAATGAATATTTTTTTGCCTCAGATAAATATTTAGCTAAGGTTGAAAATATTTTAAAAACCTTAAATGTTAGCTATCATAGAGGCTTATCTATAACTAGCGATAAGTTTATTTCTAATATGGCTGATGTTTTAGTTGATACCAAAAATGAATATGCAGTAACAGAAATGGAATCAACAGCAATTGCCCATGCCTTAAGTCATGCTGAAATTCCAATGGTTGCTTTAAGATTTGTCTCAGATATAATTGGTGAAGCAAGTCAAATTAACGATTATATGGAATTTGAGCGTGAAATGGCTAATTTGAGTGCTAATATCTGCTTAAATTGCCTTGGTGAGCTATGAAATATTACGCTGTAAAAAAAGGTAAGAAGCCAGGTATTTATGAGTCATGGGATGAATGTAAGGAACAGGTAAGTGGTTATAATAGTGCAGAATATAAATCCTTTAAGACTAAAAATGAAGCTTTATTATTTTTAGAGGGTAAGGAAGAAGAAATTGATTTATCAATTCCTGTATGCTATGTTGATGGAAGCTTTGATAGTAAAACCGAAAGCTATTCCTTCGGTGGGGTATTTATTACTAAGGATGGCCTGACTGAATTTAAAAAAGCTTTTCCTAAGGATGAGTATAGCTCTCATCGTAATGTAGCTGGGGAAATAAAAGGTGCAGCATATGTAATTAATTATGCTAAAAAAAGAGGTTATAAGAAAATCAAAATTTGTTATGATTATGAAGGTATTGAAAAATGGTATACCGGATTATGGCAGGCTAATACAAAAATAGCACAGGATTATGTTAATTTTAGAGAGTCAGTTAAAAATGATATTGAAGTGGTTTTTGAAAAAATAAAAGGCCATTCTAATAATAAATATAATGATGCTGCTGATCGATTAGCTAAAGCTGCTCTTGGCATAAAATAACAACAAAGGAGAAATTTAAATGATTTTGGGAATAACGTCTAGTACGCTATTAGATAGTTTACTGTTTGTCTTTGGTGGACTGGGTATATTTTTATACGGCATTAATATAATGGGAGATTCATTAAAGGATCTTGCAGGTAATAAACTACAAATGATTATTGAAAAATCAACTAATACACCATTAAAGGGTATTTTAGTTGGTGCAATGCTAACGGCTGTTTTACAGTCATCAAGTGGTACAACTGCCTTAACGGTTGGCTTGGTTAGAAGTGGTTTGATGACCCTTCCTCAGGCTATTGGTATCATTATGGGGGCTAACATTGGTACAACAGTAACCTCATTTATTATTGGTTTAAAGATTCAGGAATATTCTTTAATATTTGTAGGAATTGGTGCTATTTTAATTTTCTTCTTTAATCGTCGTAGCATTAGAGATCTAGGTAAGGTAATTCTAGGCTTTGGTATGCTATTCTTTGGTTTACAGCTAATGGAATCAGGCTTAGGCTATGTAATTGAAACCTATGAAGAACAGGTTACACAGCTATTTAGCTACTTTAGTAAGATTCCAGTTTTAGGCTTATTAGTTGGTTCATTAATAACTGCAGTTGTTCAATCTTCAAGTGCAACTATTGGTATTTTACAAACATTATATAACACTGGAAAAATTAGCCTATTAGGCGCATTACCTATTTTAATTGGTTGTAACATTGGTACAACTATTACAGCTGTTTTTGCTTCAATTGGTGGTAACACTGAGGCTAAGCGTACAGCCGTAGTTCATGCTATGTTTAATATAATTGGTGCCTTATTGTTTATGATTTTATTAAGATGGGCATACGTTCCTTTAATGGAAGTTATTGATAGTGGAATGTCAGGCTTACTTGGTAGCCATTCGGCCATGACTATTGCGATAGCACATATGATATTTAACTTTACAACAACAGCTATTTTATTCTGGTTTATTAAGCAAATGGTTTGGGTTGCAAATAAGGTTGTTAAGGCTAAGGAAAGCCCAACTCATGTTTTAGAAGAAGAACTATTAACAGAATTATTAGATTATAAGCTAATTAAGGAATCACCCGCTTTAGCTATTACCTTCATTGGAAAATGTATTAATTTCATGGGCGATAGAGTAGTTGATTACTATAATTTAGCTTCAAGCTATGCTTTAAGAGAGGATCCAAATTCCTTAGAGCTAGCTGATAAATATGAGGAGTCGCTAGACTTATTTGATAAGCGAATTCACGATTATCTAATTTTCTTAACCTTAGAAAAGCTTCATGATGATGAGGTTATGACCGTTTCAAAATACTTAGATGTTATTAAGGATTTTGAGCGTATTGGTGATCATTGCTCTAACATTATGGAATTCTTTAATGAGCGCTATCAACGTAAGCTTGAGCTATCCTTAGATTCAATTCAGGATTTAGAGCAAATGTTTAATACAGTTAAGATAATGGTTTTAAATTCAACTAAAGCAATTAAGGATTTTGATTTAGAGGCAGCAAGAATTGTTGAAGAGGTAGAGCCTAAGGTTGATACCCTAGAAACAGTTTTACATGAGCGTCATAATCATAGAATTGAGGATGGTACCTGTACCTACAGCAATAGTGATTATTATGTTGAGCTTTTATCAAATCTTGAGCGTGTTGGTGACCACTGCAAAAACGTTGCCGATAAGGTTATCAGTAAAACAGCTTAATTAATTTAAGGAGCCTTTGGCTCCTTTTTTAACTACCTTTGGCTCCTTTTTTAACTAGCTTATTTTAAAAATATTTAATATATAGTATAATTAAAAAGATAGGGAGGTGCTTTTTATGTCATTTGAATTAGTTAGTGATTATAAGCCAACTGGAGATCAGCCTAAGGCGATTGAAGAGATTACCAATAATTTAAATAAAGGAATTAAGCGCCAGGTTTTGTTAGGTGCAACTGGTACAGGTAAGACCTTTACTATTTGTAATATTATTAAAAAGTTTGGCAAGAAAACCTTAGTTCTTGCCCATAATAAGACCTTAGCTGGTCAGCTTTATTCAGAGATTAAGAGCTTTTTCCCTAATAATCACGTAGAGTTTTTTATTTCCTATTATGATTATTATCAGCCTGAGGCTTATGTTGCCTCAAGTGATACCTATATTGAGAAGGATGCTAAGGTAAATGATGAAATCGATGAGATGCGTCATAGTGCAACCGCGGCTCTTTTAGAGTATGATGATGTAATTGTTGTGGCATCTGTTTCATGTATTTATGGTATCGGTGATCCGGAGGAATATCGTAAATCAATGCTATGCTTACGTGTTGGTGATGAATATCCGCGTAAGAAGCTAATGAGCCGTTTAATTGAAATGCAATATGTAAGAAATGAAATGGACTTTATGCGTGGTTCCTTTAGAAGTAGAGGCGATGTTTTAGAAATAATCCAACCCTCTGAGCACAAAAAAGGTATTAGAATTGAATTCTTTGATGATGAGATTGAAAGAATTCGTTTATTTGATATAACAACAGGTGAGGCTTTAGAAAGTGTAACCGTTATAAATGTTTTTGCGGCAACGCACTTTATGACTAGTAAGGAAAAACTAGGAGAAGCCATAAGAAGAATTAAAGAGGAATTATCAGTTACGCATAAGAAGTTCTTAAATGAAAATAAGCCACTAGAGGCAGAACGAATTGAACAAAGAACTAAGTATGATATTGAAATGCTAGAGGAAATGGGGCATTGTCGAGGTATTGAAAATTATTCTCGTCACTTAACCTTAAGAAATGAAGGAGAAACGCCTTCAACCCTAATTGATTTCTTTGGCGATGATTTCTTATTAATTGTTGATGAATCTCACGTTACCCTACCACAGGTTAGAGGAATGTATAATGGGGATAGAAGCCGTAAACAAAATTTGATTGATTATGGCTTTAGACTACCAAGCGCTTTAGATAATCGTCCTTTAAAATTTGATGAGTTTGATAAGAAAATTGACAATGTAATTTATTTATCAGCAACTCCAGGAGATTATGAAAAGGAATATCCAATTGTAGAACAAATCATTCGTCCTACAGGCTTATTAGATCCAATTATTGAGGTTAGAAAAACCTTGGGTCAGGTTGATGATATTTATGCAGAAATTAAAAAGCGTATTGCTTTAAATGAGCGTGTTTTAGTAACAACCTTGACTATTAAGATGAGTGAGGATTTAACTAGCTATTTTAAAAAGCTAGGTCTAAATGTTGCCTATTTACATAGTGAGGTAAAGAGCTTAGAAAGATTAAATATTCTAAGAGATTTACGTATGGGTAAATACGATGTTTTAGTTGGTATTAACCTTTTAAGAGAAGGCTTAGATTTACCTGAGGTTTCCCTTGTTTGTATTTTAGATGCCGATAAGCAAGGCTTTTTACGTAGTGAAAGAAGCTTGATTCAAACTATCGGTCGTGCAGCGAGAAACGCTAATGGTAAGGTTATAATGTATGCCGATACAATTAGTGAATCAATGGAATATGCGATAAACGAAACTAATCGTCGTCGTGAAATCCAAATGAAATATAATTTAGAGCACAATATTGTGCCTAAAACTATTATTAAGGCCATACCAGAAAAGGTTCAAATTAAGGCCGAGCTTACTGATAATATTAGTAAGCGTAAGAAGAAAATGAGTAAGCTTGATAAGGAAATGCTAATTGAAGAGCTAAATCAAGAAATGCTTGAATATGCTAAAAATCTTAATTTTGAGATGGCAGCTCAGGTTAGAGATGCAATTATGGAGCTTAAGGGAGAAAAGTAATGAAGTCGTTAGAATATTTATATAAAATCGGAAATGGTCCTTCGTCCAGTCACACTATGGGTCCTAAAAAGGCCTGCCAGGTATTTTTAAAGAGATATCCTTCGTGTGATTCATACAAGGTTACCTTATATGGCTCACTTGCCTTAACTGGTAAGGGACATTTAACAGATTATATAATCAAAGAAACCCTAAAAAATTCTATAGTTAATTTTGATTTATTCACTGAAGAAAAGCACCCTAATACTATGCTTATTGAGGGCTTTAATAATGAAAACTTAGTAGGAAGGCTAAAGTTTTATAGTGTAGGTGGTGGCGCTATTCAGGTTGAGGGTGAGGCCTTAAAGCTAGAGGAGGATATTTATTCTTTAAATAGCTTAGTAGAAATAACTAAATACTGTAAGGAAAATAATGTTAGTCCAGTTGATTATGTTAATTCAGTTGAGCCTAATTTAGATGAATACTTAGATTTAGTTTTAGACACAATGGCTTCTACCTTAAAGAAGGGCTTAGCTGCAACTACGGTTATACCTGGTAAATTAGGCTTAAAAAGAAAGGCTAAATTACTTTTAGAGGAAGCAAATTCTAAGCAAATATTAGTAGATCAAGGTACGAAAAAGCTAATGGCCTATGCCTATGCCTTAGCTGAAGAGAATGCTTCTGGAGGAATAGTTGTAACTGCACCTACCTGCGGGGCATCTGGGGTTTTACCGGCAATTATTTTCTATTTAAAGGATATTTATAATACAGATAGAAAAACAATGCGTGATGGCTTAAAAATTGCTGGTTTAATTGGTAATTTAGTAAAGCAAAATGCTTCAATTAGTGGAGCTGAAGCAGGGTGCCAAGCTGAGGTTGGTACAGCCTCATCAATGGCAGCAGCCTATGCAGCCTATATTTTTGGTGGCGATATTAATAAAATCGAAAGAGCCGCAGAAATTGCCTTAGAGCATCACTTAGGCTTAACCTGTGACCCTGTTGATGGCTATGTTCAAATTCCTTGTATTGAACGTAATGCTGTTGCGGCAATTAGTGCCATAGAAGCCGCTAAGCTTGCAATTTATTTAGATAGTAAGGATGCTAAAATAAGCTTTGATATGGTTGTTTCAACCATGCTTGAAACAGGAAGAAGCCTTCCACGTGAATTTAGAGAAACAAGTCAAGGTGGTTTAGCAAAAACCTATTATGGTGATAAGAAATGAATGTAAATGATAAATTAGAAGCTTTAATTGAGGGAATGGATAAGGATGGCAAAGGCTTTTTTCATCACGAAAAAACAATAGTTTTTGTTGAAGGAGCCTTAGAGGGCGAGCTATGTGAGGTTGAAATTATCAATATAATTTCTAATTGTGCCTTTGCTAAGCTACTTAAGCTACTTAAAGCAAGCCCAGAAAGAATTAATCCTTTATGTCCTAATTATGATTTATGTGGTGGCTGTGATATGCAGCATATGACCTATGAATTAGAGGCTAAAATTAAAGAAAATAAGGTTAGAAATACTTTAAAGTTTGTTGGTAAGCTTAGTGATCCTTTAGTAAGACCAATTATAAAAGCTAGTGAAACCTATCATTATAGAAATAAGGCAATCATTCCTTTTGGCTATAGGGATAATAAGGTGGTTTGCGGCATGTATATGAAAAAATCGCATGAGATTATTGATTTTACTAAATGCCTAATTGAGCCATCTATCTTAACTGACATTTTAGAGATTACTAAAAAATATTTAACTGTTAATAAAATTACAATATATGATGAATTAAAGCACAAAGGCTTATTTAGAGCTGTTATGGTTAGAGTTACAAAGCTAAACGAAATTATGTTAGTTTTTGTGGTTACTAAGAAAATTGACTTAAATCCACTTGTTAAGGAAATACTAAATAAAGCTAATTTAACATCAGTTTATTTATGTATAAATGATAAGAAAACTAATGTAGTTTTAACCAATAATAATGTATTAATTTATGGTAAAGAAACGATTATGGAAGAAATTTTAGGGCATAAATTTGAGGTTTCACCTAATACATTCTTACAAATTAATCATGCTCAAACTGAAAAATTATATCAAAAGGCTATAGAATATCTAAATCCGCAAAAGGAAGATAATATAATTGATGCGTATTGTGGAATGGGAAGCATCACATTAAGCATTGCTCCATATGTAAATAGTATTCATGGTATTGAAATAGTTCCAGAGGCTATTTTAAATGCTAGAATTAATGCTTTAAATAATAATATTACCAATGCTACATTTACCTGTGGTAAGTGTGAAGAAGAAATTATTAATGTAATCAATCAAAAGCCAATTAGTGCGATGGTTTTTGATCCACCTCGTAAGGGCTGTGAAAAGTCATTTTTAGACACGGTAAAAAAAGCAGGAATAAAAAGAATAGTTTATATTTCTTGTAATATTGCAACCTGTGCAAGGGACATACTGTATTTGTCTGATAAGTATAAAGTGGTTGAAGCAACTCCAGTTGATTTATTTCCGCGAAGCTTACATGTTGAGACAGTAGTGCTACTTGAACGAAAATAGACTAAAATATGCTATTTTAAGTGGAATTCCAATAATTTTGGAGTTCCATTTTTTATTTTTTTGTTTAAAAAATATTTTTTGAGAAAAGAGCCTTAGGGTTGTTCTCATGACTAAACAAAACCGTTTAGTCATACGTGCGGGAACAAGGTGGTTGTGTACTGTAAAAGCTATTTTTTAGACCTATTTCCGTGAACTAGGTTATAAAAAATTTTTATAAGTAGCTTATTTTACAAAAAACATAAAAATACTTTACAAAAAATGTAAAGAAGAATATAATTAAATTACGAGGAGTTGATCATATGTTAAACTTAAGAAATTATGATATAAGTTTTGTTGAGTTGCAACAATTAACTGGATTATCAAGACCAACTTTATATAAATATATAGAATTATACAATGAAAATAGATTAATATCTGTTAGAAATGATTGTATTAAACTTTTTGATTTTATTAGTAAAAATCCTTCGATAGATAAATCTGATATATTTTTATTCTATAAAACAAACTGTGTTGGACAAAATAGTAAAGTTCAATACTTAAGTAAAAACATTTTAGATAATTGTACAAAAAGTGAGATTAGAGAAATCATAAATATTTTAGAAAAGGAGATTTAGTTATGGAATTAGAGAGTTTAGATACTGGAAGAAACGAATTAGAATTAAATATGCTTTTTACATTATTTTCTTATTATCTTAATGTTAAATATTATGAAAAAAAATTAAATGAGATTAATGAAGCTTCAACATTCACAGGTTGGTTAAAAAATAAAACTTGTGGAAATGAAAGTGCAACCAATAAATTACTCGAAGCTAAAGAAGTATATAACCATTCAAAATGTGAAATGATGGATGAAGGATTTAATGATTTTTCAGATCAAAGAATGTCTATATTAGTTAGTTCATTATTTGGTGATGATGTGACCTATGAGAAAAGAATCGTATTTAGCATTCAATTTGTTATTGCTATGGAAAATGAATTGGTTTATGAAGTAAAGAAAGAAGCATTTGAAAAAATTTCAACAATTTTAAATTTCCCTTTTGCGGATACATTAACTAGGTTGTTATCAGCTTTTAAGAAAAATTGGCAAAATATTTGTATTGATAAAGCATTTAATATGAAATTGGCGATTATTGCTGGAGCTGTTGCTTTACCAATTACTATTGCTACTTTCCCTTATGCAATTACTGCAATTCCTGGATCATTAGGTGTCACTTTAGCTAGTATGGGAGGTGGAGCCGTTGCTGCAGGTGGTGCTGGTATGGTTGGTGGTATGATACTAACTTCTTTTTTAAGTGTTGCAACATCAGGAGTTTTAGGAGCAACTGTTTACTATGCTAAAAAACATTTTGATAAAAAGGAACTTGTCTCAGCATATGCAGACTTAACTCCATCAGATTTATCATATATTCTTGCAAATAATATAACTATAATACAATTTGTTAAGACATTATATGGTAAAAGTACAACTTCAACTCATAATAGAAGTGAATTCTTAGTTGAGCTTGAGTATAAGTTACATAAAAGATTATTTGTTGAAAATTTTGTTTCAAAAGAAAATTTTGAAAAAAATGATATGATTAAAGCCTCAATGAACTTGTTAGAAAAGCAATATGCTTAGCGGTATAGAATATGGATTTGTTTGAAAAGTATTCACATGAAAAATTCAAAAACCCTTGGATTGCAAGAGCTTTAACTGATAAGTCTTATAAAAATTTATACCAAAGAATACATCATGAGGAATATCAAGGTACAGTTAATACTGATTTAGCTACATATGGGGATGCGGTAATTAAATTATGTTATTTAGAATTATTATTGGATAAAACTATGCTTTTAACTATAGATAAATCAAAAGTAGAGTCAGATGAATATTTGGTTGATGTAGTTGCTAAACATTACGATTTAGTTAAATTTATTGACTTTGATACTAATGATGTTAATAAGCCTATAGATTACAATCATAAGAGATACCAAAATTCTAATGGTAACGCTAGTAAATATATAGCAACTGCAGTAGAAGCTATGATTGGAGCTATCTATAAATCAACTAGAGATTTAAGTGAAATTACCAAGCTATTATCAACTTGGATGAGTTTTTAATAAAGTAGGACAGAAATTGTCCTTTAAATGTATATGAGATAATTTATAATATAGTTGTAATAAATGAAATATAAAATTAGATTAAAACGATTGTTCTGATTATTCAGTTTCTAATTGTCAAAGACAGGTTGACAGTTAGGTTACAAAAGCAATTTGTTTAATCCAAACTTATAGTTTGTCCTGCATTACATAGATGTTTATTTGCTTTGCAGCACATTAATGTTGCAAGGCATTTTTTATTAAAGAAGGTGAATTTATTATGAGTAAAATCTACATTAATTCAATAAGAGAAAATCCATCTTTAGTAGATGGCATTGGATATAGAACTGTAGTATTTTTGCAGGGCTGTTATTTTAAATGTTCTGGTTGTCATAATAAAAGTACCTGGGATATTAAAAATGGGCAAGAAATGTCCATAAATGAATTAGCTAATATTTTAAAAGAAAAAGCATTTAATAAAAAAATAACTATTAGTGGTGGTGAACCATTAATGCAAAAGGATGCTTTATTAGAACTTTTAAAGGAATT
This sequence comes from Anaeroplasmataceae bacterium, assembly GCA_020025015.1. Lineage (GTDB taxonomy): Bacteria > Bacillota_I > Bacilli_A > Acholeplasmatales > Anaeroplasmataceae > CALUXS01. The sequence continues at coordinate 26,862 of JAHHSV010000016.1, forward strand.
AGATGGATATGATATTTTCCTATATACTGGTCATGAATATGAAGATGTTCCAGAGGAAATTCTAAAATATTTAAAGTATATTAAGGTTGGTAGATTTATTGAAGAATTAAAATCTTCAACTACTCCATTTGTAGGTTCAACAAATCAAAGATTTATCGAGGTGAAGCATAATGGTTAAACAAAATAAAAATGATAATGCAGCCAATAGAAAAAGCTATGTTGGTGAAATATACAATAATGGTGAAAAGATTAATAAGAAATTTGTTTTAGATTCAATTAACCCTATTTGGAAGAAACTTCATGAGGAAGGATATATTCATATTCACGACTTAGATGCATATGGTTTAACTTATAATTGTCTAACATTTGATATATTAAATGCTTTTCCTTACGAACGCTTTAAAGACTTAGAGACAGAAGAAATTATTTTAATGACCTTTGATTTTATTAAGGAATTAATTGCTGAAGTTGGAAATGAGCAAAGTGGTGGTATGAGTTTCGCCAACTTTGATATTGATTTTGCAAAGATATTTACTAGTCTAAATGTAAATTATTTAGGAAATGAAAAAATCTTTAGGGCAGCAATTAAATCAATGATTATATGGTTTAACGATATTCATACTAGAATGGGGCAAACTAGCTATTATGTTACCTTTAATGTTAGTCTAGGAACTGATGGATTTGCTAGATTTTTAACAGAAACATTGATTGATTCATTCTATAATGCAGGAGAATTAATCTATAAGCCTAATATAGTTTTTAAGGTTCACAAAGGTATTAATCGTTTTGAATCTGATCCTAATTATGATTTGCTTTTAAAATCATTAAATTGCACAGCCAAGAAAATGATTCCTACTTATTTATTATGTGATTGTGAAGCTGATAGAAATATTGATCCATATAAGTTATCAATCATGGGATGTAGAACAAGAGTTGTTGATGATATTTATGGTTGTGAAGGTGCAATCGGTAGAAGCAATATTGATAATACGACAATTAATTTACCTAGAATTGCTCTAGAGGTTATGAAAGACAATCCTAATTTAACTGATGAGGAAAAACTTTCAAAGTTTAAATCATCATGGTTAGAAATTGCTAAAGCAGTTAAAGACCAATTAATTGATCGATTCAATAAAACTTGTGATAGTGATATAAATCTATTCCCTACTAATTTACAATATAAATTAATGTGTGAAGACATTAAAGTTAAGGGATTAAAGGAACAGTTTAAGCATGGAACATTATCAATTGGCTATATAGGCTTAACTGAAACTATCGAAATCCTTTTTGGTAATAAATATTGGTTAGATGAAAAATTAAGAAAATATGCTTTAGATATAGTTTCGTTCATGCGTAAGTATTTAGATGAGTGCAAGGAAGAAACAAAACTTAATTTCTCATTACTAGCTACAAGTGGTGAATTAATAAGTGGAAGATTTTGTGAAATAGATTCTAAGTTATTTGATTCAAAGGTTATTAAAAAAGAATATTACACTAATTCGTTCCATATTGATGTAGATAGTAAGCTTCCAGCTTACAAGAAATTGCAATTAGAAGGTCCTTTCCATACCTATTCAAATGGTGGATGTATTAGTTATGTAGAGCTTGGAGAAGCTCCACTAGGCAATGCTATTGGACTAGATGAGTTGGTTGAAATTGCAGTTGAATCAGGGGTACATTATTTAGGATTTAATTTTCCAAAGGATGTATGTCAAGAATGTGGTGCAGCAGGAACCTTTGATATTTGTCCAAATTGTGGTAGTAGGCACATAACTAGAATTAGAAGGGTTAGTGGTTATTTAGAAATTCAAGATTTTTTCACAAAAGGAAAAATGAAAGAAAGTAAAAATAGAAAGGCTAATTAGTGGTGATTTTATGAAACATATATCAATTGAAGGAATGGATGGAGTAGGTAAGTCTACTACCTGTCAATTATTAGCTGAAAAGCTTGGCTATAAGTTTGTTGAAAAACCTCTACATTACTTATTTGATAAGTCTGAAGATGATTTTACTGAATATCTAAGAATTAGAGATCATGTTAATGCTAATCCTAATAGAGTATTTACCTCTATGTTTTATGGCTTAGGTAGTGTTTATATGTATGAATTATTTAAAAATGATAATATCATTACTGATAGACACTTTGCCTCTAATTATGCCTGGAGTGGTAGTTATGACAATGATGAGGTTTATGATTTATTAATTCAAAAATTGGGAAAACCTGAACTTACTGTTATCCTATATTCACCATCAAAAGTTATTGTTGAAAGATTAAAAAATAGAAATAAAGAAGATAGTGATATTAAGAAAGCTCAAAAATCAGAAATGATTTACTCAAGAATGATAGATTTTTGTGAAAAAAAGAATCTTCCTTATATAGTTATAAATACCTCTAATCTAAAACCTAATGAGGTTGTAGATGTTATATTAAAGGAGTTGAAGCTTAGTGCCTAGTTTAAGTGATTTACGTTTAAGTAAAAATATGAAATATACTGCCTTATATTGGGCAATTAGATTCTCTGAAAAAACCCCTAATATTTTTACTAAAGTATATGATAATGGTACAAAAATTTTAATAGACTCTAATACTCAACAGGTATTTATAAATGATAAAGAAGAGTTTTTATTGGATTCCCATGAAAGCTTTGTTAAATTAGAATTCGTAGATAGATTGTTAAAATTAGGTTATTCATATGATAAATTTAGTGATTTCAAATTAAATGGTATAAAAATTAAATTTATAGTATGGGATGATAAATTCAATTTAAATGAAGAGTCTAACGTGGCTATTTATAAGTCTCGTTTAGTAAGTGGTGTATTAGAATATGAAACTAAGATTAACTTTAATAATCATTGGTATGACTATGGTTTAGTAGAAGAAAAAGGTAGATTTAATTTTACTAATAAGATTAAGGTTAATTATGATAATCCTAATTTTATTTATGATGAAAACAGAATTATGAAATATATTGGTAAGGATCATAAGGTAATAGTACCTGAAGGTATAACAGAATTAGAATCCTCTTCATTCTGGGATAACCAATATGTTGAAGAGGTGGTTTTACCTGAAAGCCTAATTAATTTAGGCGGAGATACATTCTATTATTGTAAGAATCTAAAGAAGGTTAATATTCCTAAGAATGTAAGAATAATGGGCAACAATCCTTTTGCAGGTTGTCCTAACATTCAAATTATTAATGAATCACCTTACTTTATTTTAGAAGACGGCGCTTTATATACTAAGGATAAGAAAACATTAATTTATTATTCTATTCAAGGTTCTAATGAAGAATTTAATGTTCCTAATACAGTTACAGTTATCACAAAGCATGCTTTTTATTGTTGTGATAGATTAAAAGAGATTACATTACCAGAATCATTAGAAAAAATGGAAAATAATCCGTTTTCAGGTTGTACAAAGCTAGAATTAGTTAATAATTCAAAGGCGTATTATATAAAAGATGATGTTATTTATAATGGCTTTAAAACAGCAGCAATTGGTACTCTAAATAAGATTAAAACAAAACGCTTAGAACTGCTTGAAGGTATTAAGTCTATAAATAGAAATTCCTTCTGGAATTGTAAAGGAATTGAAACTATAGTTTTGCCTAAATCCTTAGAGGATATTGGATACAATCCGTTTGTTTCATGTTCTAATATTAGATTTGAAAGTAATTCTAAAAACTTTAAGGTTATTGATGGTGTTCTTTATAATAAGGACCTATCAAAGATTATTTGCTATCCAGCCTGGAAAGCTATTGGAGAAGTAAATATTCCTGAATCAGTAATAACTCTAGAGCGTGGAGCCTTTAGTGGCTGTGATAGAATGACTAAGATTAATTTAAAGAATGTTAATATAATTAATAAGTCATGCTTTACTAACTGCAAAGCTTTAGAAGAAATATATTGTAGTGATTTAATTACCTATATTGGCGAATGGGCATTTGCTTATTGTGAAAGCTTAAAATCAATATCAGTTAATGAGAAAACAATTATTGATAATAATGCATTTTCAAATTGTAATAATGTAAATATTATTAAAAGAAACGAATACAGTAATTATCTGATTGAATCAAATAATTTATATACTCTAAAATCAATGCAAAAGGCCTATAAAGGGAAGACAGACTCTATCTTGATTGATCCCCCATATAATTCACATATTGATTATATAGGCTATAAGGATGGTAATTATGGTGAAGGTTATTTAAACTTTATGGGTGAAAGAATAAGCCTTGCTTATAATTTATTATCTAACAAAGGATTTATGGTTATAAATATTGATGAGGGTGAAGTGGATAATTTAACAAATCTAGCAAAATCAATATTTGGTAATGATGTCGTTAGAGTAGTTAGATGGAAGAAAAAACATCCATTCTTTGATGTTAATAGAGTTGTTTTAAATCCTAATAAGATTCAGACTGATTATGAATATATGATAGTTTGCCAAAAATCAAATGAAGCAAAGTTAAATAAGGTTATGCAACCTTATATTGAAGATGGAGTATTAAAAGAAAAAATTTCAGACTTTCCTGAAATATTTGATTGCTTCGGTACTACCTCATCAGCTAAGGATGAAATTAACAATCTATTTGGTAGAAGAGATTATTTTTCAACCCCTAAACCTTTAAAGCTTATGAAGGAACTTATTAGAGCTACAACTAACAAAGATTCAATAGTTATGGATTTCTTTGCAGGAAGCGGAACTGTAGGTCATGCTTGCATAAATTTAAATAACGAAGATAATGGTAGTAGAAAATTTATTATGATTTGTAATTCGGAAAATGATATTTGTAGGAATGTTACGAATGAAAGACTAAAAAAAATAAATTATAAGTTTGTATACAAATTTATTTAATTAATAAATAATAAGATGTTGATAATGGAATACTTTGCAGATTATAACCTATAAAGATTCGTATCAAAAGCTCGATGTAAAGTTTTTTTAATAACATATAATGTATCTATATTAAGTAGTAGAAATAAAATATTCTATTACAATCTATTAAAAAAATAAAAGTTTATAAAATCTTTTTTTAAGCTTTTATTTTAAAATCGTAATGATTGTTAATATTATTGGAGGACTTTAATAATGAAAAACAGAAATTTAATATTTCAACCTACTGGTGGTGATGATACAGGTAGATATAATAAAAAACATTTTGAAGTTAAAAATCTTGACATAAAAGAAGAAGACAATTGTACTATTGATGAAAAAACTGCTAATTTTATTTGAAATATAAGATTAAAGAATTTTTATAAGAATAAATGAACAATGAAAATTATACTCAAGTTTTCTATTGCTTTTTTAAAATCCAATTTTAAATGTACGAATATTTAAGTAAAAACACAAAGTGAAAATTATCAAATGTATAACTTCGAGAATAAGTCGAAAAGTATATTTTTGCACATTCTTTGTTTTTTTATAATATGTAAAGCCTTTACCATTTAGAAGAAAAGATCTATAATATATATAGAGATGTTGTATAGTTTTAAATTGATTTTTCTATACAAGGGGATGATTGCCGTGGTAATTTAGTAAGTAATTAAGAGGAAAATATTAAGCGAACAGTGATTTTATGAAATTCTTTAAGCTAATAATTCTCTTTTTTGTTTTATTTTTAACTGGCTGTAAGAAAATTAGCTTTGATTTTTCTGTTTTAGAGGCTAATAATAC